>NZ_MPRJ01000080.1 GCF_002020805.1 Solemya velesiana gill symbiont | reverse complement strand
GTAGCTCATAAGTGCTTCGTCTCTTGGTCGGGAGAAGCGCCGACTCTACCAGCTGGCCCTTCAACTACCAATTGCACTTATTATCCGAAACCGCCTTCCCTGACAATTTCGATTCCGCGAAAATCGTATTTTTTTTGAGGTCATAGTCCACCGCGGCCAGTTCCAGGGCCTGTTCAACCAACTGCCCCAGGTGTTCAGAATGCAACTTCGATTCGGCCTTTCGGGCGAATTGAAGCATGTTATCAACGATAGCCGCTGCCCGTTCTCCAGACTCTCGTGCCCCGCGCATGAAATTGACTATCCCTCGTTGATCGAAGTAGGTGCACACTTTTTCCAGGTCGACCCCCCAGTTCACGGGCGATTTCCTGGTTCTTTTCGAGATCAGGCTTTATCCTGCGCTGAACATTCTGTATCCCCTGCAGGATGCCGCCCAAAGAATTGTTCAGTTCATGTGCCATTCCTGCCGCCAGAGCACCCACCGACATCATCTTCTCCGTCTGCACCATCATGGACTGCATACGCTTGCGTTCTGTGGTGTCCTGGATAATGGCAACGAAGACAGGAGGGGTCTCTTCGAACATCAGCTGTAAGTGAACTTCCACGTTGTAAAGAGAGCCGTCCTTGCGCTGATGTACTGTTTCGAAAACGATAATCTCTTTATCTCCAAGGCGCAGGGGACTGATAGCTTCTTCAAAGCTCTCGGGAGTGAACTCGGGCTTGATATCGAGGGGCGTCAGACTGCGAAGCTCTTCCATGCTGAAGCCCAGGCTGGCGCGGGCACCGTGATTGACCTCGATGAATTTGGGCGACTCTGACTCGAACACATAAATCTCGTTGAGTGAGCGTTCAACGATCCGCCCAAGACGCGTTGCCCTCTCTTCAGCCTGCTTGCGCTCAGTGATGTCCTGGAACATTCCTTTCAGCTTCACTGTTTTTCCATCGACCACTTCCGGTGCACAGATCGTTCTTGTCCACAACTGCCTGCCCTTTGCGGTGATGAACCTGATCTCCATATCGTAGGGCATGCCTTTATCCATCGCCTGCTCTATGGCCTTGGTCAATTTTTCACTATCGTCAGGATGAAAGAAGTTGATCGCCTCATCCAGTGGCGGCTTGTAGTCTTCGGGTACCTCGTGAATACGATAAGTCTCGGTGGTCCAGCGAACCTCCTTGGTAGCCACGTCGACTTCCCAGCCACCCATTTTGGCCACCCGCCCGGTGTCATTGAGAAATGTCTCGCTCTCACGAAGTCTCGCGGTACGTTCCTCGACCTTTTTCTCCAGCTCCCTGTGAGACAATGAGAGCTTTTCTGTCATGGCATTAATGACATCACCGACCTGGTCGAACTCATCCTCCCTATTCAGTGCAAAAGATGTTCTCGTCTCAAGCGGAGGCAGTTCCTCCTTTTCCAGATCCAGTTCGCTCAGGTAGGTGCTAATTCGCCCCAAAGGCAGGCTGACCAGGAAATGAAATAGAAACAGCACCAGGCCTGCCACAAGGAAAATCTCGAAGGCATTGGCCAGCAGGATCTTTCCGGCGCTCCCAGAGACGCGCGTAGAGTTTGTCCAGACCGGCGGTCACCTTCAACTCGCCAAGGGGCATATGCTGATCACGATATCTGTGCAGCAAGGGAAAGGAGGCAGTCAGGACTTCAGCCGAAGTCTGCTGACCTGCCTGCCAGGCAGCCTGCCCGTCGACCAGAATCACCAAGTGCTCAATATCAGGCAGGTTGACCAGACCCTCGAGTTGAAGCTGTATCTGTTTACGGTTCATGACCCAAACACTCTCTACCAGGCTACCCAGGGCATCTGAACCAATGAAATGAAAGTTATCCTCGATCTGCTTGACGGACGTGATGTAGTCATTGCGGAGTTGCAGCGCGGTGGTCGCCAACGTGATGGCGAAGCTGGCCAGCAGCACACTCAACACCAACCTGCGTGCGATGCGGTTCTTTATAATATGCACTGCCATTCAATCAACCATCAGGGTTTCAGCAACGGCCCCAGAGTCTTGTCTTCGATACGCTGGTAGCTGCCATCTTCCTTCATCTGCTCCAGTGCCTGTTCCAGATTCGGAATCAACTCCTCATGGCGCTTGTTCACGTACAGGAAAACCTCCTTGGTTATAAGTGGTGGCTCCAGTGCCACGATTCCCTTCAATCCAAGCTTGTTGATCAGTTCCAGTCCCTGCCACTTCTCGTAGATAACCAGCTGGGTTCGATCCCGGCCAAGCAGTGAGAACAGCTGATCCGAAGTGTCGACCTTGGTGATGGAGCGTGCCTTTACGTTTTGCTCCAGGATCTTCCACCCTGTCACGAAGGCCACGTCGTAGTCCCGCAAGCTCTCCCAGCCATCGATGACAACATCAGGATTCTTGGAAAAGACCTGGAAGTTGAAATCCATCACCTTGCCGGGTACCTGCCGTATGTTTGGGTAGATCTTCTCCAGTCCTGCCACCCGGGGAAGATTGCCGTCATCAAGCCCCTGATCCAGGGCGCGCAGTCCGCGTTCCTCGTGGGCAAACTCGAAATCTGGGACACGGCCTACCCGGTGCAGCATCTCCGTCACCAACAGATCAAGAAAACCCTGCCGCTCCGGGGTACCGAGAGGCGCTGTCAGGGTAATGTTGAGCTTGAAAGGGGCATTCTCCCCAGCCACAGCAAGGCCAGCGCACATGAGAAACACAAATAAAAAGCTTGTTAGTTTCCGCATCATGTCAAACCCTCCCTCAAGTGGCTGCTGATTTTCATTCATTAAGTATAGAAAACCACCAGGTAACTCATTCTATTCTGTGTTCTCTCATGATCTCCTTGTACCGACCGCTTCTGAGCAGCATGTAGAGCCCCTCGTTATAATCCTGCAGTCTGAATAGGTTGTCCGGATTTTTCTTGGAAAATGCCATATGGACGTATTGCCGCTGCAGGGGCTCATCAACCGTCTTGATTTTGTCACGCCCGCCCAGCTTTCCAGCCTCGTAAAATGCCACAGACTTCGCACTGACAAAGAAATAGATTCTATTGTTCAACAACATCTCGATGCCATTCTTGTAACCGTCGGTTTCCTGCTTCTGCAGGAAGTCGGCGGCATCAAACTCTTTGGATAACGAACCGGCCCGGTTGTGGCCAAAGATATACTGCGCAAGATCACGCAGTGAATCGTAGTCATTTTCAGGATTGGTCTTCAGTCCGATCAGGTAAACCTCGTGAACCGTGTAGGGCATGCCGTACCAATAGAACTCAAGCCGCGGTTCGTTGAAATAGATCTCGGTAATGGCATCACATTTTTTTCCCTCCTTGGCATAGGACTGGGCCCGCGCCCAAGGTAGAAACATCTTGTTTACACGATAGCCTCTCGTCTCAAATATCTCCCTTATTATTTGTGCCGTGTAGCCTTCATTCATCATCGTGGTACCGTGATGAGGAGGCCATTCATAGCTGCAGATGGTGATTGTCTTGTCTTGGGCGTATGAGAGTATCGACACCATCAGCAACAAGATAGTAAATAGAATCCTTTTCACGACACTCCCCTTTCTCCAGCCCGACATTGCAGCTTGAAAAATGAAGCGGACACCATTCATTTACAGAGGCCTGCTTAATCAAATGGTGATTCACCTCAAACCCAGATCACTCCAATTCAACCACTTATAATGAGTCTAGCCTCAATTGCTGTGTTTGCAGGGCTCCAACAAAAAAAGGCCAGCCCCGATTGGGACTGGCCTTTTTTATATCGATCCTGGATTCAGATCAGACGATCAATTACCGAAGGGGTGACGCAACACAAGGGTCTCTGCACGGTCGGGACCGGTAGAGATCACGTCAATGGGTGTACTGGTGAGCTCTTCGATCTTCTTCAGGTAGGCCTGGGCATTTGCCGGCAGATCATCGTAGCTCTCGATACCCACCGTGGATTCGCTCCAGCCGGGCATCTCAATGTAGATGGGTTCGCACTTCTCGAAACCGTCGGCGCCCACCGGTGGCACATCAATGGTCTCGCCATTCATCTTGTAGGCGGTACAGATCTTCAGGGTCTCCATGCCGTCCAGAACGTCCAGCTTGGTGATGCACATGCCGGAGACACTGTTGACCTCGAGGGAGCGTTTCAGTGCCACGGTATCGAGCCAACCGCAGCGGCGCTGACGACCGGTGGTGGCACCGAACTCATTGCCCTTCTCACCCAGGCGCTGTCCCACTTCGTCGAACAGTTCGGTGGGGAAAGGACCGGCGCCAACACGTGTGGTGTATGCCTTGACGATACCCAGGATGTAATCCAGGTAACGGGGACCCACACCGCTGCCGGAGGCAGCGCCGCCTGCGGTGGTGTTGGATGAGGTGACATAGGGGTAGGTACCGTGATCGATATCCAGCAGTGCGCCCTGGGCGCCTTCGAACATCACGTTCTTGCCCTCGGCACGCATGCGATGCAGGGTACCGGTGACATCCTCGACCATGGGACGCAGGCGTTCGGCCTGTTCCAGTGCTTCGTCCAGCACCTTCTGGTAGTCAACGGTTTCGAACTTGAAGTAGTGCTCAAGCGCGAAGTTGTGGTACTCCATCACCTCGCGCAGACGCTCGGTGAAATGAGCGGTATCCAGCATCTCGCCGAAACGGATACCGCGACGAGAGACCTTGTCCTCGTAGGCAGGCCCGATGCCACGACCGGTGGTACCGATAGCCTTCTTGCCACGGGCAGCCTCACGAGCCTGGTCCAGCGCGACGTGGTAGGGCAGGATCAGCGAACAGGATTCACTGATACCCAGGCGGGAGCTGGCAGGCACACCGCCGGCTTCCAGCATGTCGATCTCTTCCAGCAGCGCACTGGGAGAGAGCACCACGCCGTTACCGATCAGGCAGCGCACATTCTCACGCAGGATGCCGGACGGGATCAGGTGCAGGACGGTCTTCTTGCCGTCAATGACCAGGGTGTGGCCCGCATTATGGCCACCCTGAAAACGCACCACGGCTTCGGCACGATCGGTCAACAGGTCGACGACCTTACCGCTACGCGATAACATCGCAAGCTCGTTACCGCTCCACTGTCGCCTCCCAATGACTACACGCCGTGTTCGGATGCCTACTTTGCTTCCCCTCTAGCGCGCTGCGCACACGACGGGCAAGCAGTGCGGCCTCACGGCTACCGGGGACTAACCGCCTCGGCTTTCAGCCTTCCATTGCGGTCAGCGGTAGTTAGTCAGGTCGTCAGGAGACTGCAACGACGACCCAATCCTCACCCTGTTTTTCCAGGGCCTCCCCACAGCCCATAGTCTGGGCATCACCGGTTTGTCCCGGAAGCGCACAGACCACGCGGCGCCCCTGGGCTCTTAATTCTTTTATTTTCTGCATCAGCTCCGGCTCATCACATGCCGGTGCATAGATGCCGGTCTCTGAATTCTGATCTACGGTACCACTCAGGCGGTAGAGCATCTTCAGGTCAGCGCTGAAACCGCGCGCTGGACGTGCCCGACCAAACACCTTGCCTATCTCGTCGTAGCGGCCGCCACGGGCCAGCTCTTGGCCCAGGCCGGGTGCGAAGGCGGCAAATACCACGCCGGTGTGGTAGTGGTAACCCCGCAGCTCGCTAAGATCAAAGTGTACCGGCACGTCGGGACGGCGCTCGGCCAGCTTGCCCGCCAGGCGTTCCAGTTCTGCAATCGCTTCAAGTACCGGAGATGAGGCCGCTTTGAGCCGCTCTCTCCCCTGCTCCAGGGCATCGTCGCCGCTGAGCTCGGCGAGTGCGCATAGCATCTCGCCCACAGCCGCATCGATCCCGAAACTCTCCACCAGCCCTTCAATCTCCGGCACCGCCTTGCGCTGCAGGGCATCGAAGAGGGCCAGCTCCTGGCTGGAGTCGAGGCCTGCCTGCTCGGCCAATCCCCGGAATATACCCACGTGACCGAGGTCCAGGTAGACATCCTCCACACCTGCACACTCCATGGTCTCGAGCATCAGGCAGAGGATCTCCAGGTCGCTCTCCACGCCGGCATGGCCATAGAGCTCGGCGCCGATCTGCAGGGGTGAGCGGGAGCCGGCGAAACCATCAGGCCGGGTGTTCAGCACCGTGCCGAGGTAACAGAGCCGGGTCGGGCAGTCGCGGCGCAGCTGGTGTGCATCGATGCGAGCCACCTGGGGGGTGATATCGGCGCGGATACCCATGGTCCGGCCGGTAATCTGGTCCGTCAGCTTGAAGGTCTGGATGTCCAGGTCGCCACCGGTTCCGGTGAGCAGGGACTCCAGGTATTCGATGAAAGGCGGAAAGACCAGCTCATATCCCCAGCTGCTGTAGAGGTCCAGCATTTTCCTGCGTAGATGCTCCAATGCATTGGCATTGGGGGGCAGGACTTCATCGATGCCTTCAGGCAGCAACCAGTGCTTGTTATCCATCATTCTGTTCGTTAATTCACTATATAGAGCATGATCACGCCGAGAATCATGCTGACAAGCCCGCCGATTCTCAGGGACCGGTCATCCATCTCCGAGGCAGCCCGCATCATGTTGCGCATGGCACCGGGGCTCAGAAACGGTAAAAAACCTTCGATCACCATGACCAGGGCCAGGGCAATCAGTAATTCGTTCCACATATCACTGTCCAGAAAAAAGGCCGGGATGATCACCCAGCCATCTTGACAGACCAACTATTTTCCCAAACTGAAAAGGGATTGTCCATGTTCAGAACAACCCCTTTTCGTGGTTCGATCATTACTGGCCCTGTTGCGCCTTGAAGTACTGGAAGAACTCCGAGTTCGGATCCAGCACCATCATGTCGTTCCCATCCTGGAAAACGCCACGGTAGGCAGCAAGACTGCGGTAGAAGGCGTAGAACTCGCGGTTCTGATCGTAGGCGTTGGCGTAGGTCTCCGCCGCCTTGGCGTCGCCCTCACCTCTGAGTTCTTCAGCCTGTTTGAAGGCATCAGCGAGGATAACGGTCTGCTGGCGGTCGGCATCGGCGCGAATCCGCTCTGCGGCTTCTGCACCCTTGGCTCGCAGGTCGCGGGCCACACGCTCACGCTCGGCACGCATTCGATCATAGACCGATTCACTGACCTCGGGAGGCAGATCGATCTGCTTGACCCGCACGTCGATGATCTCCACGCCCAGTTCGGATGCCTTCTCGTCCGCGTCCTTGGTCAGCAGCGCCATGATCTCCGCACGCTCACCGGAGACCACCTCTTTGATGGTACGCTTACCAAACTCGTCACGGAGGCTGGTGTTGATCCGCTCGGAGAGCAGCCTCGCGGTCTTGGCAGGATTGCCACCGGTGGACCGGAAGTACTGTGCCACGCTGGCTATGCGCCACTTGGCAAAGGAGTCCACGATCACGTCTTTCTTCTCAATAGTGAGAAAACGCTCGGGGCGCGAATCCAGGGTCTGGATACGGCTGTCGAACTTCATCACTTCGTTGATGACCGGGATCCGCCAGTGCAGGCCGGGATTATAGTCTGCGTCGACGATCTCACCCAGGCGCAGCTTCAAGGCAAGCTCCCACTGATTCACAATGAATGCCGAGGAGTAGACCACACCGGCGACTACCACCAGGAGAACACCTACAAATCCAAATTTACCGCCTTGCATCAGCGAGTCCTCCTACCACGTTGAACATCACGCCCGCTTGACTCCGCTCGCTTTTCAGACTGCTCCTGGAGCGTCTGAGCCCTGCTACTGGGCACCTCGGTCGAAGACTGTATAAGTTTATCCAGAGGCAGGTACATCAGGCTGTTGCCACCCTCGGCATCCAGCAGCACCTTACGTGAGTTGCCCATCACCTCTTCCACGGTATCCAGGTAGAGACGCTGACGGGTCACTTCCGGTGCCTTTTCGTACTCACCCAGTACTGCCAGGAAGCGCGACGCCTCACCCTCGGCCTCGGCGATCACCTTCTCCTTGTAGGCCTTGGCATCCTCGACACGGCGTGCTGCCGCACCACGGGCCTTGGGCACAACCTCGTTGGCGTAGGCTTCCGCCTGGTTCTCCAGTTTCTCCTTGTCCTCACGGGCCTTGATGGCGTCGTCGAAGGAGCTCTTGACCTGCTCAGGCGGCTTGGCCGGCTGCATGTTCACACTGGTCACTTCCAGGCCGGTGCGGTACTCCACCAGCAACTCCTGGATACCCTGCTTGATAGTATCGGCGATGGAGCTACGGCCTTCAGTCAGGATAAAGTCGAGGTCACTCTTACCGATGGTCTCACGCACCGCGGTTTCAGTTGCGTCCCTGATGGTCTTCTCGGGGCTCTGATCCTGGAACAGGTAGTCTGCCGCATCCTGTATCTTGGACTGCACCGTCAGTTCGATATCGACGATGTTCTCATCCCGGGTCAGCATGGTGGCGTTGTGACGGAAAGATGAGATCTGGTCCACGTTGACCTTGATCACCTCATCGACAACCGGAATCAGGAAGTGGGGGCCTGGCTGGGTGATATTCTTGTACTCACCAAAACGCAGGATTACACCACGCTCTGCGGGCTCCACCGTGTAGAAGCTCTTGAAAGCGAGAAACAGCACGAGGCCGACCATAACCAAGGCGCCAATGCCTTTGAAGCCTGCACTGCCGGGACCGGGCACATGGTCGTCGGGACCACCGCGGTCACCTCCGCCCTTGCCACCGAACAGGCCGCCGAGCTTCTCCTGCATTTTCTTTACGACTTCGTCGAGGTCCGGGGGACCTTGATCGCCGCCCTTTCCACTCCAGGGATCTTTACTATTACCACCCGGTTCATTCCAGGCCATCGAATACTCCAGTGTTAATCATGTTGTTTAAACGACCTGCATTAGACAGGTCGAGTGTTGGATTCTAGTCTTACCCAAGCCTTCAGGCAATCAGGCGGCTCTCAAACTCCGTCTCCTGCTGCAGAAGCCGCTCGTACTCCTTGCGTGGCATCTGCACCTCGAGCTCCCATCCACCGTCGTCTGTCACCTGCTCGGAGAGTATCTTTCCGGTCTGAAACAGGCGTGCCCTCAGGCGGCCGTCGGCTGGTTGCAGGTACAATACCTTGTGGACATGCTCCAGGTAGAAAAATTCCGCCAGGGCCTCCAGCAACAAACCCACGCCTTCACCGGTTTTTGCAGACAGCCAGACCCTCCTCACTAGGCCGTCTTCACCACATTCCACCCGGGGGCCGTCACCTTCCATCAGGTCGATTTTGTTGTAGATCTCGATCTGGGTCACCTCGTTGGCACCGATCTGGCCCAGCACGTCGTTGACCTCGTGGATGCACACAGCACGTTGATGGCTTGCAGCATCAATCACGTGCAGCAGGAGTGTCGCTTCGGCAGTCTCCTGCAAGGTGGATTTGAACGCGGCCACCAGTTCATGGGGCAGATTGGAGATGAAGCCGACAGTATCAGCCAGCACCATACCACCCTCCCCTTCGAGATCCACACGGCGAAGGGTGGGATCCAGGGTGGCGAACAGCTGGTCCTCAGCGTAGACGCCGGAATCGGTGATGTTGTTGAACAGGGTGGACTTGCCGGCATTGGTGTAACCGACCAGGGAAACCGTGGGCACTTCTGCCTTGTTGCGCGCTTTCCTGCCCTGTTCACGCTGGCTGTCCACCTTCTCCAACCGTCGCCTGATCTGGGCAATGCGGTTGTTGAGCAGTCGACGGTCGGTCTCAAGCTGGGTCTCACCCGGGCCGCGCAGACCAATGCCGCCCTTCTGACGCTCAAGGTGGGTCCAGCCGCGCACCAGCCGCGTCGACATGTGACGCAACTGGGCAAGCTCCACCTGCAGCTTGCCCTCGAAAGAGCGGGCACGCTGGGCAAAAATATCGAGAATCAGCCCGGTACGGTCAACTACCCGGCACTTGAACTCCCGCTCCAGGTTGCGTTCCTGGCTGGGAGAGAGGGGGTGGTTGAAGATAACCAGTTCCGCCCCTTCGGCGGCGATCTCCTCCTGGACCTCTTCCACCTTGCCCCGCCCGATATAAAGACGGGGATCCGGTGATTTTCGACTGCCCATAACCAGCGCCACAGGCAGGGCCCCGGCTGATGCGGAGAGTTCCTGAAACTCCTCGAGTTCGTCCGGGTCGGGCTTGACACCGATGTCCACGTGCACGAGCACCGCTCGCTCGCCTGTCTTTGGACGCTCAAACAAAGCAGGCTCCATGCAGTCGCTGGGGAGGTGAGGGAGACAAGCGTGTAACGAAGGGGTAAATAGGGATCATTTGTCAGATGACAGACAATAAAGCCACCTCACCATCTGAATGGTGAATGTCGGATACTGTACTAACGGTGTATCGCGGCTCTATTTATCGGCACTCGCCTCTCAAACGGGATTGCAGCAAGATCGCTCAGAAATTACCCTGATCGGACTGTCCTTCACGTTCGCCACTTGGCAGGCGTACATTTCTAGCCGGCACCACGGTGGAGATAGCGTGTTTGTAAACCATCTGGCTGACTGTGTTCTTCAGCAATACCACAAACTGGTCAAAAGACTCGATCTGGCCTTGCAACTTGATTCCATTCACCAGGAAGATCGAAACCGGAATGCGCTCTTTACGCAGGGTATTAAGGAAAGGGTCTTGTAAACTCTGCCCCTTGGACATGAGGTTCTCCTTATTGTATTGTTAGCTCTAAATTTGCGGGTAACTGGTCAAAAAAAGGCGATTCTCAGTTAAAACTCCCCACAAAAGGCAATTATAGCACAGTGGAAAATATCAAATGCTGCACTGCTTATATCTGGTCAGCAGCGATAATTTTCAAGACCTGCCCCAAAACATCCCCTGCTTCCTCGCCCAGCCAGTGGGCCTCCTGATCGGCTCGCAGCCATGTAAATTGGCGTTTTGCGAGCTGCCGGGTCGCGATAATCCCTCTCTCGATCATGGTCTCACGATCCCACTCCCCGAGAATGTATTTGAGCATCTGCCGGTAACCCACGGACCGCATGGAAGGCATATCAGGGACCAGATTGCCGCCTTTCAACAACTCTCTGACCTCCGCTTCAAACCCGAGTTCCAGCATTTTGTGGAAACGCTCCGCGATCCGCTGATGTAGCACCTCCCTGCTTTTGGGTGCTCTCACCAGCTTTATGATCCGGTACGGTAACTGCTGCTCACCATCCCTGTCCTGAAGTTCGCTCAGAGTATTACCGGTGATTTCATAGACCTCCAGCGCCCGCTGGATACGTTGGGGATCATTTGGATGAATACGCCTGGCCGCTTCAGGGTCCACGGTTGTCAGCCGCTCATGCATCGCCTGCCAACCATGCAACGCAGCATCCTGCTCCAATCTCGCTCTAACGGCGGAATTTGCCGCCGGTAGCTCGGAGAGTCCGTACTGAAGAGCACGGAAGTAGAGCATGGTCCCTCCCACCAGCAGGGGAATGCCCCCGGCGGCTGTAATCTCCGCCATCTCGCGCAGGGCATCCTCGCGAAACTGTGCCGCGGAGTATGCTTCGGCAGGATCACAGATATCGATCAGGCGATGGGGTGCCCGGGCCAGTTCTTCGGCACTGGGTTTGGCGGTACCGATATCCATCCCCCGGTAGACCAGGGCAGAATCGACACTGATGATATCACAGGGAAGATGCTCGACCAACTGAATCGCCAGGTCGGTCTTCCCCGAGGCAGTGGGCCCCATCAGGAATATGGCCAGTGGCAGGCTGTCCGTAGAACCACCCATTGCTATCACTGCCCCCGCATGAAGAGTTTGTCCAGGTCGCCCAGTTCCAGCTGAACCCAGGTCGGCCTGCCATGGTTGCACTGGTCACTGCGCTCCGTACGCTCCATGTCCCGCAGCAGTGCGTTCATCTCTTCAACGGTCAGACGCCGGTTGGCCCTGACGGACCCGTGACAGGCCATGGTTGCGAGTACGTTGTTGATCTCCGCCTTGATCCGGTCACTGCCACCATGGACCACGAGGTCTGCAAGAACGTCACGCAACAGCTTCTCGGCATCAGCACCATGCAGCAGCACAGGGATGGAGCGCACCACCAGGGTCTCCTTGCCGAGGCGGCCAATCTCCATACCCAGGTTCTCGAACAGGGCCGACTGCTCCTCTGCCAAATCCGCCTCCCGGGAACTGACCGCCACCGACACCGGCACGAGGAGCGGCTGAGTGGCAATCCCGTTGCCATCCAGGGACTGCTTGAAGCGCTCGTATGTAATCCGCTCGTGGGCGGCATGCATATCCACCAGCACCATCCCCTGTCCATTCTCAGCCAGGATATAGATGCCTTTCAGCTGGGCCAGGGCATAACCCAGAGGTGGCGATTCGGTACTCTCCTCTTCAGGGAGTGTTGACACCGCCGTGGTTGCCGGCCGCTGGATATCAAAGCTCGGGGCATAGCTTGGCGTCCGCTCCTGCACTTTAAAACTGAACGGTCGCTGATAGGCAGGCTGTGATGCTTCCGGTGTTGCAGAAGGCGTGTAGTCACTCATATGGGATGGGACAGGTTCCAGCACCTCTCCGGTCTCGGTATCCACCACCTCCCCTCCGGGGCGGGTCTCGGAGAGCACCTTGTGCAGGGTACGAAAGAGATAATCGTGGACCAGGCGCCCGTCCCTGAACCTCACTTCGTGCTTGGTGGGGTGCACGTTGACATCCACCAGCATGGGATCGAGTTCCAGGTAGAGCACGTAGGCGGGATGGCGGCCATGATAGAGCACATCCTGAAAAGACTGCCTTACGGCGTGGGTCACCAGTTTGTCCCTGACCATGCGACCGTTGACATAGAAGTACTGCATGTCCGCCTGGCTGCGTGAAAAAGTCGGGCGGGCCACCCATCCCGAGAGTCGCAAACCAAGCTTCTCCTGGTCGAAGAAGAGGGCCTGTTCGAGAAACGCGGGGCCAAGCAGTTCGCTGAGCCGCCGTTCCATCTCGGCCTGCTCGGTCGCCGCCGGCAGCCGAATGATCTCGCGACGGTTATGCTGAAGACTGAAGGCCACATCGAAGCGACTCATCGCCAGGCGCTTGATCAACGTCTCGATGTGACCAAACTCTGTCTTCTCGGTACGCAGGAACTTGCGCCTGGCCGGGGTGTTGTAGAAGAGGTCCCGAACCTCGATGGTCGTACCCACGGGATGCGCCACCGGCAAGGGCGCTTCGACCTTCTCACTGCCGTCGCCGCTCACTTGCCAGCCGCCTTCGGAGGCGGCCTCTCTCGACTGCATGGTCATGCGGGATACAGATGCAATGCTGGGCAGGGCCTCGCCCCTGAATCCCATGCTTGCAACCCGCTCCAGGTCCTCAAGGTTGCCGATCTTGCTGGTGGCATGGCGGGACAGGGCGAGGGCCATATCGTCGTGATGAATGCCATAGCCGTTATCCCTGACCCGGATCAGCCTGACACCGCCCTGCTCCACTTCCACATCAATTCGCTGGGCCCCGGCATCAAGACTGTTTTCCACCAGTTCCTTGACCACCGAGGCCGGGCGCTCGACCACCTCGCCGGCGGCAATCTGGTTGATCAGTTGAGGGGGCAGCGCATGGATTCTCATAGTCAGGACAACAGTAATCAATCAAAAAAAGAACGGCGCCCATGGCGCCGTTCTTGTATGTGCCAATTCAGTACTGGAAGTTTATCACGTGCCTGGAATGCTCAACACCTGGCCTATTCTTATGCGATCACCGGAGAGTCCGTTGGCGCTACGCAGCTGGCTCAGGCTGATCTGGTACTGCTCGGCAATGCCCGACAATGTGTCGCCGCGTTCGATGGTGTGTTTCTTGGGCGCGGCCTGGGCCAGCAGTGTGCCGGGAGGCGGGCTCTGCCTGAAGTAAGAACGTATACCCTTCATGATTGCATTGACCAGGCGTTGCTGGTGAGCGGGATCGTTGAGCTTGCGTTCCTCGGAGGGATTGGAGATGAAGGCGGTTTCTACAAGCATGGAGGGGACATCAGGTGACTTCAGCACCATGAAACCCGCTTTCTGAACCGTGTTCTTGTGGGTCTTTCCCTGGCGCTTGAGCTGGCTGAATACCGCCTGTGCAGCTTGGTGACTGGCCTGTTGGGTCGCTGTCTGGGAGAGATCGAGCAGCACAGAGGCCAGTACCTCGTCCTTGTCTTCCAGGGTGACCCCGCCGACCAGGTCAGCACTGTTCTCACGTTTCGCCAACCAACGCGCGGCCTCGGATGAAGCCCCCCTGCGGGAGAGGGTATAGACCGATGAGCCCCGCACACGGGAATCCCTGAAGGCATCGGCGTGAATGGAGATGAAGAGATCCGCACGACTCTCCCGGGCCAGTTTCATGCGCTTGCGCAATCCGAGGTAGTAATCCCCCTTGCGGATCATGACCGGCTTCATGCCTCGCTCTTTCTCCACCAACCGTGAAAGTTTGCGCGCAATGGCCAGTACCACGTTCTTCTCGTAGGAACCGCGCCGGCCCTTGGCACCCGGATCTTCACCGCCATGTCCTGCATCGATAGCGATCACCACATCCCGTGGACCGTTGTCATTGACCGACTTGACCACTTTCTTTGCCGCTTTCTTGCCCTTATCTGCAGTTGGGAACAGATCGACAACCAGTCGGTGTCCATACTGGCGATTGGGCTTCAGCACGAAACTCTTGGGTTTAACCTTGGTTTTGAGATCGAGCACCACGCGCAGGTCTTTTTTGTTTCTGGCGGCACTGCGAAGTTTCCCGATCACGGGGTCTTTGCCGGTGTCCGGAAGGACACCCTTGAGCTTTGCATTCTTGAGATCGATGACCAGCCGGCTGGGGTTTTCGAGGCTGAAAAGGGTGTGCTCCACCTGTGCGCTGGTATCCAGCACTAGGCGGGTGTGGTCAGGAGCAGCCCAGAGTCGCATGTTGTCTACCTGTGTCTGTTGAGCCAGGACAGGCAGTGTTATGAACAGCAATAGGAATGCGGCGATTTTCTTCATTTTTTCAGACCATCGTCGAGATTCATCCCGGTTATGGTTGAAAAATAGCATAGCCATAAGATAAATTCCAGAAAATTCCTAAAGATAGGATGCTTTTCTTTATCTCTGCTTTAAGTTATGCCTGCAAGCGCCTATCAATTTCTTCAATAACCTTTGATCCTGAAGGGGTTTCAGACACCAACTCCAGGCGTCGCCCCTCTCCCTGGTAGTGGATATGCACCCAGAGATCAGCGGGAGGCAGCTCACCCACCCCCTTTTCCGGCCATTCGATCAGCAGGATCGCATTCTCTTCCAGCAGGTCGCGGATACCGAGATACTCCAGCTCCCCTGGATCGGACAGGCGGTAGAGGTCGAAATGGTAACAACTCCTGCTTCCCAGGTCGTAGGGCTCCAGCAGGGTATAGGTCGGACTCTTGACCGCGCCTTCATAGCCCATGGATCTGAGAAACCCTCTCACCAGGGTCGTCTTACCGGCCCCCAGGTTCCCTTCGAGATAGATTACACACCGTTCGGGACAGGCGTCCGCCAGGATGCCTCCCAGTGCTTCCTGCTGATCGGGCGTGTTGGCTTCCAGGTTCACCGGTCCACCTCCGGGTTGACCAGCTTTCTGAGCTGGGGAATCAGGTCGGTGGCCAGCATGCCCCGTTCTCCCACCAGCGCCACGCGATCAGCGGCTGCACCATGGAGGCAGGCGCCCATGGTCGTCGCATCCACCTGGGAAAAACCCTGGGCCAGCAGGGCTCCGATTACGCCGGTCAATACATCCCCCATTCCTCCACTCGCCATGCCGGGATTACCATCGGTACAGAGCAGTGTCTGGTTGCCTGTGACGATCAGAGTACCCGTCCCTTTGAGCAGGACGGTTCCGCCAAATTTTTGCTGAATCTGTTGCGCGGCGTCGAAGCGGTCCTCCTGTACCTGGGCGGAAGCGATACCCAGCATGCGACCCGCTTCACCCGGATGGGGTGTCAGTATCCAGTTATTGGACTGTTCAGGATCGACTGCCAACAGGTTCAATGCATCGGCATCCAGCACAATGGGCAACGTTGACTCCAGCACCCGACCGAGGAGCTGCTGTCCCCAGTCGCCCTGGCCAAGCCCTGGACCTATGGCAACGGCAGTCGCCTGCGCCAGCAGTGGCGCAAGTGCATCTGCTGTCTCAACGCCCCTGCACATCAACTCGGGACGTGCAACGCTGATTGCTGCCGCATGGGCATTCCGGGTAGCCACAGAGACCAGGCCTGCACCGCTTCTTGCTGCCGCCTCCGCCGCCATGCGAACCGCGCCGGCATATCCATGGTCACCGCCAACCACGAGCAGATGGCCGAAATCACCCTTGTGAGCACTGCGCTTTCTCGGTTTGAGCCGCGTTCTCTCTCGTGCCCAGTCAATACGCCTGACTGAAGGAGTTATCCCTTTATAGATCTCCGATGGCACATCCAGATCATCGAAAACAATGCTGCCGCAACAGTCGGGGCCATGCCCCGTGAACAACCCCTGCTTGAGACCAATAAAACTCGCTGTCGCCACCGCATCGACGGCGATACCCAGAACCTGCCCGGTATCCGAATGCAGCCCGGACGGGATATCCAGTGCGACAACAGGAGCCGGATGGGCATTAATCGCTGCCAGGGCATCCCGCCAGCTGCCCTCCACTTCACGTTCCAGGCCGGTACCGAAAACGCCATCCACGACCAGCTCGGTACTCTCCTGTATCTGATCGAATGCCCTCACCTCGCCACCGGCCTCGGCGTAAGCCTCTGCACAGGTCAGCGCATCGCCACTGATTTTCGAGGGGTCCCCGAGCTGCAGGACCCGGCACGCCATACCGGACTCCAGGGCGAGTTGTGCCACCACGTAGCCGTCGCCCCCGTTGTTTCCGACCCCGCAGACAACCGTAATATCCTTCACCCCAGGCCGCACCCTGTTCAGCAATTCGAAGGCGGCCTCTCCGGCACGCTCCATCAACGTGCGACCCGGAATATTGAAATCCTGGATCGCAATCCGATCCAGCTCTCTTACCTGCTCTGCACGGTATAGCGCTGTTGGAAGCGTGTCTGTCTGTTGGCGGTTTCTGATGAAGCATTTAGGGCCTGTTAACACTAATTGAATCGTGCCTGTTGCCCCTGAAAAAGTGCCAATCAAGGCGCCAGGCGCGTAGTTTGGTCATTCCAAATAAGCAACGAGCAAAGCTTACCGCTCCCAGCTCACGCTCCTGACCTACATCCATGTAGGCCACGCTGAGTGGCGCTTTTTCAGGGACAACCCGAAGGGCTGCGGCCATTTTTCCGCCCAGCTGCGTTATCAGTCGTTTATGTATGTACAATACACTGCACTCCTTCTGCCTTGCTGTGCAAAAAAATGGCCACAGCAGACATGTTTTAATTAGTGTTAACAGGCCCTAGTTATAGTGCACCGATGAACAGACAGCCGACAGACGACGACTTCAGCAAGCTGGCCGGCGATATCAAGCGCTGGGGGGCTGAGCTCGGTTTCCAGCAGGTGGGAATCTGCGACACCGATCTGACAGTTGCCGAAGCCCGTTTCAATGAATGGGCGGATCAAGGCTGCCACGGAGAGATGGCTTACATGGTAAGCCACGGCAGTAAACGCAGCCGCCCCGAGGAATTGGTACCGGGTACCCTGCGCATCATCTCCGTGCGCATGGACTACCTTCCCGGCGACGACAACCCCACGGGCATACTGAATGACAGTAGCCTGGGCTATATCTCCCGCTACGCCCTGGGGCGGGACTATCACAAGCTGATGCGTAACCGTCTGCAGAAACTTGCAAAGCGGATGGAGCAGGAGGTGGGAGAATTTGGCTACCGGGTTTTCGTGGACTCGGCACCTGTACTGGAGAAATCACTGGCTGAGAAGGCGGGACTGGGCTGGGCAGGAAAACACACCAACCTGGTAAACCGACACGCAGGGGGCTGGTTTTTCCTGGGTGAACTCTACACCGACCTCCCCCTGCCTTCAGATGAAGCCGAGAGCAACCACTGCGGTCGCTGCCAGGCCTGCATCGATGTCTGTCCCACCCGTGCCATCGTCGCCCCCTACCAGGTGGATGCGCGACGCTGTATCTCCTACCTCACCATCGAACTGCACGGCACCATACCGCTTGAGTTTCGCCCACTGATAGGCAACCGGGTCTACGGCTGCGACGACTGCCTGCTCGCCTGCCCCTGGAACCGTTTTGCCAAATCGACTGGGGAGCAGGATTTCCTGCCGAGACATGGGTTGAACAGTTCGCAGCTGGTGGATCTGTTTGCCTGGTCCGAAGAGGATTTTCTGGAACGCATGGAGGGTTCGGCCATTCGCAGACTGGGCCACGAGCGCTGGCTGCGCAATATCGCCGTTGCGCTGGGCAACGCGGAAACCACTTCACTGGTTGTCGATGCCCTGAAAGCGAGGTCCAGCCACCCTTCCGAGTTGGTGCGGGAGCATGTCAATTGGGCGCTGATCCGGCATACCACATCCGGTGACATCGCTTCGTAGCATCAGTGATCTGCTCCTACGCAGGATATACAGGAGCAACTTGAGTAAAGAAACAGCTCAATCCCGGGATTCCGGGAAACAATGTAGGAGCGAATCATCGTACCCTTCGGGTATTATTCGCGATCTGAGCGTAAATAAACGCTGATCGCGAACAAATTCGCTCCTACACAATCCAATTCAGCCCTGTGCTTCAGGAAGCCTGAGGAAGTGTTCCCTGTAATGGATGAGTTCGTCGATGGAGTCCTTGATATCGTCCAACGCGAGGTGTGCTCCCTTTTTCTCCAGGCTGTTTGCCACTTCCGGCGCCCAGCGTATTGCCAGCTCCTTGATGGCGCTGACATCAAGATTGCGGTAGTGGAAAAAGACCTCCAGCTCGGGCATCCAGCGGGCCATGAAACGCCGGTCCTGGCAGATGCTGTTGCCGCACATGGGTGACGTCCCCTGGGGCACATACTGGCTGAGAAACTCGATGGTCATCCTTTGGGCATCGTCTTCGCTGTAGCTGCTCTGCCTGACACGCTCGGTCAAACCGGATCCGCCATGCTGATTGGTGTTCCACTCATCCATGGCATCCAGGACATCATCGGGCTGGTGGATGGCGATTACAGGGCCCTCGGCGAGGATATTGAGATTGACGTCGGTAACGATGGTGGCAATTTCAATGACCCTGTCATTCAGAGGGTCGAGGCCGGTCATTTCGAGATCGGTCCAGATCAGATTCTGGGGGTCCTGCGCCATGGGCACTCCTGGTAGCTAATTCGTTATTTCCTGGAGGGTATTGGGTTAATAGGTTGCATTCTAGCAGAGCTTGTCACTTGTCTGTATCCTTACGCCATGCATATGTTCACAACTGTATTTCTGGCCGCCCTTGCCACCGGCCTGCTCATAGAACTTTGGTTGATCCAGAGACACCAGCGCCACATCACAAGCCACAGGGACCAGGTCCCGAAGGCCTTTACCGACAAGGTCTCGCTGCAGGAGCATCAGAAGGCAGCAGACTACTCCTGCGCCAAACTCTCACTGGGCCGCATTGAACTCGTGTTTGGCGTCCTGGTGCTGCTTGCCTGGACCCTGGGCGGCGGCATCAACCTGCTCGACTCGCTGTGGATGGATTCACCCTGGGGCAGTGTGATTACCGGCATCGGGTTGATCCTCACCTTCTCCCTGGTAAACAGGGTGATCGATCTCCCTTTCGGCATCTATCGCACCTTCGTGCTGGAGGAGCGATTCGGTTTCAACCGCACCACCCCCAAGCGTTTTATGCTGGATCTGCTGCTGCAGACTGTCATTGGCCTGGTTCTTGGCGTACCACTGCTATGGGCGGTGCTCTGGCTGATGGAGGGAGCGGGTAAATACTGGTGGTTTGCCGCCTGGTTGGTGTGGGTCGCTTTCATGCTGACGGTCACCTGGCTGTACCCCACCGTCATTGCCCCCCTGTTCAACAAGTTCACTCCCCTGGAGGAGGGCTCCCTGAAAGCGCGTATCGACAGCCTGCTTGACCGGTGCGGCTTTACCAGCAAGGGCATCTTTGTCATGGACGGCTCCAAGCGTTCCGGCCACGGCAATGCCTACTTCACCGGTTTCGGTCGCAGCAAGCGTATCGTCTTCTTCGACACCCTGATCGAAAGCCTCGAGGACCAGGAGACCGAGGCGGTACTTGCCCATGAACTGGGGCACTTCAAAAAACGCCATGCGCTGAAGCACCTGGTTATCGCCATGGCGTTCACGCTGGTCGGCCTGTGGCTTCTTGGCTGGCTCTCCACACAACCCTGGTTTTACCAGGGACTTGGGGTCGAAAACACCTCGAATGCACTGGCCCTGCTGCTCTTCATGATCAGCGTACCGGTATTCACACAGTTCATGCAGCCGGCGGGCAACTGGCTCTCCAGGCGCCATGAATTCGAAGCGGATGACTTTGCCCATAAAAATACCGGGGCTGAACATCTGATCACGGCACTGGTCAAACTCTACAAAGAGAACGCCAGTACCCTGACGCCGGACCCGTTCTACTCTGCATACCACGACAGTCATCCACCGGCGCCTGTGCGTATTACCCATCTCTCATCTAAAATTGACACTTAATAACTGCAAGGAGAACCGAGCACATGAGAGCACTCGTCATCACCGGCATTCTGCTGGCCGCTGTCACATCAAGCGTGCAGGCGGAAACACCCGATGCAGATACCGGAAAAGAACTGGTTAATGAAAACTGCTACAGCTGCCATGGAAACGATGTCTACACCCGCGGAAACAGAATGGTGCAAAGCCGTGTTGGACTCTCCAAGCAGGTTCGCCGCTGTAAACTCTCACTTGGACTTCAATGGTTCGACGAGGATGTGGAGAACGCCGCTGAATACCTGAACCTCAAGTTTTACCATTTTAATAAATAGCGGATGGCCAAGCGCAGACTCTCCCGGCGCCAGAAGGAGCGAATCAAGGCGATACAGGATCGCCGGCGCCAGCGCATGGAGACCCGTGCCGAAGCGGCCCTGCACGAAGCTGAAAAAAATGAATTCCGTCCCGGCCTTGTCATCACACGCTATGGACAGAACCTGGTGGTGGAGAATGAACAGGGAGAGTTGATCCATTGCCTGTTCCGGCAAAACATCGGACACGTCGTCTGCGGTGACCGGGTCGTCTGGCAACCCACCACCGAGGGCAACGGCGTAGTGACCGCCATCCTGGATCGTCAAACCGCCCTGGTAAGACCCAACTTCAGTGGCGAGGAGAAACCCCTGGCAGCCAATATCACTCAACTGGTGATCGTCATGGCACCGGAACCGCCTCCCAGCCAGTACCTGGTGGATCAATACCTGGTAGCCGCCGAAAACATCGGGGTAAAGGCCCTGATTACCTTGAACAAGAGTGACCTGCTGGATGATGCTTCACGTACAAAATTCGAAGATGAGTTCAGCCACTACGCATCCATCGGCTATCCCGTGATCCTGATCAGTGCAAAATACGAACACGGACTGGACCCGCTACTCGAACAACTCAACGAAGAGACCAGCATCCTGGTCGGACAGTCCGGTGTCGGCAAGTCGTCCCTGATAAATGCCCTGCTGCCCGATCTGAACATCCAGGTGGGCAAGCTCTCCCATGCCAGCGGCCTGGGTAAACACACCACATCCACAACCACTTTCTACACCCTGTCCCACGGCGGTAACCTGATCGATTCGCCCGGAGTGCGCAGCTTCCGGTTCGGGGATATCGACCGCCGACACCTTGAACGCGGATTCGCAGAATTTGGTGGCTACCTCGGTCACTGCCGTTTCAGCAACTGCCGACACGACAAGGAACCAGGCTGCGCCCTTCATGAGGCTGTAGAAGCGGGCAAGATCGATCCCCAGCGGCTGAAAAACTTCCAGCACATGCTGCAGAACCTCGATTCCACCCATTAATTGCGATCTCCCACCGCAGGTTAGGATTTCTGGTCGTGAAAAACCGTAATATTTTTGATACACAGCAATGAAATCCATCCTGGCGTCCAGGTTCTCCCCTGGTTCCATTGCATGAAATTTTGACTTGTGGATACTGAACCTAGAGTCCTCTCTTGGGGACTCAAATACCGCCCAGGGAATCGGAACAATACTGCCTCCCTGGGCGGTGTTTCATTTCTGTCCCTTGCCATTTAATCCGTTCTATTCGCCTGGAATCCTGAATGAGTTCTTTGGGTATAATCCCACTCAGAACAGACAACCATATTACATGGACAAAATTGGATGAATTACTGGCTAATGAAGTCTGAACCCGATGTCTTTGGCATCGACCACCTGAAATCCCGCCCCAAAAAGAGAGAACCCTGGGACGGCGTGAGGAACTACCAGGCCCGAAACATGATGCGGGATGAGATGAAAAAGGGTGATCTCTGTTTCTTCTACCATTCCAACTGCGACGAGCCGGGTATCGTCGGCATCATGGAAGTCGTCAAGGAGAGGTATCCGGATCACACCGCCTTCGATCCCGAACAGAAATACTACGACCCGAAGAGCGACCCTGATAATCCGCGCTGGTACATGGTGGATGTAAAGTACAAGCGCCACACCAAGCGAACCATCTCCCTGAAGGAGCTGAAAGAGTTCGCGGACACTTCCCTGGCCGAGTGCCCGTTGGTCCGAAAGGGCAACCGGCTCTCCATCATGCCCATCAGCCAGGAGCAGTGGGAATTCATACTCTCCCTCGAATAATCCCCTGGATCGGAAACAGCCTATGAGCGATCACCCGATTCCCGTTGACATCACCCTGCACAGTAAATCAAAAGTGCTCGAGGTACGCTTTGACGATGGTGCCTGTTTCAAACTGCCCTGTGAATACCTGCGTGTCTTCTCCCCTTCCGGGGAAGTGCGTGCCAGACGGGGCAGCAGCGGCAGCATCCTGGTGAGCGGCAAGAGAGATGTTGGGATAGAGGATATCAGGATGGTCGGCCAGTATGCCGTAAAGCTGTTCTTCGATGACGGCCACAACTCTGGCCTTTATGACTGGCGCTACCTTTACGAACTCGGCACGCAACAGGAAGAAAACTGGCAGGCCTATCTAA
Source organism: Solemya velesiana gill symbiont (assembly GCF_002020805.1). Classification (GTDB taxonomy): domain Bacteria; phylum Pseudomonadota; class Gammaproteobacteria; order Chromatiales; family Chromatiaceae; genus Sedimenticola_A. Next base: position 5,807 of record NZ_MPRJ01000080.1, on the reverse strand, counting down.
AGCGGTTGGCCGCTGCCAACGCCTCACGCTAAAGGTTTTTTGTAGGAGCGAACTTGTTCGCGATAAGGATCGGGTATTAATTCAACTCCGATCGCGAACAAGTTCACTCCTACCATTTAGGTGCCATCAACGCATCGTGACCAACTCTTCAGACGCGGTAGGATGAATGGCAATGGTGTCGTCGAAGTCCCTCTTTGTCGCTCCCATGCGAATTGCCACCGCAAAGCCCTGTAACATCTCGTCACAGCCCAATCCGATCATGTGGCAGCCCACGACCTTCTCCTGGGCACCGACACACACCAGCTTCATTGCCACCTTGCTTTCGTGCTTGGTAAAGGCGTTGTACATCGGAGTGAAACGTGTCTGGTAGATTTTCACCGCCTCGCCGTGGGTCTCTCGAGCCTCCCCTTCGGTCAGCCCAACGGTACCGATAGGCGGATGGGAAAAGACCACCGTGGGGACCAGATCGTAATCGAGCTTGCGGCCCTTCATCCCCCCGAACAGCCGGTCTGAAAGACGCCGGGCAGCAGCAATCGCCACGGGAGTGAGCTGAGGTGCATCGGTGACATCACCCATGGCATACACGCCAGGGACATTGGTATTCTGGAATTCATCCACCTTGATGAAACCGCCCTCATCCACCTCGACGCCAGCCATTTCAAGATCCAGCCCAACAGAGGATGGCGCCCTTCCTATCGCCCAGATCAATTTGTCGAAGCCACTGTGAACCTGTTGGTTTGCACACTGAATCTCCAGGGTGCCATCATCAGATTTAACCACCCTTTCCAACTGGGCAGAGGAGATAATGTTCACACCATCGTTGAGCATCCCCTCCATCAGGGTCTCGCGCAACATGGCATCGAATTTACGCAGCAGGTGCTCGCGACGCAGGAACATGGTGACATCGGAGCCCATGGCATTGAGTACACCGGCGATCTCCACCGCAATGTAGCCACTACCTACGATGGCCACCCGCCTGGGTTGCTCTTCAAAATCAAAAAAGCCGTCGGAGGTCACCCCTAGTTCCGCCCCTTCCACTGAGGGAATGATGGCGTGGGAACCCGGCGCGATCACGATGTGATCGGCGGTATAGCGCTTGCCCTCCACCTCCAGGGTGTTCCTGTCCACAAAGCGTGCAAACCCCTGGATCTCATCGATATTGGAGTCCGACAGATAGGTATGATACCAGCTGTTGATATTGCCCACATAGGTATCCCGCTTGGCTTTGAGTTCGCTCCAGTTGAAGCCGTTTACCTGGAGATCGAAGCCGTAGTCCGGGGCATCCCTAAGGGTATGGGCAATGGTGCCGCCGTACCACATCACCTTCTTGGGTACACAGCCGAGATTGACACAGGTGCCACCCAGTTTGCTCGCCTCGATCACAGCGCATTTCGCACCATATTTGGCCGCCCGTTCCGCAGCAGAGAGACCGCCGCTACCCCCGCCGATGGCAATCAGGTCGTAATGTAGTGTCATTATGTTTTGCTCCGATTTTGCCTGGACCCGGGGTTGCAAAGGTGCGGCCACCCGGAGAATCAGGCAGAATTGTTGTTCGAATAATATTTTTCGATTATGACACAACTGGCTCTTTAGCTGGCCGTTGAAAGCCCTTTGAACGACAGGGAATATGCCGTGGACCTGACATCACTTCTCGAGCAACTGAAGGAACGCCTGCAACAGCTCATCAATCTTTACCACCCGGAAACCTGGCGGGAGAAGGGTTGGCTGTGGAGTTCCGGGATTGGCAGTCTTACCCTGGTCGTCATCCTCTTCGTCGTCGGGATGCTGTGGAGTTACGAGCCCGACTTGTTCGACATCAGGGAGAACACCGCCCTTCAGTTGAATGAGAGCAGCTCCACGGTGGTAACAGGTTCCCACACCACCGCCGCCTTGGTGCGAGCGATGGAGACCCTGTTGGAAAAACCGAGCGGCTACCTGAGCAACGACATACTCCCCCCCGGTGTGTTCCTGGACAATATCCCCAACTGGGAATTCGGCGTATTGGTACAAAGCAGGGATCTTGCGCGTTCCCTGCGTAATGACATGAGCCGTTCCCAGTCCCAGTCCATGGAGAACAAGGACCTGGCCATTGCCGAACCCCAGTTCAACTTCAGTAACGACTCCTGGATCTTTCCAGCTACAGAGAGCGAGTACCGCACCGGCATCGAAGCGCTGCGCCGTTACCTGGCGGGGCTCTCCAGCCAGGGTGAAGAGGCCACCCAGTTTTTCGCCCGGGCAGACAACCTGCGGGACTGGCTGGCGGTGGTGGAGAAACGCCTGGGCAGCCTCTCACAGCGCCTCAGCGCCAGCGTTGGACAGGAGCGTATTAACACTGACCTGGCTGGAGATCCGGAGGCTACCCAGTCGACCAGTACGCCTGAGCGGGTCGAGGTACAAACCCCCTGGCTGGAGATCGACGACGTCTTCTACGAAGCGCGAGGCTCTACCTGGGCACTGATCCATTTTCTGCACGCCGTGGAGATCGATTTCCAGGAGATTCTGAGAAAAAAGAATGCCCTGGTCAGTCTGCGCCAGATCATCCGGGAGCTTGAAGCCACCCAGCAGTCCCTGAGCAGCCCCACGGTCCTCAACGGCGGCGGTTTTGGCATATTTGCCAACTACTCCCTGGTGATGGCCTCTTACATCTCACGGGCCAATGCGGCGGTAATCGACATGCGGAATCTGCTGAGCCAGGGATAGGGGAATGGAATTTAAATCCTTCAATTCCAATGTAAATATGCTCACCAAGTTCTCAAGTTTCAGATATGTCTACCGAAAATCTACCAGAACTCATGGGAACAAATGATTCATAACCTCAGATATTTGGCTGATGACACAGGGAGTCGACCATGGCCAGAAAAAATTCTTTGGCGAACACCTTATCGACCGCAGGCTGATCAGCGAAGCGGACGTCCTTGAAGCCTTGACCCTACAACGGGAAGAGACCCCCACATTCGAGAAGATGGCGGTAAAAATCGGTGCCATGAACATGAGCCAGGTGTTCAAGGCCCTCACCATGCAGGCGGAAACCGACCTGAGCTTCATGGATGTCGCCCTGCGCCATGGCCTCATCGACGAACCCCAGGCCGAAACCGTACTCGACTGCATACAATCCAACAAACCGGCTATCGGTGAGGCCCTGATCAAGCTCGGCAAAATAGACCGTAAAACAATGGAGCGGGAACTGGACAGGTTCCAGGATTCGATCCAGGTCTATGAAGATGTACAGGGCCTGTTACAGGAGATCACGCTGTTTCAATCCCTCGATGAAGTCGCATTGCGTTCCCTGGCCAATATTACGACGGTAATCGACTACGACGCGGATGACTATGTTCTATAAAGGAAGGCGATCCGGCAAACGCCCTGTATGCGTCTCATCCGGCTCCCTGATGTTCACCAAGGAGAACCCTGAAGATCACCTCGATGCCATCTACATGGGAACCGTGAATGAAAAGAAGGTCTTTGGTGAGTCGGCCATTCTCGAAGGTGGTGTGCGTACAGCAAACGTTCTATGCTGCAGCGACACAACCCTGCTGGAAATCAAACGGGCCCCTTTCAAACAGTTTCTCTTAAACTATGCCAGCAAGGCTCAGCCCTTATTGAGATACCTGATAAACCAATTGATCGACAAGCTCGATCACACCAACAACGAGCTGACCCTTGCCCGCAACACGCTATATGAAATCCAGCGTCAGGAAGTAGAGCAAGCGCAGTTTGAAGTGCAGCTGGACACGCCCTGATTACCTACTCAAGGCGATGGCAACGCCACCACGATCATAGCTCCTCCCATCTCGGAACTGGAAATATGCAAAGTACCGCCATAAAGGGCAATGATCTCATGGGCGACGCTCAGACCGATGCCTTGGCCAGGTACCTGCTGATCAACCCGGTTACCCCTGTGCAAGACCTGCTCCCTATCCTTTCCATCGATACCGGGCCCATCGTCCTCAATCACCAGCGTCATACCAGCCCCGCCGCTATCTGGTTTAACAGGAGACTCAACCAGAACCCGGACCCTGTTATTGCTGTACTTGAAGGCGTTTTCAAGCAGATTTCCCACCAGCTCAAACAGGTCATCCTCGTCACCCCAGAAACGTGCTGATTCATCGATCTCTGCGGTACACGCTATCCCCTTGTCCACGTAGACTTTTTCAAGACTGTTCACAAGCCGCTTAACCACAGTACCCACCTCCACCGGACCGCGCGACCGGAAGCTGCTGCACGCTTGAGCTGATGCTGAACGATATCGTTCATCCTGGGCACCTGCTCCTGTACGGCCTCCCTGAGTTTCTTGTCCTCTGCACTTTCTGCAGCGCCCAGCAGCACTGCCAGGGGTGTCTTGAGACTGTGAGCCAGGTCGCCTAGGCTGTTTCTGTAGCGGTCGCGACTTGCACGTCCTGTTCTAATCAGCGAATTGATACTGCCGGTAAGTCCGCTCAGCTCACGAGGGTATTCACCCTTGAGGTACTCCGCTTCCCCTGACTCGATCCCGCCAAGGTCCTCGGCCACCTGCCGCAAAGGCCTTAAACCCCAGCGTAATACCGCCAACAACAACAGCAGAGAAGCTCCTCCCAGCCAGAACAGCAGAGCCTGTCTGAAGGCCTTCATCTCGGCTTCTACAGGCGCCGCATTTTCCGCCACCGAATAAGGTATAGGAGGTTTACCGACCACTGTCATCCACCCAGGCCACGCCGAAATTGAGCACGTTGAATTCAGATCGCCCCGCTTTGTGCAGCTTGAAATGCTTCTTGCCTGCAACTACAGGAGTTAAAAAATCGAAGGAACTTCTTCCCACCAGCGATGGGGAGCGCCAGGAAAACTTGTCATCTGTTCCCACCACCCTGGCATAGAGCCCGGAGTCCGGACTGGAGAAACGGGGATCCGGAAGCGCCATTGGCAAGCGCATGCGTCCCCGCCCATCCTCGTCGGCTGCAGCGAGCAGTGCGTAGACATAACCGAGCAAACGCTCCCTTGTTGCCGTCTCGGTACTCTCCGTAAAAGCACGATCAAGCGCGTAGGCCCCAAGACCGAGAAAAGCCGCCAGAACCAGGCTGGCGGCAAGCAGCAGGCGCAGATGAATGGAGCCGGGCTTAGCCCGCATGTGTCACCAGGGTCCGGGACAGGACAGAGTGCAATGTTGGCTTCATGTTTATTGATCCATCAACATATTGATATTGAATGTTTCACCCGATGAAATCGGTCCGACTGGTGAGACATGCGGGTTAACTGGCATTGTACCGGTAGCCCCTGCCCCGCAGGGTCTCGATGGGTTTCAACTCGCCATCAGGATCGATCTTGCGCCTGAGCCGCCTTACGAACACTTCCAGCACATTGCTGTCCCGATCAAAGTCCTGGTCGTAGATGTGTTCTGCCAGTTCAGTCTTGGAGATCACTTTTCCCTGGTTCATCATCAGGTACTCAAGCACCTTGTACTCGTAGGCCGTCAGTTCGACATTGTCGCCATGACAGGAAACCGATTGGGTTGCGGTATCGAGAGAGACGGGGCCGATCTCGATTTTTTTTTTGGGGAGGGCGAATGACCTGAGGAACGACGTAGCAGTGCATTGAGACGGGCCAGCAGTTCCTCGATGTGAAACGGCTTGACCAAGTAATCATCGGCTCCGGCTTCGAGACCCTCGACCTTGTCCTACCAGTTGCCCCTGGCGGTGATTATCAGTACGGGAAAGCCGGTATCCAGCCTGCGCAACTCCCTAGGGCCTGTTCACGTTAATCACCGTGTCTGAGATGAGTGAAGCCAGGATAAAGAAGGTGAACATCACATCCAGTTTTTCGAATCTTGAAAAGAT
>NZ_MPRJ01000079.1 GCF_002020805.1 Solemya velesiana gill symbiont | reverse complement strand
CTGAACAATCGCCCTCGAAAATGCCTTGGCATTAAAACACCTAATCAGGTATTTTTCGGGATCAACCCACCTGTTGCACTAGCGAGTTGAATCCGCGTATTAAAGCAGCCGTTAATATAGTTATTGAGCCGTAGAGCCTGTAGCCTGTAGGTGTCTTGGTAAACCAACGACCTCAGGTTTCTGACATCTTCAATACGGTGTTGATCTCAGTGCTGGGCTGTGCCGGAACAAGCAGTGCCAAGCCCAGTGACATAACCGCCATTCCCGTTCCTGCCAGAAACACACTCGCCGGGGAGATCATCCAGAGCATGCCGAATAATACCGGGATCACTACAGCAGCAATGTGATTGATGGTAAAAGAGACACCGGCGGTTGAGGCGATATCCTTGGGATCCGCTATCTTGTGAAAATAGCTGTTGATGCCGATTGCCATGACAAAGAAGAGATGATCCACCACGTACAGAACGGCGGCCATCCACCCAACCTCAACAAAGGCGTATGAGACAAAGATAACGATCAGCCCGACATATTCCAATGTCAGCACACGACGCTCACCCCAGGCACTGATGAGACGGCCTATCTTTGGGGCCAACGGCGTGTTGAGTATGTGATTGACCAGGAACAACAGTGCGATATCTGAGGCGCTGTAACCGAACTTCTGAACCATCAAAAAACCGGCGAATACCACGAAGATCTGCCTGCGTGCGCCACTCATGAAGACCAGCGCATAGTAGAGCCAGTAGCACTTCCTGAGCACTAGGTGCTTATGCTGGGGTTCCTTATGGGAGAAGGCCGGAAACCACTGCCATGCAAACAGGGCCACCAGCATGGCGGCAAGCCCTGCTAAAGCATAAAGCCAGGTATAACCCAGACCGGCCCACTCCATGCCCAGCCAGATCCCGGCGAAAACAATGATCGATGCAATCGAACTGGCAGATGACTGGCGGCCCATGACCAGGGGTGAACGATCTTTATCCACCCACTGCAAGGTCAATGACTGCTGCAGGGTATAGTAGTAGTGAAACCCCACCGACATCAGCACGGTAGTGAAGTAGAGACCGTACTCACTGGGCAGCAACCCGGTCATGACCACACCCAGCCCCAGTAGGGCGATCGAGATCAGCGCAAAGCTCTGTTCACGAATCAGCAGTAGAATGAATACCGTAGTGAAAGCCAGAAACCCGGGCACTTCCCGCAGGCTCTGGAGAATGCCGATCTCGACACCGGTAAAAGCCACCATCTCCACTGCAAAGTTATTCAGCAGGGTATGCCAGGAGGAGAAAGCGAATGAACCTGCAGCAGCAAGCAGGATCAGCAGGTATTCCGGTTTTTTTAGCGATGATGGCATCAGGGAATTTGCTCTGCAGGTATTCCGTTTAATAGGAACACAGTTGCCTGTGTTTTCAAAACACATAAATTTCAGGGTTGGGTAACCCGATGATTGCCTGTAGGAGTGGATTTATCCGCGATCTGAGCTGATCGAAGTCGATCGCGAACAAGTTCGCTCCTACAACTAATCCGCCTGGCAGACCACGTGGTTCGTCAAAGGACGAAAGCGAGGACCATCGGGATCACCACAACGCTTGCAAGGTTGCCCAGCATGACAATGGAGGCGACATTCTGGGGCTCCTGGCCGTATCGCTCTGCCACCATGTAGTTGAGCACTGCCGGTGGCAGCGCGCCGAATACCACCAGCATGGCAAACTGTAGATCGGAAAGCCCCAGGACCATTCCCAATGGAACGGCAATGATCAGACCGCTGAGGGGACAGAGTATCGCCCCCACCAGGCCGATGCGCCACGCCCTCCAGTCGATATGAATCAACCGCACACCCAGCGCGAAGAGCATCAGGGGGATGGCGATCTGCCCCAGCATCTCGATGGGTACGGCAAGCAGCTGCGGTATCTTTATCTTCAGGAACGAGATCGCCAGGCCCGCAATGGTGGCAATAAGCATGGGAATACGAAACAGGCCAAGCATGGAGACCGAGCTGTCCATCAGCTTCATACCCACGCTGAAATGGAGCGTGTTGCCGACGATGAACATCACCACTGCAGCGGGCAGCGCCTGCTCACCAAAAGCGAAGAGCGCCAGGGGAAGCCCCATGTTGCCGTAATTGCTGAACATCATGGGTGGCACGAAAGTTTTGAATTGGTAATAGAGCAGACGCGACACCGGCCAGGCGATGACACCGGAACCCAGGATGATTACTGCCGCCCCTACCCCCAACTCCTGGTATTCGATCAGGTTGAAGTCCTTACCTGAAAGCACATCGAAGATCAGCGCCGGGATAAAGATATCGATGGTCACCTTGTTCGCAGCCGCCATGTCCGGTGCATGACGGCGGGCATAGATGAACCCCACCAGCACGATGGCGAAGATCGGAAAGACGATGGAGATGATCTGGAGCAGCATGGATTATGTTTTAGCTTCTTTTACCTTGATAGATGCACCATACATTCCCTCTCCCTCAGAGGGAGAGGGAATGCGGTAGCCAACGATATATTTAATACCCTTTATTTGGACAAGCTATCAAAACACTGATCCACCAGGTAGACAATAGACTGATAGGGAATTCCTGAATGTTGGGACAGTCCGATCTCGCAGGTACGGCTGTTTGACACGCCCATACTTCAGCCTTCCGGTATCTGCTCGCGCAGTCGCTTCAAGGCTGCCGCATTCAGTTCGGGGGTGGTAAATCCCTTGTCCCCCGCAAAGCCGCAGCACCCTTTCTCTACCGGCACCACCACCTCTTTTGCACAGCGCCTGGCCATATCGAGCATCGGTTGCTCCAGCCCGAGTTTGCGGCTGGTACAGGTCACGTGCAGAGCCACTGAATCGAGCTGTGACCTGTTCTCCAGATATGGCAGGAGATACTCGCTGATGAAACCCACCGGCTCGAAGATCTTCAATGGCTTTGTCATGCCCTCGATCATGCGGAAGGTGCAGAGGCTGGTGTCGCAAAGCACAGGCAGCCTGCCCTCTTCGCTTGCCAGCCACAGCGCCTGCTCCAGCTTCCGGACACTCTCACCGGCCTGGATAGGCAGGCCCTTGCTCTCCAGTAGCTGTCCGCAGCAGAGTCCATCCACCCTTGCCGGGAACACAGCTTCAAAACCCGCCTTGACCAGCAGGGACTGCATCCCCTCATGGAGGGCCTCCTGGTGAGGATCGCCTTTTGCCGGTCCCATGGTGCGGCTGAGGCAACTGGGAAAGTAGACCACCTTGCCGTTAACACTGCCGGGGTGATTTCGATCAAGGGATGCAGCACTGCGGGGCATGCTTGCGTTCCACCGGGGCAGGCGCCCCCGGCTGATACTGTTCAGCTTTTCAGATAGACCTTGCAGGTTACTATCACCCAGAAGGTCCTGCGCCAATCCAACCACCCTGAAGCCTGTTCGTGTTGCCGAGGTTATTCCTGAGAAGTTCTTATTGACCCAGTTGCCTACCCCCCTGGCCCGGTCGCTACGGTTGTCGCTCCGTATCTTCTTGATCATCTTTCCGGTATCTATGCCTACAGGACAGCAGGTGGCACAGAGACCATCAGCCACACAGGTATCCAGCCCTGGTAGACGAAATCATCTTGAAGCTGCTTTAGACGTTCGCCTGCCGGATCAGAAGCGTTCTGGCGCGTGATCTCGCGCCAGCTCACGATGCGTTGATGGGGAGTCAAGGTGAGATCCCAGGAGGGACAGATCATCTCGCAGAAGCCGCACTCGATACACTTGTCCACGATCTCGTCCGCTGCAGGCAGGGGCTTCAGGTGTATCTCCGGATCTTCGTTCAGAATCACCCCCGGATTGAGAAGATTCTCCGGATCGAACAGGCGCTTGATCTCCCACATCAGCTGATAGGCGTCACTACCCCACTCCATCTCCACGAAGGGCGCCATGTTGCGCCCCGTGCCATGCTCCGCTTTCAGAGAACCCCCATAACCATCGACCACCAGGGCGCACACATCGTCCATCAGTCCCTGGTAACGCTGGATCTCTGTTTGGGTGCTGAAATCCTGGGTGAAGACAAAATGGAGATTGCCCTCCAGGGCATGACCGAATATCAGCGCTTCGTGGTAACCGTACTTGACGAACAGGGCCTGCAGTTGGCGCACTGCTGTAGCAAGCTCAGGTACAGGGAATGCCACGTCCTCGATAATCACCGTGGTGCCGGTCTGCCTGACCGCCCCCACGGCGGGAAACAGTCCCTTGCGAATGTTCCACAGCGCCTGGTACTCATGGGGGTCATAGGTGAAGGCAACGGGCATGACCACGCTCATATCAGCCAGAGATTGTTCGATCTGCCTGACATCACGATCCAGCGTCTCCCTGTCAGCAGCCCTGGCATCCACCAGCAGTGCCGCCACCTCGTCATCCAGCTCGTGGAGATAGGCAGGCATACCGGGCTTGCCCTGCACCGAGCGGAGTGCAGCCCGGTCCATCAACTCCACGGCGGTAACCGGTGCCTGCTTGAGCGCGGCCACGGACGGCAGGCGGTTTCTACATCAGGGAACAGGATCAGCGAGGTGGCCTTGCAGGGGTGATCCGGTACTGTCCGGTAGGTGATACTGGAGATAAAACCGAGAGTACCCTCAGAACCGATCATCAGGTGCTGAAGGACATCCAGGGGTTCTTCGAAATCGACCAGTGCATTCAGACTGTAGCCGGTGGTATTTTTCAGGCGGTACTTGTGCCTGATCTTTTCACGCAGGTCATCATTGTCTTTCGTATTGCGGGCGAGTGCGTCCAGCTTTTCCAACAGTTTGGGATGTGCCCTGCGAAAGGCCGCAACACTCGCTTCATCAACACTGTCCAGCACCGTGCCGTCGACCAGCACCACGTGCATACTCTGCAGGGTGTTGTAACTGTTCTGCGCAGTCCCGCAACACATGCCACTGGAGTTGTTGGCCGCGATACCGCCGATCTTTGCCGTATTGATGGATGCGGGATCAGGGCCTATTTTTCGGTTGTAGTCGGCAAGAATCTCGTTGGCCCGGGAGCCAATAATTCCAGGCTGCAGACTGATACTGCTGCCATCCTGGGCAACACTGTAGTCACGCCAACCATCGCCCGAGAGCTGAAGCAAAACCGAGTCGGTAATCGCCTGACCTGAAAGACTGGTACCCGCAGCACGGAAGGTTACCGGTACCTGGTAACGATTTGCCGCCTTAAGGATCTCACCCAGCTCATCTTCATCATCGACCCTGACAACCAACTGGGGTACCAGGCGGTAGAAGCTTGCATCCGTTCCGTATGCAAGCGTGCGCAACGGGTCATCGATCAGACGCTCTGCAGAGATGAAGCCCTCGAGCTCACGCCTGAATTTTCTGATGGATTCATGCATATGTTGCCCTGCTATACGGAATTGAATTGGATAAATGGCATTACATGAAATCCGGCTAAAGAGAATCGCCATTCCAACGGCGCCATATTGGTCTGACCAATAACATTGGAAACCAGAACAGAAAACCTGTCAACTTCTAAAATCTGTCATATGATAGGTTGCATTACTTACATATAGTAAGAATTTATCTTAAATATTAGTAAGTTTTTATATATCAAAAGACCTTCCTTTTTTTCGAAGCACGTTATAAACTCCCAACTCAATTGGTCTTACCAATTATTTTATCATGCCTAAACAACGCATATCAGACCAGATCGCAGCCAAGCTGGAGGCGATGATTGCAAACGGGGAACTCAAGCCCGGTGAACGGTTGCCCGCCGAACGGGAGCTGGCGGCTCAGCTCGATGTTTCACGCCCATCCCTGCGTGAGGCCATCGGCCGACTGAACAGCAAAGGGCTGCTCAATACCCGACGAGGTGGTGGTACCTATGTCTGTGGAGGGCTGGAACCCTCCTTCGTGGACCCCTTGCTGGCACTACTCAAAGAGCTTCCAGAGTCCCGCTTCGATGTGCTGGAGATCCGCCACGCCCTAGAGGGAACGGCAGCCTACTATGCCGCCCTGCGCAGTACCGAGGAGGACAAGGAGAATATCCGGCGCTGTTTCAGGAACATGATCGAGAGGCACGGCAGCCCTGATCCGATGGACGAGGCACGGGCAGACGCAGAGTTTCACCTGGCCATCGTGGAAGCCTCCCACAACCTGGTTCTGCTGCACGTGATGCGCGGCCTCTTCACCCTGCTTCAGAGCAGCATCAGCCACAACCTGGACAAGCTCTATACCCTGCCCCGGGTATTCGACCCCTTGAGCAAGCAGCACGAACGGCTGATGGATGCGATTATCGAGGGCGACCCCGAGAAGGCCAGGTCGGCGGCACAGGCCCACATGGTGCTCGTGGAGGAGTCCCTGCAGCAGATCTATCGGGAACAGGGGCGCTGGCAACGCGCCCTGCGTGACATTACACCTAACTCAGAGGATTAACCGGAGCACACATGGAACGCCAGCGACACTATCCTGAGAAACCGGGCAGGATCTATTTTTTCGGCACCTGCCTGGTGGACCTGCTCTACCCCGAGGCAAGCCTTGCCGGCATGCAGTTGATCCAACGTGAAGGGGTGGACGTTATTTTCCCCAAGGACCAGACCTGCTGCGGCCAGCCTGCCTGGAACAGCGGTTACCGCGACGAAGCAAGGGCCGTTGCCCTGGCCCAGCTGAAGTGCTTCCCCCTGGACTACCCGGTGGTGGTTCCATCCGGGTCCTGTGCCGGGATGATGCGCCACCACTACCCCCGCCTGTTCAAAAACACGCCCCAGGAGCAACAGGTACAGGCCCTGGCCAATCGCGTATACAAACTCACCGAGTTTCTCGTGCATGTACTCAAGATAACGTTGAAAGACCTGGGTACGCCTGCAAAGGTTGCCCTCCATACCTCCTGTTCCGCGCGCCGTGAGATGGGCGTGGCAGAGGAGCATGAAGCCCTGCTGCAACAGCTGGGCAACGTGGAACTTGTTGAGCAGGAGCGCAAGGCGGAGTGCTGTGGCTTCGGTGGCACCTTCGCAGTCAAGCACCCGAAGATCTCCGCCGAGATGGTCAGCGAGAAAGCAGAACATATCAGCAACACCAGTGCCGACACCCTGGTCAGCGGCGATTGCGGTTGTCTCATGAACATATCCGGCCGGTTGAATCACCAGGCTGAAAAGATCAAGGGAAAACACATTGCCAGTTTTCTCTGGGAGCGTACCAATGCAGACAGCCAGTGATTTCAGGCAGCGCTCCGAAGAGGCGCTCGGCAACCCGCAGATCCGGCGTAACTTCCGCTTTGCCATGGATGGTCTCATGGCGAAGCGCCGTGCAGGGCTCTCTGATCCAAGGGAACGTGAGCAGCTCAGAACCCAGTGCGCCGGCATACGCGTAAATGCCCTGAGCAAACTACCGGAGCTGTTGGAACAGCTGGAGGGGAACTGCACCCGCAACGGCATCCAGGTGCACTGGGCCGAGAGCGTTGATGAAGCCAACAACATCGTGCTCGAAATCATGCGGCAACACGATGCCACGCGCATGATCAAGGGCAAGTCCATGGTTTCGGAAGAGATGGAACTGAACCACTTCCTCGAAGATCACGACATCGAGTGCCTGGAGTCGGACCTTGGCGAATACATCGTCCAGCTCGCGGGAGAGACACCGTCCCACATCATCGCCCCGGCGATCCACAAGAACCGCCACGAGATCGCCGAACTCTTCCGCCAGAAGTTTCCGGACATACCCTTCGAGGAAGATCCCGAAAAACTGGCCCGTAGCGCCAGGGAGATTCTACGGGAAAAGTTCTACAAGGCAGATGTCGGTCTCTCGGGTGTCAATTTCGCGGTCGCTGAAACCGGCACCCTCTGCCTGGTGGAGAACGAAGGCAACGGCCGCATGTGTACCACGGTACCCCCGGTGCATATCGCGGTAACCGGTATCGAGAAGGTGGTTGAGCAGCTGAGCGACATCCCTCCCCTGCTCAACCTGCTGGTGCGCAGTGCAACCGGCCAGCATATATCCACCTACTTCAACATGATTAGCTCGCCGCGCAAGCCTGGGGAGAAGGATGGCCCCCAAGAGGTCCACCTGGTACTGCCGGACAACGAACGCTCCCGCATCTACGAAGATGATGAGTTAATCAATACCCTGCGCTGCATCCGCTGCGGCGCCTGCATGAACCACTGCCCGGTCTATGGTCGTATCGGCGGACACGCTTACGGCTCCACCATACCGGGTCCCATCGGTTCCGTGGTTGAGCCACAGAAGATCGGCCTGGACACCTTGGGCGAACTGCCCACCGCTTCCACCCTTTGCGGCGCCTGCGGCGAGGTGTGCCCGGTACGCATCCCCCTGCCTGACCTGTTGAACCGGCTGCGCTATGAAGGGGTGCGTAACAACAACGACGGCAAAGTGAAAGGCCAGAGTGAACAGCGTAAAGGCACAGAGGCCTGGATTTGGAAATCATGGAGCTGGCTCCATGTCCAGCCCATGCTCTACCGCCTGGCCATGCGCACAGCCACGCGACTGCGTTCATTGATGCCCAGGAAACTGGGACCCTGGACCGATGTCAGGAGACCGCCGCGGATTGCCGCCAGGACACTTCACGAACTGGCCCGTGAAAAGGGGTTCGACAATGCATAACGCTCGGGACAACATCCTCAACCGCCTTCGCCGCCAACGGCCTGAGTTCCCCCCGCAGGATGAGCCAGCATCCATGGATGAAGGTAACGAAACCACCCTGCAGCAGCGTATCGAAGCCTTTACCGAAAAGCTGCGCTCGGTTCGTGCCGAGGTGCACCTGACCACCGAGCAGGACTGGTGTCACAAGCTGCAGGAGCTCTGCCGTAAAAAAGAACTTGATAACCTGCTCTACGGAAACCAAGGCCCGCTGGCTGAAGCCATGGAGAAGCACTGGAACTCTGACGACAGCACCCCACGGCTGGTCACTTTGAATGAAACCATAGAGTCCTGGAAAGAGCCCCTGTTCAACGATATTGCTGCTGCAGTGACATCGGTACGCACCGGTATCGCCCAGGTCGGCACCCTGGTACTCTGGCCCACACTCGAAGAACCGAGAACCTACTCGCTGGTGCCCCCGGTGCACTTTGCGGTGCTGCACGCGGACAAACTCTACAACACCTTTGCGGAGGTGGTGGAAGAAGAGGCCTGGCAGGAAGGCATGCCCACAAATGCCCTTCTCATCTCCGGCCCGTCAAAATCGGCCGACATCGAACAGACCCTGTCATACGGTGTACATGGACCCACAGAGCTGGTTGCTCTACTGGTGAGCTGACATTTTCCAAGCTACTGCTTTCTGGTCATTCCGGTGATTACCGGGATCCAGTGCCACTTGGGAAACTCATGGATTCTGGCATTCGCCAGAATGACGCTGCGATAGGTGCATCGCCACCTATCAATCAGGTTCGAACCGAACCATTCCCCAGTTCCATGACTTCTGCAGAGTCTGACCGGACAAGCCAAACCACTCGACCTGCAGTTCGGGGAAACTCACCACTGCACAGCTGTGATTGAAAAGCGTACTGCCAGGATTGATCACCAGGGTGTCTGCCAGTCGCTCGGCAAACACCTGGTGGGTATGACCAACCACCAGTACATTGTAGGCGAACCCCCGTAAACGACCTGTCCAGTAAGCCTGTTGCTCATCAATCAGTTCACCTTCCACATCAAGCAACCTGATACCGTCCATGAGCGAATCCGGCGGACATGCGTGCACCATATAAAGCGTTTTGCCCGCAATCGTCATCTCCAATGAGCCAGGCAATCCGCTCAGATAGCCGTAGCTGAGTAAACCCTCACTGGCCACCGTCCAATCAAGATACCAGGCCTCATGGTTACCGATAACGCTTTTACAACCGCTCGATATCAACAGCTCGACAGTCTCCTCCAGCGCATCACCGTAACCTGCAATATCACCGGCACAGAGGATATGATCCACCCCCTGCTGTCGAAAAACGGATATTGCCTCTTCAACAGGCCCCGGTGTGGCGTGGGGATCGCTGATGATACCGGCTTTGATGCTCAAGACACGCCTCCAACGAAAGACAAACTCAAATCCGGGAGCATCCGTAGACTTGAGTCAAGTCAAGCGATCGATGTAACCTCTGTGCAAGCGGTGATTCACTTGTGAATAAACGAAAAACCACTTACACGGCGGACTGAAGAAAGGACCTGACTCGGAACATAAGCAGATCACGCCATCGATTGAACCGGTATTGATGTTGCAGACTGTCAATCGGCCTCATCGCAGTTTGAGACACAAACCTTGCGCTGGATAACAGTCCCACCACAAGAGGTGTAGCAGGTACGGTAGCGCTCGTCGCAACCACACTCTTTTGAACAGGCCCCTTGCAGACGTGCAATCTCATGTTCCAGAGTCGGTTCACTGGGCTTTCTCGGCTTTACCGGCTTTTTCAGTTGGCGCAAATCCCTTCTGACATCGTTTCTGCTGCTGCAGACCAGGTCACGTGCCTCCTTGTCCTTGACGTTGCCACACAACCTGCTCAGAACCTTTATCTTTCTCTCCAGTTCAACTTTTCGATCCTGGTAAGATTCAAGTTCACTGTAGTACAGCTCCAGGTCGATGCTGTATTCCCTCAGGTCACGATGGTAGGCATCATATGTTTCATCGAAACTCTTTTCGGCATCATATCGCGCATCTTCCAGGCAGAAGTGGCAGCGTTTTTCACAGTCGTACCCACACCCCTTCTTGTCTTCAAAGCACGCCATCAGGCAGGCCCGCCCGGCTTTATCTTCCGGGGGAATGAAGTCATGCACCAGCTGGTAACGCGGCCCGCCACAAGCGGTAAGGAGGGATGCGGCAACCAGTACGAAGAGGCTAGCGAGCGGTCTGAACATGATAGAGGCCTGTCTGTGTCGTATTCCGGATATTATGCACCAGCCAGCGCAGGCCTGTCTCCTACAGGCCTCGATGGTTTCGATTAAGAATTTTTGTTCGTATCAAGTAATGATCGGCACAGTGAGCACAAAAATGCTGCCACTGCCAGATTCAAACTCCAGGAATTGACGTGACTTGGTCATCGTAACGCCTGTCCATCCTATTCCTGCAACATGCGCATAATGTCTTGTGGTTTTCCATAATGGCTCGGTTCCTTTCCCCACATTAAGCTTGGATAGATATTCACCAATCGGACAAAGAACCATGCTACGTTCCTTTTATTTCCTTATCGCCTCCCTGCTCATCACCCCCCAACTCTGGGCCGGTGAGATCATTCGTGACCACCCGGTGCAGCAAATTGCTGAATCCACTTACGTGATCATCGGGCCAAGGGGTTTTCCTTCCGTGGAGAACCAGGGATTCATGAACAACCCTGCCTGGGTCGTCACGGACAAAGGGGTGATCGTTATCGACCCGGGATCCAGCCTGCAGGCAGGCCGCATGGTGATGAAACGCATCAGGGAGTTGACCGACAAGCCAGTCACCCATGTCTTCTCGACCCATATTCACGGTGATCACTGGCTTGGCAATCACGCCATCACCGAACTCTATCCCGATGCGGTCATCATGGGACACCCGGACATGATAAAAAAAGCCCACGACGGAGAAGGTGAGCAGTGGATTCAACTCATGTCCAGTTCAACCAACGGCTTCACTGATGGCACGATTGCAGTGATTCCCAATACTGAAGTAATTGACAGCCAGATACTGAAGATAAACGGTAAAACCTTCCGCATCTATGCTCCGGGCAAGGCACACAGCGGAGCCAACATCATGATCGAATATGTTGAAGATTCCGTCGTTTTTACCGGAGACAATGTACTCTATACCCGTATGGCACGTATGGACGACGCCACTTTCCAGGGCAACATCGATGCCTGCCAGGTAGCCCTAGATATAAATGCAAAGCACTATGTACCAGGCCACGGCCCGGCAGGTGGAACCGAGGTGCCCGCGACCTATAAGAAATACCTTGAGACGATCTACCATGAGGTAGCCCGCCTCTACGAAGAGGACCTGGCAGCGTTCGAGATGAAGGCGCCTGTCGTAAAGAAGCTGGCTGCCTACAGCGAGTGGATCAACTTCGAGGATGAGGTAGGGAAACATATCAGTCTCGCCCTTCTGGAAGTTGAGGAGAATGCTTTTTGGGAATCTCTAAAAACCCACCTTAATCTGTGATAATAACACACACACAACTTTTCAATCACAGTACACAGACTATGCAACCGAACTTTTTTGCCCACGAAGACCGTCTTGAATTGCATGAACGCCTTGG
>NZ_MPRJ01000078.1 GCF_002020805.1 Solemya velesiana gill symbiont | reverse complement strand
TTCAAGGCCAATTCGGGGATAAAAGACAGGCTTATTTGACGGATATTTGAATTTGGGTGCCTGGTGAATGAAAACTCTAATTTTTCAGACCATCCTTAGCGCTTATATTTAATTATGCGTTTATCGGTTATGCAGCCTTACTTTTTTCCATACTTCGGCTATTCTCAGCTCATTGCTGCATCGGAATGTTTCATTGTTTATGACAATATTAAGTATACAAAAAAAGGTTGGATAAATCGCAATCGAATATTAAGCAATGGTAAGGACTTGCTGTTTTCTATTCCTTTGAAAAAGGGCTCGGATTCTCTTCAAGTAGCAGAAAGGGAAATAGCAAATAATTTTTCTAGTGATAAGTTACTTAATCAGATTAAGGGAAGCTATTCCAAAGCGCCATATTTTGCACAGACGTTTCATCTGGTCGAACAAATTTTGAGCAATAAAGAATCGAATTTATTTGAGTTTATTCATAACTCCATAGTAAAAACTTGCGAACATCTGGGTATAGATACTGAAATACGCGTTTCTTCAGATGTTGCCATCAACCATGGTCTAAAAAGCCAAGACAAGGTTATTGCTTTATGTGAGGCAGTAGGTGCTGACACTTACATTAATCCCATCGGTGGTGTTGATTTATATTCAAGAGATGAGTTCAGTGCTCGAGGAATTGAATTGAGATTCCTGAAATCCCAACCATTTGAATACAAGCAATTCAATAATAAGTTTGTACCATGGTTATCTATAGTGGATGTGATGATGTTCAACTCGCTGGATACCATCCATGAATGCATCTTTATTAACTATGAGTTGATCTAAGCCGTGTTCTATTGGAGGAAATTGGGTAAAGTATTTTCGCCGCAGTCAGTGGAAGGACGTAATTGGCTAAGAGAGTTTGCACAAGCACCGGATACCTTGGTATTGGATGATGTTTTACGCGTCTATTTCTCCTGTCGGCCACCAGCGGACACATATGGAAATTACGTGAGTTATTCTGCCTTTGTTGACCTGGATCGCGACGATTTGTTCAAGGTTCGACGTGTTGCGGAACAGCCCATCCTTAAATTGGGGGGGCTGGGTGAATTTGACGAGTATGGTACATACCCGGTATCGGTTATCAGAGATGGGGAATTTGTTCGCGCTTATTATGCAGGCTGGACGCGCTGTGAATCTGTACCGTTTAATGTGGCCATAGGTTGCGCTGTAAGTAGTGATGGAGGAAAGACCTTCAGTAAGCTTGGCTCGGGTCCAGTGCTTGGTTACTCGCCGGACGAACCGTTCGTAATAAGTGGGCCGAAAATCCGGCGCTATAATGATTTGTGGTACCTCTTTTATATCGCTGGACGGAAGTGGAAATTGGTGGATGGGAAGGCTGAACCGGTATACAAGATTCGTATGGCAACCTCGCAGGATGGGATTCACTGGAAAAAACTCAACAAGGACTTGATCGAAAGTCGCATTGAAGAAGACGAGGCCCAGGCGAGCCCGGATGTATTTTACGCTAACGGTTCATACCACATGTTCTTCTGTTATCGATACAGCAGCCATTATCGTGGAAGGCAGTATGGCTACCGAATCGGCTACGCTTCCAGCGATAACCTGACAGATTGGGTGCGTGATGACAGCAAGGCAGGCATAAATCTCTCGGAAGTAGGATGGGATTCCGAGATGATTAGCTACCCCCATGTGCTCGAACTGGACGGTAAGACTTACCTCGCTTACCTAGGCGATCAGGTTGGTCGTTATGGTTTCGGTTTGGCATCGCTGGCTGGTAAGCTGGAGTAGACAATGAAGTGGCATAAAATCGGAAAGATTTTTGATCCTACTCAGCATTTACTGCCAAATGGATGTGCGCAGTTTGCCCAGTCACCACAGGCATTGGTGTTGAACGATTATGTGCGGATCTATTTTTCCACCCGTGTCATGGATGAGAATGGAAAGTATCTGAGCCACATTGCCTTCGTTGATATGCAAAAGAATCTGCGTGACATTATATGCGTATCGAATCAAACAGTGATTCCGCTAGGCAAACGTGGTTGCTTCGATGAGCACGGCATATTTCCGATGAATGTACTGCAGCATGGGGATGAGGTGCTTGGCTATACGTGCGGTTGGAACCGACGCACTTCCGTTTCGGTAGAAACAGCTATCGGTCTAGCTATCAGTTGTGACGGAGGTCTGACCTTCAGGCGTATCGGCGATGGACCAGTACTCTCTGCTACGTTGAATGAACCCTATTTGGTCGGCGATGGATTCGTTAAAATCATTGGTGACACTTTTCATATGTGGTACATCTTCGGCACTTGCTGGAAGCAATATGCGCCCGATATACCACCTGATCGCACTTACAAAATCGGTCATGCGACATCCAGTAACGGTATCGAATGGATCAAGGAAGATGCACGACAGATCATTCCGGACAAAATAGGTTCGGATGAGTGTCAGGCACTGCCCACTGTGATAGACCTCGCTGGTCGATACAATATGTTTTTCTGTTATCGACCGTCATTCAATTATCGTAAAAGTAAGGGCAGGGGTTACCGTATCGGTCATGCTTGGTCCGATGATTTGTTGAACTGGACACGTGATGATAACGAGGCACGGCTTGAAGGCACTCCGGGTGAGTGGGATTCAGATATGCAGTGCTATCCACATGTTTTTGAATGCGATGGTAAGGTCTTCCTGCTCTATAACGGCAACGAGTTCGGGCGTTATGGCTTCGGTATAGCTGAATTGCAGATATGAGCGATATTCTAGAATATTTCATAAACCGGGCGAACGTAGCCCAGATCACGGGACACTTGCAAGCCTGCGACAACGCTTTCATACCGCCATTGAGTAGACGGGTTAAAATCAGTGATTATTCCAAAAAAATAGCAAATCAAGCGGTGCGGTTCGAGGCATGGGTAAATAATGACTTAGTTGGGCTTGTGGCAGCATATTGTGATGATAGTAATGGAGACGTAGTGTTCATCACCAGCGTCAGTGTCTTACCGTGGTGGCAGGAGAAGGGCATTGCCACGCAACTTGTCGAGAACATCATTGGCCATGCTGTCGCTATTGGTTTCACGCGTGTCGAACTGGAAGTGGACCTGAGAAATGCTGCAGCGATCAAATTGTATGAAAAGCATGGATTTTCAATCTTTAAGTCAAAAGGCCAATCAAGGATCATGCATTTACAAATTAGTAAGGAAGAGCGAATGAACAGATTACGCGACTATAACAATGAGAGTAAAGACACAGTCGATCGCAAATATGCTTACAATTTTGATTTCGACGTGATGCATCCTTACATGATCCAGTCGTTCGAGCCGTTCTTTAACCAAGGCAACATGCTGGAATTGGGATCATTTAAAGGCGATTTAACAAAACGGCTAAAAAACTATTTCGACGATATTACTTGTGTCGAAGCTTCGGATATCGCCTTAGAAGATGCAAAGCGTCTGCTTGGAGAAGATATTAAGTACATATGCTCATGCATTGAAGATGTAACGTTAGACCAGCGTTTTGACAACATCGTATTAACCCATGTGCTGGAACATCTGGACAATCCTGTGCGGTTGCTGAAGCGCATAAACGATGATTGGCTTTCGGAAAATGGGCGACTTTTTCTGGTTTGCCCAAATGCCAATGCGCCTTCGAGACAGATTGCTGTCAAGATGGGTTTAATCACACATAATGCAACCGTTACGCCTTCCGAGGAGAAGCATGGACATCGTATTACATATTCAATGGATACACTTGAGCGTGATGCTATGAAGGCAGGGCTAAAAGTTGTTCACCGATCGGGAATATTCTTCAAAGCGTTAGCAAACTTCCAATGGGATCGACTTATGCAGACAGACATTATATCGAAAGAGTATCTGGACGGATGCTATAAAATAGGGCAGCAGTATCCTGATTTGTGCTCAAGTATTTTCCTGGTATGTGAACGTGGTCGAAGATGATGCTATGTCGCGATTAGCTGTTTACTGTGCTGAAAATTATGTTAATCGATTAATAGTAGAATGAAGCCTGGGTCTGAAGTGAAATTAAATACCCCGTTAAGAATTACAGAACACAATTGGCCTGAAGGTACTACTCCCCTCGTCAGCATTCTATGTTTTACCTATAATCACGAAAAGTATATTGATGAATGCCTGCAGGGGTTTCTTATGCAGGAAACGACGTTTTCGGTAGAAATCATTGTGGTGGATGATGCATCAGTTGATTGTACTGCAGAAATCGTTAGGTATTACAGCGAACAATACCCAAAGCTATTTAAACCGTATTTTCATAAAACCAACCAATATTCTCAGGGTGGAATGCCTGACCTGTTTGCATTCAAACGCTCACTGGGTTCGTATATCGCGACTTGTGATGGGGATGATTTCTGGAGTTTGCCTTCTAAACTGGAGCGTCAGGTTGATATTTTTGAGAAAAGCCCAGACTGTATTCTCTGTGGTGGCCGAATTCTTGCGGTGCGTGAAGGTGATCCATTTCCCTACAATATTGAACCATCAATTGAGCCCGAAAAACTTATAACTTCCGGGCCCCTGGAAATGTTAAAAGGTCAATTCATAATGCGGACTCCGTCCCGTATTTCGCGGCGATGGCTATGGGAAAAATACACACAAAAGGTTGAAGGTAGTGCTGCTGCATGCGACTGGCTATTCACTCTATTCTGCATATCCGAATCGAAAATGATGCCAGAGGCATTTGAATGTCTAAATGAAATCGTAGGCACATATCGTGAACACTCAGGAGGTGTATGGTTTACTGCAGAAGAGACAGCGAAGATGCAATCTAATCTTGCAGTATTGATGTTTGCATTAGAGAAACTAGACTTTGTAAGTGGGCGCGAGGTTGTTGAGATTGCATTGATTCATTTGGCAGAGGAGATGAATTTAACGCGGGATATGAATGAAACAGCATACGATTTATATATTTCCCTGGAAAAGAAATATTTCCCCAAACCTCTTGCAGCCCGAATTCGAGAACGGTTGTTCAAGCATCCGTAGATCGGATGGCAATAAATATCCAAACGATGCCAGAATTCATTCAGAATATCCAAGCCAAAGTATCTACGAAGTCTAATCATTCATATATGATTATCATGGTATGTGGTAATGCCTATCCACAATTCCACGATACTGTGACACCTGTTGGCGGAGGCATGGAGCACAGGGCGGCATTATTTGGAAGAGGTTTAGCCCAAAAAAATGACTGGAATATAAGTTTCGTAGTGAGTGATTTTGACCAACCATTTTTAACAAGACATGAAGGGATAGATTTCTATATATATCAATCAAATTATCGCCGTGCTGGACGGAATGTATTTCCACGATTCCGCAAAAGTAGCTGGTTTCCTTCGCTTAAACATGATTGGAGTGATTTTAGCCTAGTGTGGCAGGTACCGATTATCGCAATCTATCTGGCTCTTCCGGCCTTACTTTTTCCGCGTTTTTGGCGTTCATTAAAACCTGATGTTGTTTGTTGCTTTGGAAATAACGAACGTTCAGCAGAGGTGATTGCTGACTGTAACCGACAAGGTATTAAAACGATACTCTGTGTCGCTAACGATAGAGATCTTTTCGAAGATTACAGTTCAAATAATCTAGAATTAGATCATTACGGTATGCCGAAGTGGAAAGGACACTATGCACTAACTACCGCAAGTTGCATTATTGTACAGACCGCGTTCCAGCAGCAGATGCTCCAAAGGAATTTTAATCGTTCATCAGTTCTGATTCGTAATCCAGTTAAGCTTTCCCAGGATGACAAGAAAAAATGGATTACAAGAACGCAGCGTGAGTTTGTACTATGGATTGGTCGGGCAGATGCATTTAATAAACAGCCTTCAATATTTCTTGATTTAGCCAAGCACTGTCCAGATTTACACTTCCTCATGATAGTCAATCGAACAGATGAGGCGGAATTAGATTCTCTTGAGGCTGATTGTCCTGACAACTTACGCATCATTGAGCACGTTCATCCGACAAAGATACTCGACTTTATTTTACGTGCCAGGGTGTTTGTTAACACCTCCAGGTACGAAGGTTTTCCAAATACTTTTCTGCAATGTGCTGTATCAGGGGTCCCTATTGTTTCTCTGCAGGTAGATCCCGACGGGATGCTAACCAGGAATCGTTGTGGCATATACGTTTCTGGAGATGTCGCCAAGTTGAAGGAAGCCGTTATCGATCTGGTCGATAATAGTGATAAAGCAGATCGTCTTGCTAACGCCTGTTATCAGTATGTTTTGGAATACCATGAATACCGGGAAAGAGTAGCAGAAATGGCAGCATGTATTGAGAAATTGCATGTAGCTGAACCTGTACCTGAAAAAGCCCCTTGGTGGGCGGCAATGAAACGATATTGGAGATGAGCAGTATATTAATGACTGTTTCATTAATTTCTGGAATATGAAAATGCTTTATCGCTATCTTAAAGGAATTATAAACAGGATAAGAAGCATCATTAGGTGGTTTCTAAGTCACCTGATTGCAGTGCAGACATTAAGTCATCTTCAATCTATCCGTGAATTCGAGTTATCAGTTATTATCAAACTGCTTCCTGAAAAGGGTCGCCTTCTTGAGATAGGTTCAGGTACTGGTTGGCAAGCTTCTGCTCTTACTGAAAAGGGTTTTGATGTTTCAGCCATGGATATCAACACCAGCAATTATTACGAAGAGAGGGTTTTTCCCGTTGAAGATTACGATGGCCATAATCTGCCTTTTGAAAATGCAGAATTCGATATCGTCTATACATCGAATCTACTTGAGCACGTACCTCATGTTCGCTCTTTCCAGGATGAGATTCATCGTGTTTTAAAGCCTAATGGACTGGTAATTCACGTTCTCCCTTCAAGCAGCTGGCGATTTTGGACGAACATAACGCACTTCATCAAGTATCTAAATGTGCCTTGTGTACACGGAGAGTATTCAGAAAATGCTTTTATTGAAATTGCTCGATTTTCCCGTTCCACGTGGCGGCAGCTTTTTAATGAAACAGGGTGGAAGGTAATATCAGAACAGTCAAACGATCTTTTTTATACAGGGTGTTCGGTGCTTGACTCCAGGGTGAGTATCAACGCGAGGAGTAAGTTAAATTCGATTTTGGGAAGTTCATGCAATATTTTCGTTCTAAAAAAGTCGATGACAGTTTGAACTCAATCAGTATTGTTTGTCTGAACTCATATCCAATATTCAACACTACAGTCTCAGGCTGTATTGGCGGGATGGAGACAAGGGCTGCACTGTTTGGTCGGGAACTATTAATAACCAATCGTTGGATGGTTCGATTCCTTGTTAACGATTATGGACAGTCAAGCAAGACGGTTCATGATGGGATCACATTTGATATCTATCAGCCTATTCACACCCGGGCATCGCTCAATGTGAATCCTCGTTTTACGCGCCGCAAATGGTTTCCCGCACTTAATCTTGATCGTCGGGATTTATATCTCCTTTGGCAGCTTCCCATAATGGCGATCTTTAGACTATTCCCAGCTTGGTTTCTCACAATATTTTGGCGCCGTAGACGTTCTGAAGTTGTATGTTGCTTTGGTAATAATGGCACTTCTGCCCAGGTTATTGCAGATTGCCGCAGGCTTGGCATTCCAACAGTGTTGTGTATCGCGTCGGATGAAGATTTGTCATCTGACTATGTAGAAGATAATTACTCATTGAACGATTACAATACACCGAAATGGATGTCACATTTTTCATTGGAAATGGCAGATCATGTTTTAGTGCAGACTGAAAGCCAACTCCGTACTTTAAAAAGCAGGTTTAATCGTCATGGCGAACTCGTTCGCAATCCAGTTAAAATATCCGAAACTGACATGAAGGGTTGGGGTAAACATGACGAACGCGAAACTATCCTATGGATCGGCCGCACAGATATGTTCCATAAGCGCCCTTTGCTGTTCCTTGAGTTAGCGAAGCGTTGTCCGGATCTTCCGTTTGTGATGATCGTTAACAACACTAATGACACTATGTTTACCGATATTTCAACAAAGTGTCCCCCAAATCTAACGATTGTAGATTATGTGCCACATAAAGAAATCTGGGACTACTACAGGCGAGCCAGAGTCTTTGTCAGTACATCTGCTTCGGGTTACGAAGGTTTTCCCAATACTTTTCTGCAATGCGCAGTAACCGGGGTGCCAATGGCCTCTCTTGAAGTTGACCCTGAAGGTATATTTTCGCAAAAAAACTGTGGCCTTTTGTCCGGGGGATCTATGGACAAACTGGAGAGTGATGTTAGATTTCTTTGGTCTGATGAAGTCCATGCGCAGCGTTATACAAAATTATTCTATAAATACACGCTGGAACATCACAGTTTAGGCCGCCAGGTTGATCGGTTTGAAAAGTTGCTGCAAAAGGTGATTGATGCCCCCCTGAGGACTCCAATGCTTCCTTGGTGGAAAAT
Organism: Solemya velesiana gill symbiont; assembly: GCF_002020805.1. Lineage (GTDB taxonomy): Bacteria > Pseudomonadota > Gammaproteobacteria > Chromatiales > Chromatiaceae > Sedimenticola_A. The sequence goes on along the minus strand of NZ_MPRJ01000078.1, from coordinate 3,787 downwards.
GCCTTTCCAACGCTTTGTCAGGCGATTGGAGATCTAGTATGTGCGGCATTATTGGCATTGTTGCAAAAAATAGTAACGCAGACATCGAAGGCACGATGTCCGGCCTGGTTGATGGGGTCTCTCACCGCGGTCCGGATGATCGTGGTCAATACATATCGCCTGACAGGAAATGTTTCCTTGGTCATACCCGGCTTGCAATTCTTGATCTGTCATCTGCCGGACACCAGCCGATGCTGGATGAAGTTACAGGCAACGCTATTGTTTACAACGGCGAGATTTATAATTTTTCCACTCTGCGCAATGAATGCGAAGAGGATGGTTATCGTTTTCACTCAGGCTCTGATACCGAGGTAATACTTGCGCTCTATCGAAAATATGGTGTCGATTGTTTGCGCTTCCTGCATGGCATGTTCTCTTTTGCGATTTGGGACGAAAGGGAGAAATGTCTGCTTTTCGCGAGAGACCGGGTTGGTAAGAAGCCTTTTAACTATGCGATTTCTTCAAAGGGGTTTATTTTCTGTTCTGAGATAGATCCATTGGCACGCCATCCATGGACGGATCGTGACCTGGATACGCAAGCACTCGATTTTTACCTTCATCTTCAGTATGTTCCTGCGCCGTTGAGTATATACCGCGGCATCCGTAAGTTGCCTCCTGCACATTATGGCCTGCTGGATTCGTCGGGCTTGCGCATTGAGCCTTACTGGCATTTTGATTACCGCAATAAGCTGGATATAAATGAATCGGATGCACTTGATGCCTTCGAGGAAAAGCTGAGTGATGCGGTTAAGTTGCGCATGGTCGCAGATGTTCCGGTAGGGGCATTGCTTTCCGGCGGTGTCGATTCCAGCGTTATAGTTGCCATGATGGCAAAAGTCGCGGATTCATCAGTTCACACCTACAGTGTTGGGTTCTCTCAAGCAGAGTTTGATGAATCTGGTTATGCCAAGCAGGCAGCGGATCTCTGTGGTACCCAACATCGAGCAGTAAAATTGGACTCGCCAGATATCGATTTGCTGCCAACAATCATAAAGCGCTATGGCGAGCCTTATGGTGATTGTTCCGCGTTACCCTCCTTTGCAGTATGCGCAGCAGCCAGGCAGGAACTGAAGGTTGTTCTAAACGGTGATGGTGGAGACGAACTGCTTGGTGGCTATCCTCGCTATTCACTGCCAAATTCAACCATTCGGCTGGCGAGCTGGATCCGTAGAATTCACCCAATGCCCCTGGTAGATCCGGTCAGCTGGTTGGGGGGGCGGGGTCGTTTTCCCTGGAAGAAAATACGCCGTTTAAGCCAGGATCATCTTCTATTGCCGGATGCAGGGCCTTTCACCATGTACAGTAGTCATTGGACTGATCGGCTTCGCAGAGAGCTTCTGGATGATGATTCGGTCAACAATAATTTGCCACAATGGCGTGCAGGCTGGTTTAGAAAGGCTCGTCTCGCTTCAGAAAACCCGATAGACAGTATGCTATGGCTGGACAACCATACCTACTTGCCGGACGACCTATTGGTAAAGATGGATATCGCATCAATGCATTGTGGTCTGGAAGCCCGGTCCCCGCTACTGGATCATGAACTAATCGAGTTTTGCGCTCGTTTACCTGTCAACTGCAAGGTCAAGGATGGTACTGGGAAATATCTATTAAAGAAACTTGCTGAGCGCTACTTCCCAAGGGAATTTGTCCACCGATCAAAAATGGGTTTTGGTACTCCGTTGGTTGCATGGATGCGAGGTCCTCTAAATTCATTGCTCAACGATGTCTTGCGTGATCCTGTCTGCATGTGGCCACTGGATCATGCAACAGTAGACAGGTTTCGACGAAGATTTATTGACCAGGGTGATGACAGTGAGGTGACGTGTTTGTGGTCCCTGTTGATGTATGGCCTTTGGCGGCGCTATGGCGCTCCGGCTGAATCCATTGAATGAATATGTCCAGGACATTACAAATAATCTCACGTTTGATCAGTGCTCAAGGCATCATTTTCCTTGTGAAGGCAGTTATTTCTGCTGTTTTTGGTGCAAGCCGTCAGCGGCGATTTGTTGTCAAGGGGGCACCAGTGTTGCGATGTGATTACCAAATTCAATGGAGCCTGCCAACAAGGAGTCGAATCAAAAGTACGTTTTACCGAAAACTAAATCATGTAAATGAAGATGTTCGTCGCAGGACAAGTATCTCGGTCAGTGTAACTGAAGAGGTGCCAACTGATAATCCAGAAACGGCTATCCTTTTGGCAGGTGAGATGGCATTGACTGATAATCGAGTCCAACGCTTTCTCCTTGCTATGGCTGAATCAGGGAGGTTACACATAGTCTATCCGGATAGTGTTGGTTTGCCGGAACCAGGTTTGGTCACTGTCCTTGCCGGTATTGAAGCAAATGCTGAGGGCCGGAACTGTTTGCTTCGTCTGCGTCAGCTTGGTATAGCCTGTGACTGGCTGTCAGCCTCTTATGATGTTGATTTGGAAGAGGTTCCCTTGCGTGAGGCCTGTGTACGACAAGCCATGCCCAAAGAAGCGAAGGATGAGTTGGAGTATACGCATATTAGATTACCGTCTGGGCCGGTCTTTCATCAATCTGCTCTATCGATGCAACGTCGACCCTTGCGTATTTTAACCTATCGCTGGCATGTGCCGCATCAGTACGAGTTGTACAAGCTTGATGCCGAATTCACCTTGATCAGTGATCTCGGTGAAGACAGTTGCAGATGGTGGGACTTTGGGCAGCGCCCATTGCCTGATAATGCCCATTTTGTGAAATGGCAGGAAATCGATGAAGAGCAGTTTGATCTTGCGATTCTCCATTTTGATGAGCATGTCTTGGATACGCCGCTTAAAGATGCTGCTGTCGGGCTCCACTGGGGAGAGAGCTTCAGGTTTTTGATGCGTCATTTGACGATACCTCGGGTTGCCATATGTCATGGTACGCCCCAAGCGGCAGATGCACCCTATGACATGGAGGAGTCTGAAGCCAACCGGGAGGCTTTTGTTGAACTTCTGAAAAATACGATGGTCGTCGTGAATTCCCACCAGGCACAGGCTGAATGGGGTTTTCACCAATCAAGGGTGATTTGGCACGGCTTCGATCCACAGGAATTTCCTGGACGGGAGATTACCGGTCAACATGAACAACGCATCCTGACGCTTCCTCGCAATGACTTCGCTCAGCGGCCGGCATATCGTGGTGTCAATATACTCGAATATGTTGCAAACAAGGTTACAACTCCTTTCGAGCAACTGGCCGTTCCAGAGCCAAATCTTTTGCTTGAAGGTGACGCCTACGCGCGAGCGAAATTCACACATTACATCAATACTTTGCATGGGTTTGATATTTATTTTAATCCAACATTGCATTCCCCGATGCCGCGCACGCGGGGTGAATCCATGTTATGTGGCCTTGCTACCGTTAATCTAAACAGCCATGATGTTGATCATTTTATAAATAATTGTGTAAATGGCTTCTATGCTGATAGTGCAGAGGAGTTGACCGATCAGATTAACTATCTTCTTGTAAATACTGAACGTAGTTGGAAGATTGGATTGGCTGGTCGTCGAACTGCCATTGAACTGTTTCATATTAAGCGTTTCTTAGGTGACTGGCGTCAGCTTATTCGGGCTACACTGGGAAGTTCTGTCATCTGAGCCAAGGCGTTGCGGCGATTTGGAGTTAATCGTTTGGCTTTAAATCAACGCGGATTCAACTCGCTAGTGCAACAGGTGGGTTGATCCCGAAAAATACCTGATTAGGTGTTTTAATGCCAAGGCATTTTCGAGGGCGATTGTTCA
>NZ_MPRJ01000077.1 GCF_002020805.1 Solemya velesiana gill symbiont | reverse complement strand
CAAGAGGCTATCGATCACCGAATGAATTATTTATGGGGCGGCAAGTGGATTTGCTTGCTGCGTAATTGAATTGCAGTTATTACTTGAAACCGCCATTGAATATTCTTCGAGGCAGAAGTTTTATTGGTAGTTGAAAGCGTCCTGCCGGGAAGCTGATATCCCTTGGTTTCCTTAAGGCTACCAAATCCTGCGTGAACCAGGAAACAGCTTCCTTGCGCAGCAGGATAGATGTACTGGTCAGGCGACCTCGCGGTCCCTGACGCCGATCAGGTAGAGGATGCCGTCCAGGCCGAGGGTGGAGATGGCGTGGCGGGCGTTTTCCCGTACCAGGGGCTTGGCGTGGAAGGCTACGCCGAGTCCGGCGAGACTGAGCATGGGGAGGTCGTTGGCGCCGTCGCCCACGGCGATCACCTGCTGCAGGCTGATATTCATCTCGTTGGCCATCTTCTGCAGTAGCTCGGCTTTTTTCGCTCCGTCTACGATCTCGCCTTTTGTTTCGCCGGTGAGCTTACCGTCGACGATGTCCAGTTCATTGGCCGAGACGCAGTCCACGCCCAGTTTTTCCTTGAGGTGGTTGGCGAAGTAGGTGAAGCCGCCGGACAGGATACCTACGCGGTAACCCAGTCTCTTGAGGCTTCCGATGAGACGCTCCGCACCCTCGGTGATGGGTAAGGTGTCGGCGATGCCCTGGAGTACCGATTCGTCCAGCCCCTTGAGCAAGGCCATGCGACGGCGGAAGCTCTCCTTGAAATCGATCTCGCCACGCATGGCGGCCTCGGTGATCTCCGCCACCTGGTCGCCCACGCCGGCGGCCTTGGCCAGTTCGTCGATCACCTCCACCTGGATCAGGGTGGAGTCCATGTCGAAGATGATGAGGCGGCGGTTGCGGCGGTAGAGATCGTCGGCCTGGAAGGCGACATCCACCTCGTCGGTGCGGCTGATCTCAAGCAGGTCCTGGCGCAGGGCGGTGAGGTCCTCTGCAGTGCCGCGTAATGAGAACTGCACGCAGGCGCGGCGCCGCTCGTTGGACTCGGTAAGGTAGAAGCGGCCGGAGAGACGGGTGATGCCGTCGATGTTGAGGCCGTGGTGTGAGACCACGTGGGCCACCCGGGAGATGTTGTGGGCCGAGAGCTTGCGGCCGAGCAGGGTGACGATATAGCGGGGCTTGCCCTGGAAACCGACCCAGCGTTCGTACTCGTCTTCGGCGATGGGAGCGAAGGTGATGTTCAGCCCCAGCTGGTGGGCCTGGAAGAGCATATCCTTCAATACGGGTCCTGATTGAGCCTCGGGAGGTACCTCCAGCAGCATGCCTAGGGAGAGATGATCGTGGATCACCGCCTGGCCGATGTCGAGAATGTTGATACTGTTCTCGGACAGTACTTCGGTCAGTGCGGCGGTGAGGCCTGGATGGTCTTCGCCGGTGATGTTGAGCAGGATGATTTCGCGCATAGTGGTTGCAGGCCCCTGGTGATTAGAAGGTCTGCTCGCCTTCGTGGAGTTCGGGTTCCAGCCTGGGAGGCATCTGCAGGTAGAAGCCGTTCTCCCGCAGGGCTGCCATCACCTTGTCGATGTTCTCCCTGGCCAGGGGGCGTTCGGGGTGGAGTTCCAGTTCCATCGCCAGGGTGGGGGTGCCGAAGTTCTTCATCAGCACCTTGGGCAGTTCGTCGAATGCCACCTCCCTGGCCAGGTAGAGGTACATCTCGTCTTTGCGGCTGCTGCGGTAGATCCAGCACGGGAGGCGGTTGTCGGCGGTGTTGCTCATTCAAAATTACCAGCAAAAAATCGGATGCTGAATTTTAACCCAAGGGGGCCTTGGAAATCAGGGTTATCTTCTCTGGCCTGCTGAGCTGCTTGATCTCCGCCTCGCGTTGGCAGGCGAGGGAGCGGGTTGCCCAGGCTTCGGCATAGACAAGCTGTACCGGGCGGCGTGCGCGGGTGTAGCGTGCACCCCTTGGCGAGTCGTTGTGCTCCTGTACCCGGCGCTCCAGGTCCGTGGTGACACCGGTATAGAGGCTGTTGTCGCTGCAGCGCAGGATATAGATGTACCAGTCCTTTTCAGTGGTATTTTCCATATGGATTGAGCGTGGGATATCTGTGACTTTCTTCATCTTCCCGGATATCCGCAGTAATGAAAAGGCCAGAAACTGTCTAAACTTTGTATAGGCTGCAAAACGGGTGAAACAGTTATGGTTTTTTCCAACTGGTTAATTGCTGGTATGGCCGTATTGTTGGTCGGTTGTGCCACCCATGAGGGGATACCTGATCTCGATTCGCCGGCACCCAAGACGGTAGCGCTGGCCCCTGAGCGGTTCATCGGACAGGAGGTTGTATGGGGTGGCGTGGTACTGGTCGGTGAGAACCGGGAGCAGAGCACGGTATTCGAGATACTCGCCTATCCCCTGGACTGGCAGGGCGGACCTGATGTTACCGAACCCTCCATAGGGCGCTTTCAGGCTGTCGGGCAAGGCTACATGGAGACCGGGGACTTTCCATCGGGACGTGCGCTTACGCTTCTGGGAACGGTGAAAGAGGTGCGGGTCGGCCAGGTGGGTGCTGCCGATTATCACTTCCCGATCGTGGAGATAAAGAAGTTGTGGCTGTGGTCGCCGCCAGGGGTAATCAGGCCGCCCAGGACGCGCGTTGGTATTAGTGTGGGCTTCAGGCTGTGATGTCGTAATACGATCAGTTCAAGAGGCTCCTGGATACCGGCAGTGCCGGTATCCAGGAAAGGCACTTGGAAACGGCCGGGCAGGGTCTCAGTTTTCCGGTTTGCAATCCTTGCAGGCCACGCTCTCGAGTTTCCATATATCCTCGTTGTACTCCTGCATAGTGCGGTCGGTGGAAAATTTGCCGCTGGCTGCCGTGTTGAAAATGGAGCTGGCAGTCCATCCGTCGCGGTTTCCATAGGCAGCCCCTGCTCTCTCCTGGGCTTCCACGTAGCTGGCAAAATCCGCGGCCACCATCCAGGGGTCGTGGGGGTCGCGAATGGAGCGGATGATGGCGTCGAAAATACCTGGCTCGAACTGGTTGAAGTGGCCTTTTTCCAGCAGATCCATTACCCGGCTGAGGTTGAAGTCGGCTTTGATGATGCTCTTCGGGTCATAGCTCTGCCTGGCCTCTACCACTTCCGGCTCGGTCAACCCGAAGAGGAAAAAGTGGTCGTCGCCCACCTCTTCGCGGATCTCGATGTTGGCACCGTCCAGGGTGCCGATGGTCAATGCGCCGTTCATCATGAACTTCATGTTGCCGGTACCGGAGGCCTCCTTGCCTGCGGTGGAGATCTGCTCGGAAAGATCGGTGCCGGGGCAGATCACCTCCATGGCGGATACGCGGTAGTTAGGGAAGAAGGCGACCTTGAGCAGATCGCCGACCTGTGCGTCACGATTTACGACCTGTGCAACGTTATTGATCAGCTTGACGATCAGTTTGGCCTGCAGATAACCGGGGGCCGCCTTGCCGCCGATGAGTACACAGCGGGGTGTCATGTGCTTTGTTTCGCCGGCCTTGATGCGGGCATAGAGGTGGATGACATGCAGAATGTTGAGCAGCTGGCGCTTGTACTCGTGGATGCGCTTGACCTGGATGTCGAACATGCTGTCGACGTTGAAGCGCACGTCGCACTCCTGCTCCACGAGGTCAGCCAGGCGCTGCTTGTTGGCCTTTTTGACCTCATGCCAGCGGTTGCGGAAGCCGGCATCGTGGGCATAGGCTTCCAGTTTGCGCAGCTGCTCCAGGTGGCAGATCCAGTCTCCGTCGATGGTGTCGGAAATGAGGTTGCGCAGTCCCGGGTTGCAGTGGGCGAGCCAGCGGCGCTGGGTGACGCCGTTGGTCTTGTTGTTGAACTTCTCGGGCCACAGTTCGTAGAAATCCTTGAACAGGCCTGATGTGAGCAGGTTGGAGTGCAGTTCTGCCACCCCGTTGATGGAGAAGCTGCCGACAATGGCCAGGTAGGCCATGCGCACCTGGGGTTCGTGACCCTCCTCGATGATGGACAGGCGGCGAAGCCGCTCTGTGTCCCCTGGCCAGCGGGCGGCCACCTCGGCCAGGAAGCGGGCGTTGATCTCGTAGATGATCTCCAGCAGGCGTGGCAGCAGCTGCTCAAACAGTCGCACGGGCCAGCGCTCAAGCGCTTCGGGGAGTAGGGTGTGGTTGGTGTAGGCCATGGTGCTGCGGGTGATCTGCCAGGCATCGTCCCACTCCATGCCTTCCTCGTCCATCAGCAGGCGCATCAGTTCGGCAACGGTAATGGTGGGGTGGGTGTCGTTGAGCTGAAAGCAGACCTTCTCTGCGAAGTTGCTGAAGTCGTGATCGTGACGCCGTCTCCAGTCGCGCAGAATATCCTGCATGCTGGCGCTGGCCAGGAAGTACTGCTGCTTGAGTCGCAGCTCCTTGCCGCTCTCGCTGGCATCGTTGGGGTAGAGCACCATGGTGATGTTTTCGGCGCTGTTCTTGGCGCCCACCGCCTCGGTGTAACTGCCGGCGTTGAATTCGTCCAGGTCGAACTCGTCGGTGGCTGCCGATTGCCAGAGGCGGAGGGTATTGACGGTCCCATTGCAGTAGCCGGGGACGGGGATGTCGTAAGGCACGGCCAGCACATCATGGGTATCCACCCAGTGGGCACGCAGCTTGCCGTGTTGGTCTGAGTGGAACTCGGTACGACCGCCAAAAGAGATGCGCTGGGTGTACTCTGGACGCTCTATCTCCCAGGGGTTGCCGTCTCGCAGCCAGTGGTCGGGTTCCTCCACCTGGAAGCCGTCCTCGATATCCTGGCGGAACATGCCGTATTCGTAACGGATACCGTAGCCTTTGACCGGCAGTTGCAGGGTGGCGCAGCTGTCGAGGAAACAGGCCGCCAGTCTGCCCAGGCCGCCGTTGCCGAGGCCGGCGTCGGGTTCGTTCTCGGCGATCTCTTCCTGGTGGATGCCCATATCGTAGAGCGCGCCGGTTACTTCGTCTGTGATCCCCAGGTTGAGCATGGCGTTACCCAGGCTGCGGCCCATGAGAAACTCCAGGGAGAGGTAATAGGCGCGCTTGCACTGGGCCTCGTCGTAGGCCTTCTGGGTCTTGATCCAGCGCTCCATCAGGCGGTCGCGCACGGTCATGGCCAGTGCCTTGTAGGGGTAGTGGGTGGTGTAACATTCGCCACTGCGTCCCAGGGTGTGGGCGAAATAGTGGCGGAAGTTGGCGCCTATGCTGTCGGCATCGAGCCCCAGGGGTCGCTGTGCCAACATCTTCTCATTGGGCTTGCTGTGCACGAGGGGCTTGAAATAGGTTTCGGTCTTGTGAGGCATAGTCGGTCGTAATCTTGTGATTCAGGGTTAATCAATCCTGCAATTATAAGGCAAGCTTTGGGCCGAAGGATTAAAAAACCTTTACGGGGTATTGAAAAAAAAGGGAGTAGGGGCGCTCCAGGTCGGCGCTCAGTTCGGCCAGGGAGAAGCTGCGGGTCTTGCGCAGGAATGGCTGTCCCTCGAAGAAAACCAGGAGCGTCGGTACGGTGAACACCTGGTGCTGGGCAGCTGCCTCGGGGGTCTTGGCGCAGTCGATCTGATGGCAAGCCAGCCTCGGGAAGCGGCTTGCTACCAGTTCCCCCATCTTGGGTTTCAGGCCCTGGCAGACACGGCATTCAGGGCCGGTGAACCAGATCAGTGCGGCAGGCTCCCCTGCAATGCACTCATTGAGTGCCTGCAGGGAGTCCAGCGTCTTGAATATCGGTACTTCGGGCATCTGCCCAGTGTAACAGACTCTATATGAATTCTTCGCCGTGTATCTGGAAATCCTTCGGTGTTTCGGTTCCGGTGTCGGTTCCTTCGTCCAGGCGGATCTTGAGCGACAGGTTGTTTCGGGAGTCGGCGTTGGCCAGTGCCTCTTCCAGGGTGATCGTGCCCTCTTTGTAAAGCGTGAACAGGGCCTGGTCGAAAGTCTGCATGCCCCGCTGGCTGCCTTGCTCCATGGCTTCCTTCACGGCATGGATGTCTCCCTTCTGGATCAGTTCGGATACAAAGGCACTGAGTGCCATGATCTCTACCGCAGGCGTCCGTTTGCCGTCCTTGGTCTTGACCAGTCGCTGGGAGATCACGGCCTTGAGGTTCAGGGAGAGATCGAGGTAGAGCTGGTGATGGGCCGTATCAGGGAAGAAGTTGATGATGCGGTCCAGAACCTGGTTTGCGTTGTTGGCGTGCAGTGTTGACAGTGCCAGGTGACCTGTTTCAGCGTAGGCGATGGCGTGTTGCATGGTTGCACGGTCACGGATCTCGCCGATCAGGATGACGTCCGGTGCCTCGCGCATTGCGTTTTTCAGGGCCACCTCGTAGGACATGGTGTCGAGACCCACCTCGCGCTGGTCTACCACCGACTTTTTGTGGGTATGGAGAAATTCCACCGGGTCCTCGATGGTGAGGATGTGGCCGGTGGCGCTCTCGTTACGGTGGTCGATCATGGAGGCCAGGGTGGTCGATTTACCCGAACCGGTGGAGCCCACGACCAGGATCAGCCCCCTGGGCATCATGATCAGGTCTTTGAGCATGGTTGGCAGGTTAAGCTCTTCGATCTTCGGGATCTTGCCCTTGATGTAACGGATCACCATGGCGACATCCCCGCGCTGGCGGAAGACATTGACACGAAAGCGCCCGAGTCCGCCGATGGATATGGCCAGGTTGCACTCCATGGTGCGTTCGAATTCCGATACCTGGTCGTCACTCATGATCGAGTAGGCGAGCGTTTGTACCGCACCGGTTCCCAGTGGTGTCTCGCCTATGGGCGCGGTTCTGCCCTCGGCCTTGATGTTTGGGGGTGCACCGGTACTGAAAAAGAGGTCCGAACCGTTTTTCTGTACCATCAGTTTAAGGTAGGGGATAAGTTCCATGCGCTATCTCCACAAGCTGCTTGCCCTGTATTGGCCGGGTACTCACAAGTTTAGTGTGTCTGATTAGTAGTATAGTTTTTTTCTTATGCCTGACAGGGCATGTCTTTAACTATAAGACAGCAGAACGGGAAAGATATAAAAAGATATAAAGGGTATGATCAGGAAATCTGGAATGTCTTCACAAATGGAAGATGGATAGGCAGGGGGGCGAGGTGAGAGGGATTAGTCTGAGTGGTATCCATTTCTACCCGGTAAAATCCTGTGCCGGCATCGCACTGCAGAGTGCACCGGTGGCTGCGCGGGGCATCAGCTGCGACAGGCGCTGGATGGTGGTGGATTCAAAAGGGTGGTTCCTGACCCAGCGGGAATATCCCCAAATGGCCCTGATCCAGGTCGCGCTGATTCCCGGTGGAATTCGATTACAGGCGCCTGGAATGCAGGTGCTGGATGTGGCCAAGGTGGCTGATGTGGGGGAAATGGTTACGGTTCAGGTCTGGGGTGACAGTTGTACAGCTCGCCTTGTTGACGAGCAGGCTGCGGACTGGTTGAGCGAATACCTTGGCTGCGATGCCCGCCTGGTTTATCTGCCGGACGGCAACTCCCGGCAGGTGGACCTGGACTATGCCCGGGAGGGGGGCGAGGTGGGATTTGCCGACGGCTTTCCATTTCTGCTGATATCCCAGGCTTCGCTGGACGATCTCAATGGTCGGCTTGAGGAGTCTCTGCCCATGAATCGTTTTCGCCCCAACCTGGTTGTCAGCGGCTGCGCCCCTTACGAGGAGGACAGCTGGCGGCTGATCCGTATTGGAGATATCAGCTTCCGTGTGGCCAAGCCCTGCTCCCGCTGTTTCATTACCACCAATGACCAGTCGACGGCGGAGCGGGGAGCAGAGCCCCTGCGCACCCTGAATACCTATCGTCGCCGGGGAAACTTTGTCTATTTCGGGCAGAACCTGGTGCACGATGGTACGGGTGAGTTGAAGGTGGGTATGGGTGTGGAGGTGCTCGAACGTGACGGCGACTGAGAAGCAGGTGGTGGCATCCATCGAGCGGTGGATTCGTGAAGTGGTGGTGGCGCTCAATCTCTGTCCCTTTGCCGAACCGGTGGTCTCGGCCGGCCGTATCTTCTACGCCGTATCGGATGCTGTGGACGAAGAAGGAATTTACATGGATCTGCTGCAGGCACTGGACCGTTTCCAGCAGCAGGACGAAACATCTGCGGCCACCGGTTTTCTGATCCTCTCTGAAGGTTTGGCGGATTACGGGCGTTACAACGATTTTCTGGAGCTGGTGGATCGGCTGCTGGAGGAGAGCGGCTTGAAGGGTGTGGTTCAGATAGCCGGATTTCACCCCCGGTACCTGTTCGAGGAGTGCGATGAGTCCGATCCGTCCAACTATACCAACCGCTCACCCTATCCCATGTTCCACCTGATCAGGGAGGATGACCTGGAGTCGGCGGTGGCCAGCTATCCCGATCCGGCAAGCATCCCGGAGCGCAACATCAAGCTGCTGCGGGAGATGGGGCTGGAAGAGGTGAAATGGCGGCTGGAGCGGTGTTGCCAAGTGTAAGAGCCCGGTCAGCTCTCTGCGGATTCAAGCGCTTCCGAGGCGGTCATCCACTGCTCTTCTATTTCGTTCAGCGAGGTATCCACCTTCGCTTTATCTTCCAGCAACTGCTTGAGGGAAGCCTTGTTCTCCTCATCGTAGACGGACGGGTCGGCCAGTTGCTGCTCCATCGTTGCCTGCTGTTCCATCAATCGATCCATCTCCTTCTCCAGTTTCTGTACCTGGTTGCGCAGCGGCTGCAGCTGCTTGCGCCGCTCCGCTTCCTGGCGCTTGCGCTCCTTGCGTGCGGTGGCGCTGTGCTCCTTCTCTTCGTTACCGGACGGTTTGTCAATTTGTGCTGAGCGGTTGTCAGCCAGCCAGCGGGGGTAGTCATCCAGATCCCCCTTGAACTCGTCCACCTCGCCGTCGTTGACCAGCAGCAGTTGATCCGTGGTGGTGCGCAGCAGGTGGCGGTCATGGGAAACGACCACCATGGCACCTTCGAAATCCTGCAGTGATTGGCTGAGGGCGTGGCGCATCTCGAGATCGAGGTGGTTGGTGGGTTCGTCCAGCAGCAGCAGGTTGGGGCGCTGGTAGACCAGCAGTGCCAGTACCAGGCGCGCTTTTTCACCGCCTGAGAACGGAGCAACAGGGGATTCAGCCCGCTCACCGGTGAAGTCGAAGCCACCGATGTAGTCACGCATGGCCTGTTCGGTTGCCTTGGGATCGATCTGCATCAGGTGATCGAGGGCACTGTGTTCCGGGTGAAGCTGGTCGAGCTGATGCTGGGCGAAGTAACCGATGTTCAGATCCTGTGCCGTTTCCCGCTTGCCCTTCTGGGTGGAGAGCTCCCCTGCCAGCAGTTTGATCAGGGTGGACTTGCCAGCCCCGTTTGGGCCAAGCAGTCCAATCCGGTCGCCGGGTGAAAGAGCCAGCCTGACGCTGTTGAGAACCGGGGTGTCGCCGTAACCGGCTGCCGCATGCTCCAGGCGCATCAAGGGGTGGGGTGTCTTTTCCGGCGGTCTGAAGCTGAAGTGAAAAGGTGAGTCCACGTAGGCCGGTGCGATCAGTTCCATGCGCTCCAGGGCCTTGAGCCGGCTCTGGGCCTGACGGGCCTTGGTGGCCTTGGCCCGAAAACGGTCCACGTAGCTGCGAATGTGGGCCACTTCGCGCCGTTGCTTTTCATACGCCGCCTGCTGGTTGGCCAGGCGTTCGGCGCGGATACGCTCAAAGGCGGAGTAATTGCCGGTGTAGAGGGTGACGCCTCCCTGCTCGATGTGGGCAATGTGGCTGGTGACGGCATCGAGGAAGTCACGGTCATGGGAGATCAGTAGCAGGGTGCCTGGGTAGCCCTTGAGCCACTCTTCCAGCCAGATGACGGCATCAAGGTCCAGGTGGTTGGTGGGTTCGTCCAGCAACAGCAGGTCGGAACGGCACATCAGGGCCCGGGCCAGGTTCAGGCGCATGCGCCAGCCACCGGAGAAGTGGTTGACCGCCTCATCCTCTTCTCCCGGCTTGAAACCGAGCCCGTGTACCAGGCGTGCAGCGCGGGAGCGTGCGGTATAGCCGCCTATGTTGTCCAGGCGGGTGTGCAGTTTGGCCACACGTTCGCCCTGGTGGGCGTTTTCCGCTTCTGCCAACTGTGCCTGGATGTTACGCAGTTCGGCATCACCATCCAGTACGTACTCGATGGCGGGGCGGCTGTCGGCGGGCGTCTCCTGGGCTACGTGGGCGATCACCCAGTCGCGGGGGATGCTGAACTCACCGCTGTCGGCATGCAGTTCATCCCTGATCAGGGCAAACAGGCTCGACTTGCCGGTGCCGTTGGCTCCAGTGACTCCAACCCGCTGGCCGGGATGGATAGTGAAGCAGGCATCGGCAAAGAGCAGCTTGGTACCGCGCCGAAGACTGAGTTTGTCGAACCTGAGCATGGCGGCGGAGTTTAGCAGGATCGGTTGCAGTTGCCGATAATTATCCCCATGTTTGAGAGGAGTGCTGTGGTGTTCCTGGCTGGCAATGACACTGTATACCCTCCATGGGTGCCACAATCCTTAAACCCAGAGTCCGGATACCAGGCTCTGCTGAGACGAGGGCTTGAAGCCCGGTTCAAGGGTGGGAGTGAATAATGAGCGAGCATGTAGGTAGTGGTACGGCCCTGTTGTTGGTGGCCCACGGCAGTCGGCGCGAGGCGTCTAACGACGAGGTGAGGGCAGTTGCACAAAAACTCGCTGCCTTGGCCGGTGAACGCTTCAGCCAGGTGGATGCGGCTTTCCTGGAGTTGGCGGAGCCCTCTATCCCTGATGGTATAGCCCGTTGCTGTGAGCGCGGTGCACAGCGGGTGCTGGTGTTGCCCTATTTCCTCTCTGCCGGCCGACACGTGGTGACCGATATACCCAGCGACGTTGACCAGGGTCGGACGCGCTGCCCGGAAGTTGCCGTTGAGCTTTGCGGCTACCTCGGAGGTAGCGAGGCGATGCCGGAGTTGTTGCTGGAATTGGCAGCCAAAGCGGGCTAGCTTTCCCTGTCGAGTCGCCGGTAACCGATCGCCTCACCAATATGGCTGGCGCTGATTGCATCGCACTGACCCAGGTCGGCGATAGTGCGTGCCAACCTGAGGATTCGATGGTAGGCCCTGGCCGAGAGGTCCAGTTGATCCATCGCCCGGTGCAGTAGTCTCTGCCCCTCATTGTCCGGCCTGCACAAATGCTCCAGTGCATGGCCCTGCAGAGCGCTGTTGGTGCAACCGTTGCGTTCGAGCTGCAGTGCTCTTGCCTGCGCTACTCGTGCCCTGGCATCGCTGCTCGATTCCTCGTCATTTGCTGTTTGGTTGCTGATCATCTCCAGGGGCTGTCGTGGTACCTCTATGTGCATGTCGATGCGATCGAGCAGAGGTCCGGAAATCCTGCCCCGGTAGCGCCTTACCTGGTCTTCTGTGCAATGACAGCTTTTCCCATGGGTATCTCCCAGGTATCCGCAGGGACAAGGGTTTATGGCGGTAATGAGTTGGAAGCGGGCCGGAAAGACGGATTGGCGGGTGGCCCTGGAGATGGTCACTTCTGCATTCTCCAGGGGTTCGCGAAGTACTTCCAAAACCCGACGGTCGAACTCCGGCAGTTCATCCAGAAACAGTATGCCATTGTGGGCTAGGGAGATTTCGCCGGGCATGGGGTTGCTTCCACCGCCCACCAGGGCAGCGGCGGAGGCGGTGTGGTGGGTATTGCGAAAGGGGCGCTTTCTCCACAGCTCGTGTTTGAATGCCTGGTTGCTGACAGAGAGTATGGTGGCCGACTCCAGGGCCTCCTCTTCCGACATGGGTGGGAGAAGGCCCGGCAGGCGGTTGGCCAGCATGGACTTGCCCGAACCGGGTGGGCCTATCATCAGCAAGTGTTGCCCAATTGTTCTATAATGCATTCAATAAGTTAAGGACTAGGTGAACAATGGTTAAGAAACGTGCGTTTAGCTATATCCGCATGTCTACGGAAGCACAACTTAGAGGGCATTCTCTTGGACGACAGATGGAACTTGCTAGGGAATATGCTGATGAAAATAATCTTGAACTTGTGGAAAGCCTACAAGATATAGGTTTGTCTGCCCATTCTGGGGCAAACCTAGAAAAGGTGAGTTAGGAAGGTTTCTGCAAGCATTACACGAAGGAGAAATTGAAAAGGATTGCGTGTTGTTGGTGGAAAGCCTAGACCGCTTATCAAGGCAAAGTCCAAGGAAGGCATTTGGCGGTTTCAAGTAATAACTGCAATTCAATTACGCAGCAAGCAAATCCACTTGCCGCCCCATAAATAATTCATTCGGTGATCGATAGCCTCTTGT
>NZ_MPRJ01000076.1 GCF_002020805.1 Solemya velesiana gill symbiont | reverse complement strand
CCCTGAAAAGGCCAATTCGGGGATAAAAGACAGGCTTATTTGACGGATATTTGAATTTGGGTGCCTGGTGAATGAAAACTCTAATTTTTCAGACCATCCTTAGGTAATGCAGTCCGGCAGCGACAGTGTGGAAGGGCAGATAACGATAACCCTGGATTGGGATGGTGAGCATGTCAACGATGTTGATATTACATCCAGCCGTCCATTGCAGATGCCTACAATATTTTCTGATAAAACAGTCGATTATCTCCTCGACACGCTTCCCCTCCTTTACAGCGTATGTGGAACAGCCCAGGCCTGTGCAGCGGTAAGCGCATGCGAACAGGCGTTGGGGATAGATGAAAATCCTGCGCGAAATGAGGGACGAAAGCTCCTGGTTCTGCTTGAAACCGCAAAAGAGCATGCCTGGCGTATTGGCTATGATTGGGCCAGGCTTTTGGGTGAACCGGAAACCCCGGAACCCGTTGCCCGGTTGATCGCTTTGACGGGGACGTTTCGCAATGAACTCTACCCGGACAGAAAACCGTTTATGCCGGGTAGCGATCCAGGCCTTACCCGGCAAGCACCTCTTGATGCAATCATTGGCGAGTTTGAGCAGATCCTTGAAGAGCATGTTTTTTCAATCTCCTTGGATGCGTGGCTGGCACTGGATTCGAGTGATGGATTAAGGGCTTGGGCGTCAGAGGGTGGGAGTGTGGCAGCACGCTTCGTTGCTAATTTGCTATCCGGTGAACTCGCGTCTATGGGTTACGCCGATAATCAGGCACTACCTGGCATGGATGCCGGAAAGCTGGATAGCCTGTTGGCTTCAAAGGATGCTGATGCGCTGATTTTTCAACCCACCTGGGATGGCATGACCTACGAGACCGGCCCTTTGAACAGGGTGCAGGGTTACCCATTGATTAGAGCCTTGGAGAATGAATACGGCAACGGTCTTTTGACCCGGGTTGTTGCGAGGCTGGTGGAATTAGCTTCAATACCAGCTGCTGTCGCATCGGGGGTAGCCTGTATCGTGTCGGGTAAATGCCCAGTCAAACAATGCAGTGGGATATTGGCAAAAGGGCGGGGAGTCGCCCAAGTGGAGGCGGCCAGGGGACGCCTGGTTCACCGGGTAGTGCTCGATGGTGAAAAAGTGATCAGTTACCAGATACTTGCGCCAACAGAGTGGAACTTCCATCCATGGGGCGTATTGGCCCAGGGGCTTGCGGGGCTGAGAGCGAACTCGGAAGGGGAATTGAGGTACAAGGCTGCACTATTGGTAAACGCCATCGACCCCTGCGTGGCCTACGAGTTGATCGTATCCTGAGTTATTTCGCCCAATCGCTCAACGGTTCGCCCCAGGTGTTCCGAGGGTACCTGTAACCAGATTTTTATTGCGGGCATTCCGGGACGTCTGCTGTCGGTCAGGACATCAAGAATCAACTCAAGACTCGCCTTCCATTGGATGCAACCGTGAACACTGCCAAGCAGTGGCAGCGCCAGTGTTGTGCAGTTCCGCTCTTCTGCGGTTCTTATCGCGCTATGAAGTGCTATACGGATCCACTCCTCTTTGCAGGTAGGCTCCGTGTCAAGATCATGAATGATGGTCAGCCAGCGATCACCCTGTATGAGTACACTGCCGGGTTCTGCCTGCTGGTCGAACAGCATGTTCGTCATCAGTTTCACCGGGTGCTCTTTCTCGGGGTGACCCGCCGGGTCGGCGCTGAGAACCCGCCAGGTATCTTCCTCGAATACGGTTGCGGTGACAGGAAAAGGGGGTTCTCTTCTCGGACTGGGAATAATCTGGAACGGACCCAGGGCGAACGCATGCATCTTGCCGCCCTGGATGATTCCGAATTTAGGCTTGTCTCTCATCTCTGTTATCCCACGTTATGTCAGGGTCTGTGAGCAGGCCCTATGAAGATAATAGACACATACGAGGTTATACAGGCGATTTATGATCGTTTACGCCTCCTGGAAGATATGGTTTTGGATCGTGAATCGAATCTCGCCAGGATCTCCGCCATTTCGTCAGCCTCGGCGGCAACCTGGGCCATGCGTTGGGCGTCACGCTCCTCTTTGGCCTTCTGCAGGGTTTCTTTGATGCGGCGTTCTTTCTCTGCTGACTTGGCTTTTCTTGTGGACAGCTTGTGTGTGATCCTGTTCCCAGGTGCCAGGTCCTGTGATGAAGGGGAGGTTTTTGCCTTGGATGTGGAGGTTTTTCTGGCAGTGCGTTTTTTCGGGGCTGTGCTCTTCTTCTGGCTGGCACGTCGGGTCTCGATGCGCAGGATCAGCTCACGCATATCGTCAGCCTCCTCGGTAGCGCGTACATGTCGTGTCTGCTCACGCTGCTTCTGCAGTGCTTCCTTGATACGCCGCTCTTTTTCGGTAGAGTCGGCACGACCGGCGGCCAGTTGTCAGGGCAGGTTGCTTTTGCCGGATGTTTTTTTTCTCATTGGGCCGTGTTTGGGTGGATATGTCCGCTTTTGATTTGAGTTCAGCTGCGGGTTCGTCAATTACGGGATCGTTATCTCTGATCTCCTCCAGCATTCGCCTGATATCTCCCAGGGAGGGTTCTTCTGCTGCGCGTTCCCTGTTCGATGGGCTTTTTGTGCGGATGGGCTGGGCTCCCAGCTGCTCCTGGGCCTCTTGGATCAACTCCCTTATGCCAGCAGGGCTTTCGGCAACGCCCCATTCTTCGATCTTGAAAGCGTCCTCGCCATGGGTCCTGATATCATCGAGCAGTTTTCCTTCTGCGCCGTCGGCGGCCATCTCAGCAAGCTGCTCCCAGCGTTCTTCCGGAACGCTGCGCGTGGAACCGACGTAAATATTTCCTGTGTTGCGGTTTGTAAGGGTGAATACGATCATGGGGTTTCTGCTTACAGGTCTTGGGTACTACTTGAAAGGCGGGGATTATAGCCATCGAAAAATCAAATGTAAGAATTGACAAACCGCTGCCAGTTGATCAAAGAGTGTTATCCTCACGGTTCCATATGTTTCGATTAGGAAATTTCACAGTCTGGCGCGGATGAACAAGAGAATAGAGGGCGTGGCTATCAGGGTGCGTGGCCTGGTTCAGGGTGTTGGTTTCAGGCCAACGGTCTGGCACATGGCCAACGAGTGCGGACTGGACGGGGAGGTCTGGAACGATGCCGAAGGCGTACTCATTCGCGCTTGGGGTGGCCCTGAACAGATAGAGCGATTTGTGGCCAGGCTGCGAAACGAATCACCTCCGCTCTCCCGAATCGAGGGGGTTGAGCTGCAACCCCTGGAAGAAGGTGAGCAGCCTGATGAATTTTCAATTGTCGAGAGCCGGCAGGGTGAGGTCCGCACGGGGATCGTTCCTGATGCGGCCACTTGCGATGCCTGCCTGAGTGAAGTCCTTGACCCAGCCAACAGGCGCTACCGCTATCCCTTCACCAACTGCACCCATTGCGGGCCGCGCCTCTCCATCGTTCGCTCCATCCCATACGACCGGGCAACCACCAGCATGTCTGTCTTCCCCCAGTGCCCGGCCTGCCAGGCCGAGTACGACGATCCGGCAGATCGCCGCTTCCACGCCCAACCCAATGCCTGTGGTGAGTGTGGCTCGGAAGTATGGCTAGAAGATGCAGCAGGGAGTGGGATCGAACCGGGTGAAGGTCAGGATGCCATTGCCAGGGCTGCCGAACTGATTCGCCAGGGCACCATCGTTGCAATCAAGGGCATTGGAGGTGTCCATCTCGCCTGCGATGCAACCAACAGCGATGCGGTTGATCGGCTGCGGCAGCGCAAGCGCCGTTACCACAAGGCGTTCGCCCTGATGGCCGGTTCTACCGATATGATCAACCGCTATGCGCGGCTTGATCCAGCAGAGGAAAAGCTGCTGCATTCCCCAGCCGCACCCATCGTGGTGCTGGAACAGCGGCAGGATGAGCAACTGGCTCCGGGCGTTGCGCCGGGCCAGAACACACAGGGATTCATGCTGCCCTATACGCCGCTGCATCATCTGCTGATGAAGGGTATGCAAAATCCTATCGTACTGACATCGGGCAACCGTTCAGACGAACCCCAGTGCACAGCCAATGAAGAGTCTCATCAACGACTGGGGAAGATTGCCGACTATTGGTTGCTCCACAACCGCGACATCGTCAACAGGTTGGACGATTCGGTGGTGCGCATGGCGGCGGGTGCGCCGCGCATGCTACGTCGGGCCAGGGGGTATGCGCCAGCACCAATCGAGTTGCCCGCCGGTTTTTCAAAGGCGCCGCCCATACTGGCCATGGGAGGTGAGCTGAAGAACACCTTCTGCCTGCTTCAGGAGGGGAGGGCAATCGTCTCCCAGCACATGGGGGACCTGGAGGATGCCGCGACTCACCATGACTATCGGCACAACCTGGCGCTTTATCAACAGCTGTTTCAGCATGCTCCGCGTATTCTCGCGGTTGATGAACACCCCAACTATCTCTCCACCCAACTCGGCAGGGAACGGGCCACAGAGGAGGGACTGATGCTGGAGGTGGTTCAGCATCACCACGCCCATATCGCAGCCTGCATGGCGGAGCAGGGCGTGGATGTCGGCAGCGGGCCAGTGCTTGGGATCGCACTGGACGGTCTTGGCTTCGGAGAGGACGGATCCATCTGGGGCGGAGAGTTTCTCAAGGCAGACTACCTGGGCTTCAAGCGGTTGGCCTGTTTTGAACCGGTCGCCATGATCGGGGGTGCAAAGGCGATGTACGAGCCCTGGCGCAACACCTTCGCCCATCTCGAAAACGCCTTGGGCTGGGAGCGGGTGGCTGAGGACTTCGGCCAGTTGGAACTGGTGCAGTTCCTTGGCCAACAACCGGTCTCCAACATGCAGACCATGATGCAGCGGGGCCTCAACACGCCCCTGGCATCTTCCGCCGGTCGTCTGTTCGACGCCATGGCCGCGGCCGTGGGTATCTGTCGTGAGCAGACGAGTCACGAGGGGCAGGCGGCCATTGAACTGGAGGCGTTGGCAGACAGGGCTACGCTGGAAGACGAGGCCAGTGCATACGACCACCGGTTAACCGATAGAGATGGCCTTCAGGTAATCCAATGGCAGCCCCTGTGGCAAGGGGTGCTGGAAGACCTGGCGGCAGAGGTGTCCACGGGTGTCATGGCAGCTAGCTTTCACGGCGGTGTGGCCAGGGCCGTGGCTGAGAAGGCGATCGCACTCTGCCGGCAACATCAGCTGGACAGTGTTGTGCTTTCCGGCGGTGTCTTTCAGAACAAGATACTGTTGGAGTTGGTGGAGAGCAGGTTGAGGGCGCAGGGCTTGAAGGTGCTGATTCCGGAACTGACCCCCGCCAACGATGGCGGTATCTCCCTTGGCCAGGCAGCCATAGCAGCTGCCCGGAGCATAGCGGAAAGTCACAATACCATTTCGGGGTAGGGCTCCTTTAACATCAGGGTTTAATGCCATGGCCTGTTAACCCTATGGAGTAAATGATGTCGACCAGGCCGCATATCTACGGCTACGCGCTGACCATATTCTTGAGCTCTGCCTTCCTGCTGGTGCTGGAGATGGTGGCGGGCCGTCTCATCGCGCCCTATGTGGGCGTATCGCTATACACATGGACTTCCATTATCGGTGTCGTCCTGGCGGGACTCTCCCTGGGCAACTGGATCGGCGGCGTCTGGGCTGACAGGGGAGGGAGCGACAGGAGCGCTGGAATGGTGCTGATCGCCAGCGGGCTGGCCAGCCTGGCGGTACTGTTGATTCTGACGTTGGTGGCACCTGCCCTGCAGGAGAGCCGACTGAGCCTGATCAGCATCAGTTTTCTGATGGTGTTGAGTCTCTTCTTTCTGCCGGCGGTTCTGCTGGGTATCATAACGCCTCTGCTTACCACCCTGGCTCTCAAGCTGGATGAACGGACAGGACATATCGTTGGCCTGATGCATGCGCTGGCCGCTCTTGGCAGCATCCTTGGCACCTTTGTCACCGGTTACTGGCTGGTGCAGTACATGGGGACAAGGAACATCATCATCTCCACGGCCATCGGCCTGTTCCTGTTGGCCATACCTCTGCTCAAGGGAACACGCCCCATCGCCACTGTTTCCTCGCTCCTGCTGGCGGCACTGCTCAGTGGCGGTATCTGGCTGCAGAACGGTTTCACCAATCCCTGCGATCGCGAGAGCAGCTACTTCTGTATCCGGGTAGTGGACAGCACGCCTGAGGTACCTTTTGGTGAAGCCCGTTCGATGATTCTCGACCACCTGGTTCATGGTACCAATCACAAACAGGAGCCTGGCCTTCTGCTGGCGCCCTATGTCCAGTTGATGGATGAACTGGTGCTCGATCACTGGCAGGGGCAAACGCCGCCAGGGATAAGCTTCTTCTTCGCCGGGGGTGGCGCCTATACCCAGCCGAGGGCGGTACAGTCGCTTTACGAGGATGCCGAGATCACGGTTGCCGAACTGGACCCCAACGTGACGGAGGTGGCCAGGGAACAGCTCTACCTGGACGACCGGGGAATGCAGGTCCATCACGCCGATGCCCGGGTGGTGCTGCAACAACAACTCAAGGACAAACGCTTTGATGTCATCGTGACCGACGTTTTTCACGACATCGCGGTGCCCTACCACCTAGTTACCCGGGAGTATGCACAGCAGGTCAAGGCACATCTCAGTCAGGATGGTCTCTACACTTTGAACCTGGTGGATATCTTTCCCGATCCCAAGCTGGTCAAGAGCATGATGAAGACCCTGGGCTCGGTGTTCGATCATGTCCATGTCTGGATTGATCGCCTGCCGGAGGAGTCCACCCGTATGACCTACGTGATCTCGGCCAGCGATGCCAGGGAACCGCCGGAGGTGATCGAATCACGCCGGGGTTTTCAGCGGGCATGGGTCAGGATGACCGAGGCGGTACTGACGACTGGAACGCCAATGGCGGAACTGCCTGAATTCACTGACGATTACGTGCCGGTGGATCGCCTGGTTGCCAGCCTCTTTTTCAGCGACGTCGGAAAGTAAGCGGGCTTTTCTCTTACAGTAGGAGCGAATTATAGTGCCCTTCGGGTATTATTCGCGATTGACAGGTATTCAAATTCAGATCGCGAACAAGTTCGCTCCTACTGGTGATTTGATGGTTAGTGTTTAACTCTCGAAGCAGTGCTTCTGCGCTTTGAGATAGCGTAGCTCTTCGATCCGGTTCTCCGCTGGAATGATGCGCCCCTTCTCCTGGTAGTCGAGATAGCCGATATAACCCAGTGCGGCGTAAGTGGGCCAGAAGATGGTGGTACCCACAAATATGCTTGCACCTGTGTAGGGGTCTTCATAGAAACCGGGTTGGTAGCTGTAGGTCTGGTGCTGCAGGGTGCTCAGCTCCTGGTCTAGCTCGACACAGCTCTTGGCACGGTCCGTCTCGCTGGGGGACGGTGCATAGGGCTGACGATAGAGGTCGAATGCCTGGATGCCGGGGGCAATGCTGAGCAGAAACGGTAGGGCGGAAATTGTTAGAAGCTTTTTGTTCAGGCGCATGTCGTCCCCTCGCAGTTAGAGGTGTTTGAATATATATCGGCCCTTTACTTCTGATTCTTTACCCTTTCTTGCAGGTCGAGCCTATAGAGCCCTTTATGACCATGATTTTTGTCATAAAAACAGTCTATAAAATGGGTGGAATTTATTTACTTATATACTAATATTTCATCAAGTCCTAGATGTACGGGATGTAGCAGTATGGACGTATCAATTGATGACCTTGAGTTCGAGTTCTCCCTGAGACCCGATTCCGATCCCACCCTGAGTCACTATGTCATCGGATTCAGGGGAAAGGCCCTTCTCTGGGACGACCGGGAGGGGAAGGAGAAGATCGTCGCCGAGCTTAGGGGTTATCGACTCGACCTGGCTACCGCCACCATGGATGGGATAGAGCAAAATGTACTGCTCGACTCCGTCTGTCCCGAAATCTCCGATTTTTCCGAGACCGTATTCGAAGAGTCCGGAGCCAGTATCTCCATCGCCTGTCTGACGGCACCATACGCACCCAGGAGTATGACGGGCTGGTCTGGATCAACGAAATGGTGGTGGAACCCGAATACCGCGGTCACAATATCGGCACCGCACTGCTGGCCCGCATCGGCCAGATGACCGATCTTGAGAACTGCATCATCGGTCTCAAGGCCTCTCCGTTGGATGACGGGGTCGGCAAGCAGAAGACCAAAGAGCAGATCCGCAAGATCAAGCGCTTCTATGAGCACCTGGGCTTCGCAACCGCCGGCGACCACTTCATGGTGAAAGAGGCGAGTCATTGCGAGGTGATGCAGAAACGCCTGGAGTGGTGTAGGAAGCACCAGACCGGTTATGTTGTCGAGGTGGGCGTGCCTGTTCACTGATCTGGTTTGTTTTCGCGGCGAGGCGCCGCTCCCACGGAACTAGCGGGGGAGGGTGACTACCGCTTCCAAACCGCCATTCTCTCCTCGTTGCAGCGTCACGTCACCACCGTGGGCGCGGGCGATGTTGCGTGCGATACCGAGTCCGAGTCCTGATCCCCCGGTCTCTTTACTGCGGGACTCTTCAGCACGGTAGAAGGGCTTGAAGAGGTTCTCCAGCTCCTGCTCGTCAATGCCTGGTCCATGGTCCTCGATGACGATGCTTACCTGTTCCGGGCTGTCCTGGATGTGAATGATCGCTTCATCCCCGTAGCGCACGGCGTTCTCGATCAGGTTGGCAAAGCAGCGCTTGAGTATCAGTGGGCGCCCCCTGTAGGGCTCGACCTGCGACTCTTCGATGGTCACTTTCCAGCCCAGCTCTGACATGTCGTCCTGCAGTGCCTCGAGCAGCGCAACCAGGTCGAGATCCACGGGCTCCTCGCTGCTCTCCGTTCCCCGCATGTAGTGCAGGGTGGCGAGCACCATCTGCTCCATCTCCGACAGGTCACGCTCGAACTGCTTTTTCACTTCCGGGTCATCCAGCATCTCGGTGCGCAACCGCAGCCGGGTAATGGGGGTCTTGAGGTCGTGGGAGACTGCCGCCAGCATGCGGCTGCGGTCTTTTATGTAGCGCTGCAGCCGCTGCTGCATGTTGTTGAAGGCGCGGCTTGCCTGCTGCACCTCCTTTGTTCCACTCTCCGGCAGTGGGGGACGGTCGATATTTCGTCCTAACTCGTCGGCAGCTTCGGCCAGGGTGTTAAGTGGGCGTGTCAGCTGGCGTACCGCGATGAGGGAGGTGACCACAATGGCGACCAGCACGGCGATAAGTGTGAACAGCATGCGTGCGGGCCAGCTCTCGATATCTTCTGGCAGCGGTCGCAGGATGCTGAGCCACTTGTCGTCGGAGAGCTGAACCTGGACCTGAAATCTCGTGGGACCCATGTGTCGAGGCATCATCTGGAAACGGGGTGGCGGCCTGTGTTCAGGGCCTCTCCGGTCACGCCATCGTCCCAGGGGGATGGTTTCGATGGAGACCAGTATCCGGGGATGATCCTCGAGATGTCTTTTCAGCCGCGACTCCAGGCGTTCAGAGCGCTTGGCCTCGGGCTTCATGGGCTGCGGCTCATCATTGAGGCTGATGCGAAGCGTGGGCGAGTTTATGACAGCGAGGATCTGGTCGCGGTTTTCGGGTGGCATGCCCTCCACCAGGTTGACCAACGAGGCAGTGCGATGCATCAGGTTGAAACCGAAGCTGTCACGCAGTACCTGGTATCTGTCGCGGATGAACAGGGTCGCGCTGATCACCTGGATCAGGATCAGGCCGATCACCAGGATTAGCATGAGGCGGCCGAACAGGGAGCGGGGGAGCAACCTCATTCCGAAGGCTCCTGCTTGCTCACCCTGGCCGACAGTACGTAGCCTTCACCCCTAACGGTTTTGATAATGGTGGGTTCTTTTGGGCCGTCATCCAGGCGCTTGCGCAGTCGGCTGACCAGTACGTCGATACTGCGGTCGAAGGGATCTGCCTCCCGGCCCTGGGTCAGGTCCAGCAACTGGTCGCGGGTCAGTATCCGGTTTGGGTGGTCCAGAAAAACCTTCAACAGGCGGTACTCGGCGCCGCTCAGTGCCGAGACTACGCCGGCTTTTTCAAGATGGCGTCCTACCGTGTCCAGTTTCCAGCCGGCGAAGAAGAGGGATGAACCAGTCTCTTCCTCCTCCTCGCGGGGAGCGACACTGTTGAAGCGTCGCAATACCACCTTGATGCGGGCCAGCAGTTCCCTGGGATTGAAGGGCTTGGGGAGGTAGTCGTCCGCACCCATCTCCAGGCCCAGGATGCGGTCCATCTCGTCCCCCCGGGCGGTGAGCATGATCACCGGGACCTGGGACTTCACCCGCAGGGTCCTGCAGAGTTCCAGTCCGTCGGTGCCGGGCAGCATCAGGTCCAGCACAATCAGGTCGACACGGGACGCTTCCAGGGCGCTCCACATTCCCTTGCCGTCGCCAACGGTGGAAACACGGTAGCCGTTCTGCTCCAGGTAGGCCTGTAGCAGTTCCCGTATCTCGCGGTCGTCATCCACCACCAGCAGGTGTTGCTGTCTCTCCATGACCCTATTTATACCGTAACCTGCGGGCGTGCTCCCGGATTTTTTGTAAGTTAATGTAACAGGGCTGTTACAGATACATTGAGTTACAAATCGCCCCTTTTCTGAAATCCCGTGCTTACATTCCAGTGGTCTCATAGATCCTGCAGGGGGATGTTTCCCAAGTGATCAACAAAGGAGATCAAGATGAAACGCTCAAGCAAAATCATTATCGCCACCGTTGCCGTGGTCGGCATTACCGCAGGTTCCCTCTCCATGGTGCCCGCAGGTGGGCGCTGGGGTGGTAACTGCCAGTACCAGGATGGCGCCCAGTACGGCCAGGGGTTCCGTGGTCCCGGCCAGAAAGGCCAGTTCAACCGCACTGGTATGGGCGGTCCCACCATCGAACGGCACCAGGAGCGGATCGACTACCTGAAATTCAAGCTGAAGATCACAGAAGACCAGGAACTTGCCTGGAAGGCATACGAAACCGCCATGCTGGATAAATTCGGTCAGGGTGTGCAGTGTCATGCACAGCGCGGTAGCAAGGCACAGCTTCCACTGAACGAACGGGTCGAGTTCATGCGCGAACGAGCCACTCAGATGAATGCCATGGCCGACGCCATCGACAAGCTCTATGGCAGTTTGACCCCTGAACAGCAGAAGATCGCCGATGAACTGGCCTCCATGGGTTGCGGCGGGCCGATGCAGGGAAAGCGCTTCTAAGGTCAATTGAATAGAAGTGACTCGTCTTAGTCCACCCTAACCCTCTCCCTCTCCCTCGCAGGGAGAGGGTGTTGAGGGTGGTGAAGTCCTGTATCAAGATGTTTTCGAAAGGTGGATCATATTGTGAGTGGCAGGATTTTAACTGGATGAAGCGTACCGTACGGTGGACATATCATAATTCTTTTCTCATATAATCCTGCCTGCGACTGGAATATTTTCCAATAAATTACATACATGCGTTCAGTCGAGCGTAACAAAATAGATAGCCGCTTTTCAGATTTTTCATTCCAATAATTTTCAATTTTAAAAGCCGACTCTTGTTCCGGAATATTTTTCCTATACATTGACCATGGCAACCATTGTTGTTAGGCCTTGGATCGACCGGATTCGGGTATTAAACTATCGATGATATACAGGGACGCAGGTCACTGATTCCAAACTGATTATATAATTGCCTACAGTAAGTCAATAAATGGAATCGAATAAAAGATCTGAATCTGCGGGAATAAAAAACCGAATATGTCCGGTGTTGTTTATGGTTCATGTCGAACCTAACGACAGGAAAGTGAGTTATCAAGCTCCACGATGGAGCGGTTATGAAATACTTCATGAGTATTTATTCAAAATGCGCCCTTTGCTTGAGAGCGCTACTCGACGACCAGTTCGATTCAGTTGGATGTTTAGACTCGACCCGCAAATAGAGTTGGTCTATGGGCGTGCAGACTGGGTAGTACATCAATATAGAAGCCTACTTGAAGAGGCCGATTCCGCGGGTGATGAGCTGGGTATTCATGTACACAGTTGGCGACCATATCGGCATTTGTGGAAAAAGAAATGGTTGGCAGAATTCTCTGACAAAAATTGGGTGAGCCATTGTGTGGATATGGCGCATCAAGCTTTTGTTGATTCCTATGGAAAACAACCGAAAAGTTTTTCATTTGGTGAGCATTACATGAGTGATGCTGTATTGATGCAGTTAGAGTCATTGGGTTATCGCTGCGATATTAGTATGCATCCTGGACTTGAAGCAGCGCAAAGCCATGTTCATCACGACAAGTCAAAAGGATGGTTGCCATATTACAGAGCAACGCCACGCTATCCATTTAAGCCGTCAAAGAAAAATTTTTGCTATCCGCTTGACGGTGATGAACGGAATATTTGGGAAATGCCGGTCAGTGTTGGGATTGCCAAGGACGCTCTAGGGCAACTCTGATTAATTTCGAAAATCGTATACCATCGACCTATTGATCTCCACTCCCAGGAAAACGATGAGACAGCAAAGCCTAG
>NZ_MPRJ01000075.1:5181-17698 GCF_002020805.1 Solemya velesiana gill symbiont | reverse complement strand
CAAGTTCAAGGCCAATTCGGGGATAAAAGACAGGCTTATTTGACGGATATTTGAATTTGGGTGCCTGGTGAATGAAAACTCTTATTTTTCAGACCATCCATAGTTTTTTATAGCTATCACCAATCAATTCTCCCTCTGAATAATAAATAGAGTGAATCATCCATAACAAAACGACCACAGGAAGCAGCTTCACCAAGCCTACTGGACAATGTTATTCCCGGTCGTATCAACCATCCCTTAACTCATTGAAGTTGCATTTAAAATACCTCCCACCCAGGTCCAATACATTTACAAATGCGCCTGTGGATTAAACTGTTCTTTGCTATAAATTAGTTATCGGAAAAGTATTCTTGATTTGGCCCGGGTTCCACTGTCAGAGACGTATAACCAACAAGTCAGCAGATGCAAAATGAAGACCCTAACACTTACATCCCAATACAAAATACAGCGCATTGTGTTTCTGATGACGCTGATGTTGTTAGCCGGTATTGTCCTGGCTCCAAACAGTTGGGCTGCAGGGGGTCCTGAGCAAGGGACATCAATGGAACAAACCAAACAGAAGTTAGCCTATATCGTCTCAGATCTGAGAATCCCGTTCTGGGACATCATGGATCGCGGTATCAAGTTCTCCGCAAAAACGCTGGGATACGAGGTTCACACCTACAGCGCCGAAAACAACGCCAAGAAAGAATTGGAAATCGTAGCTGACGCAATCAGAGAGAAGGTATCGGGAATCATCGTATCACCCACCAATTCATCGGCATGCGTCACAATCCTTAAGCTCGCAAATAGTGCAGGCATTCCGGTGGTCATATCCGACTTCGGAACAGATGGTGGTGAATATGTCTCCTACATCTCTTCGAACAATCAGGATGGCGCATACAGATAGGCCAGGTCCTGGTTAAAAAGCTCAAAGAGCTCGGCTGGAACGACGGCAGGGTGGGCATCGTCGCCATACCCCAGAAAATAAGCCAACGGACAAGCCAGAACTGCCGGATTCATGCAGGCAATGCGCGAGGCAGGAATCAAGGGCGCAGGCATTGAACAGCAAGTCGACTTCTCCTACCAGGAGACCTACGACCTGAGCATGAAACTCATCAAAAGTGCCCCGGACCTCCGCGCCATCTGGACCCAGGGTTCGGACAGGTACCAGGGTGTACTGGATGCAATTGCCGATGCCGGAAAGAAAGATGAGATCGTGTACATATCCTTCGATGCAGAACCGATATTCCTGGAGCTCATTTCCAAGGGCGTGCTTGTGGGCGCAGCAATGCAGCAACCCTACCTGATGGGCCAGGAGGCGGTAATTGCAATGGACAGGCACCTTAATGGCGAAGCTGTCGAGAAGAACAGACAACTTCCGATTCTCGCTATCTCAACAGAAAATATCGAGGAGATGCTTCCAACAATCAAAAGAAATGTTCTGGGAATAGAGGAATGAGAGTTTGATGCGAATACCAGGTATTCTCACCTCTAGACAATCGTTATACATCACTCTCGGGATCATCATCTCGACGGTTGCGCTCATCATGTCGTCACACGCGACCTACACCTATATGGCAACGAAAGATAAGATAATCGCGGAGATGAAACACACCTCCAAGCTCAGCATCGTCTCCCTGGAAAAAACGTTGTCAGCATGATCATGTCATACGCAGTGAACGAGTATGACAAGCTGGTCTTCACCGAAATGGAACGCCGCAACAACTTTGCCATTGTGGTGGAAGACTACAACATGGGGAAGATCATCGGCCGAAAAGCCTATATCAGCGGAAAAATCAGGGATGCCGAGGGAAACATCATTGATTACAGCTCAGAGAATAGCGAGCAGAACAGGCAATTAGAGCAGTGCTTCTACTCGGACAGACACGAAATCACCGATCCTTCAGGAGAGAAACTGGGTACGATCAGCATTTACATCACGGATGACGAGATGAACAGGGAACTCAACGAGATCATCGTCCGCACCACCATAGACACTATCGCAATTTCTTTAGTGCTGATCCTGGCCCTCTTTATCACCATACGCAGATTTCTGCTTACACCCCTCTCCCATATTGTCACGACAATCAACCACAGCGATGTGGACGGCATTCCGATTGAACCGATTCCGATTCAGGGCCCAAGAGAGATTTCAATCCTCTCCAACACCATGAACAGGATGCTCTCTGCAATAAGGGATTCCCGAATAAAACTGCAGGAACAACATGAAGCGCTGCAAAAGGAAAAAGAACGCTTCCAATTGGCGATCGAAGGTACCAACAATGGCCTTTGGGACTGGGACCTGCAAACCGGCACCGTAATTCATTCGGCGCAATTTGAAACCATGCTCGGTTACGAGGAAGGCGAACTGCCCGATACCATCGAGTGCTGGTCCGGGCTGCTACACCCTGATGACGCGGAACAAGCACATCAAAGGGTTGATGACTACCTTGCCTCCAAGGGAATAGGCATTTATGAGAGCACATTCCGCATGCGAGCAAAATCGGGGGAGTGGCACTGGATAACCGGCCGTGGCAAAGCGCTTTTTTCCAATGACGGAACGCCATTGCGCTTCGTCGGCTTCAACACCGACATAACCGACTGGAAACGGATGCAGGGCATGATGATGCAGACGGAAAAAATGATGTCCGTAGGGGGACTGGCGGCCGGCATGGCCCATGAACTCAATAACCCCCTGGGCGGTGTACTTCAAGGTGTACAAAACGTGAAAAGGCGACTGTCACCAAACCTGCAACAGAACCGGACCATCGCCGCGGAAACAGGCATTGACCTGGATAAAGTCGAAACCTACACGGAAAAAAGAGGCGTCAACGGTTTTCTGCATAGCATCGTTGATTCTGGAGAGCGTGCTGCAAAAATCGTCAGCAATATGTTGATGTTCTCCCGAAAAGCAGAGGAGACAAAGCAACCCGCATCGATAAACCAAATAATTGAGCAGACCCTGGATCTCGCCCAGGTCGATTACGACCTTAAAAAGCGATTCGACTTTCACAGCATCACAATCGAAAAATATTATGCCCCATCCAATCCTCATGTCTTGTGTATTGCCTCCGAGATACAGCAAGTGCTTCTGAACCTGTTCCGCAATGCCGCTCACGCATTTTCCGATGCCGGCATGCCATCTGAAGAACAGATCATCAAAGTGCGTACCTTCATGAGGTCGGATACGCTCTGTATTGAAGTACAGGACAATGGACCCGGCATGGATGAGCGGGTAAGCAAAAGGATATTCGAACCCTTCTATACAACAAAGGATGTTGGTGAAGGGACTGGACTCGGCCTATCCACCTCCTACTTTATCGTGGCAGAGGTGCATGGTGGCAATCTCAGTGTCGAATCCACACCTGGGCGGGGGAGCAAATTTTTAATTGAATTGCCATTGGCACATTATTGATATTACTACATTGATATTACTACCTGGCACACCCGGTTCTGCCAGAACGCTTCAGGGGACACTTTCCGGGTGACTGGAACGAAGGGAAATAAACTGGTCACTCCGGTTCATTGATCCGCGCCGGCAGCGCATCTTTCAGCTTGCCCGCAATATCACGAAGCAGGGTCTCGGTTGATTCCCAGTTGATGCAGGCATCGGTCACCGAAACACCATACTGGAGCTGGCTCAGGTCAGCGGGAATCTTCTGATTACCCTCATTGAGATTGCTCTCCAACATGATGCCGGTAATGGAGCGGTTACCTTCCAGGATCTGGTTGGCCACATTTTCCGCCACCAGGGGCTGCAGTTCATACTGTTTGTTCGAGTTGCCATGACTGCAGTCGACCATGATGTTTTCAGGAACACCCGCCTTGCGCAGTTCATCTTCACAGAGCGCCACGTGCACCGAATCGTAGTTAGGCCCCTTGTGCCCGCCACGTAAAATGACATGGCCGCAGACATTTCCCTTGGTCTGAATCACCGTTACCTGGCCGCCCTGGTTGATACCAAGAAAGCTGTGCGGTTGGGAAACCGATTCCAGCGCATTGATTGCCACGCTGAGACCGCCATCGGTACCATTCTTGAAGCCTACGGGCATGGAGAGGCCGGATGCCATTTCCCGGTGGGTCTGGGATTCCGTGGTGCGTGCACCAATCGCCGCCCAGGAGAAAAGATCCGCCAGGTACTGGGGGCTGATGGGATCCAGGGCCTCGGTTGCTGAAGGCAGGCCCAACTCGTTCATCCAGACAAGCAGTTCCCGGGCCTTGTGCAGACCCTCTTCAATATGAAAGGAGTCGTCCATCCTCGGATCATTGATCAAGCCTTTCCAGCCCACGGTGGTACGGGGTTTCTCAAAATAGATGCGCATCACGATATAGAGTGTATCGCTCAGCTCATCGTGCAGTTTTTTCAAACGCCTGGCGTAGTCCTTGGCCGCCTCAACATCGTGGATGGAGCAGGGACCGGTGATCACCAGCAGACGAGGATCCTTGCGCTGAAAGATGTTCTTGATGGTCTGTCTGCCGTTCCAGACAGTCTTTTCACCTGCCTCACTGAGCGGGAGGTGACGCTTGAGGTCCACCGGTGAGATCAATACCCGTTCGGCGGCTACATTTGTGTTGTTCAGACTGTCTTTAATCATGATGTAAAATCAATGGCAATTTTTCCGGCCAGACAATTGTGGAGCAGTTCACATTACAGACAAACAACCACAACCCGCCAGGTGGAAACATAAGATTCTCAGGAGCGCGTAAGAATAGGGAATTCAACGAAAAAATGCCACTGTAGATGTAAAAAAAGGAAATATTTTCGTCTCACGGCCTACCCAGCCAGCCCTCAGTTTCCACCCAATGCAGCCGATATATAAGTTGGGCGAAGTCAATCAAATCTGGCGTATTGTGTTAACACCGCAATCAAGCATCGACCGGCACCGGCTTGGGTCACTTGAAATTATCGGCAACCTGGCTCCGGAAGCATTCGACGAGCTGGTTCACAAGCTCACTATCGAAAAGCTTCCCAAGGGCAGGTGACTGTTTTCGGAAGGCCAAACCGATCAGTGGATCTATTATCTATTGGAAGGCGCCGTAAAGCTCGAGTGGAAGGACGGGGTAACCGAGACCCTGTTTGCCGGCGACCATGGGACCCTCGCACCACTGGCCAATCAGCAGCCACGGCCACCAGCCTCGAGCCGATAGAGTTCATCCGTATCAACAGCACCCTTCTGGAGATTCTTTCCCCCAAGGAGAAAGAGAGTATCTACCGCGTCGAAGAGATAACCAGCAACGACGAACTCCCCCAGAACCAACTCTTGTACGCCATTTACCAAGCCTACATGAACGACAGGCTGCAACTTCCCCACTTGCCTGAAATCGCTGTCAAGGTTCGAAAGGCCGTCCTCGATCCAGAGTGTGAAGTCGAGACCGTGGCGCGCATTATCCAAACAGACTCTGCTCTTGCCGCCAAGTTGGTGAGAGCCGCCAACAGCCCACTGTACGGTGTTCAGACCCCTATAAAAACCTGCCGCAATGCCGTCGTATTCCTGGGCTTGAAAGTAACCCGTGACCTGATCACCAGCTACTCCCTGCGCTTGAAGAAACACATGCTGAAACTGTGGAAACACAATGCCCACGTAGGCGCCACCTGCTACACCCTTGCCAGGATGACACCCGGGCTAGACCCTGAGCGGGCGATGTTGCTGGGACTGTTGCACGATATTGGTGTTCTACCGATCATCAATTACGCCTCGGGCATACCTGAGCTGTTCAACTCGGAAGAACTGCTCAATGAAGCCATCACCGCCCTGAGAACCCAGGTTGGGGCCATGGTGCTGAGAAAGTGGGAGTTCGGGGATGAGAGCGTCAATGTCGTAATGGAGTCTGAAAACTGGCAACGCGACCCGGCTTCAAAATCTGACTACACCGACCTGGTGATTGCAGCCCACATGATCTCCGGTATGCCTGCCAATGAAGTGGAGATCATGAGGAGACGCATACCTGCATTGAAGAAGGTCGCACGCGGCATGCTCAATAAAAAACTGGCCACCGATATCCGGCAGGAAGCTGAAGAGGAGGTCAGAGAAGTCCTTCAGCTCATCAGCTGACTTCCCGCTTTATACGTGATGACTGAATTCACCCCGTTCAGCGTGGGCCATCAACTCATGGAACTGCCTGCCTGAAACGGATACCAGGTATTCATGGTCACCTGCCTCGAAATAGACCCGCTCCTCCTGGCCCAGGGTCGTATTAGGATCCCAGATGGTGGTCAGCCCATAAGGTTCGCCCATGGGAGGCACCGCACCCAGCTCACAGTCGGGAAAGAGTGACCCCAGTTCGCCCTCCACGGCAAGGATGACGTCACGATCGAGCATCTTTCTCAGGCTCTCCAGTTCGATGTGGTAATCGGAGGGTACAACCACCAGCAGGAATTCAGAATCCTCCCGCACCACCACACCCTTGGCCAATGCGTCTCCTGAAATATGGGCCTGCTCTGCCGTCTCCATGCTCGACCCTGTCCGCGGATGAGCAACCAGTTTGTAGTTCGCATCCTGTTGCTTAAGAAATTCGAGAAGTTTCTTGGGAATTGCCATCTTTCATCCATCCCCTTAGCAGTTCACTGTCACTATTTTTCTTCCTTGTTTTGAGCTTAGTACAGATCGGGACATCAGCAACACATGTGTACTTTAATTCCCGCAGTCTCTACGAAATAGACATTTATGCCTAAACTTAACTATAGAGCAGGATACTCAATGGCGTAGAGGATTGGGCTATGACAAACAGTCTCGAGCAGCACTCAAAGAAGGTGGTCGATCACTTCAGGGAGATCCTCGGACCTGACGCGACTCAACACATCACCGACAGCCAGTTTGAAGAACTGGAACAGATGGTGCGTTCGGCCATTGCAGACGAGCTGGAACTTGTTACCGAAGAGTTTAACGAGACGGTAAAGGCCATCAAGCGCCATATTGAAAAAAGAGAGATGGAACTTTAGCGCTTCTTGGATTCACCACACATTACCTCGCGCATGCGGAACTTCTGCAGCTTGCCTGTGACCGTCATTGGAAACCGGTCCACGAAACGGATGATCTTGGGAATCTTGAAGTGAGCAAGACCCGCTCTACAGAAATCCCTCATCTCTTGCTCTGTTGCCGCCTGACCCTCGTGCAGTTTGATCCAGGCTACCAGCTCCTCCCCGTAGAATTCGTCGGGTATGCCAAACACGGCCGCCGAGGCCACCTTGGGGTGGGTAAAGAGGTAATTCTCGATCTCCCGCGGATAGATATTCTCCCCTCCCCGGATGATCATCTCCTTGAGGCGACCGGTTATTTTCAGGTATCCCCCTCTTCCATGCTTCCCAGGTCTCCCGAATGTAGCCAGCCTGAGGAATCGATGGCTTTTCCTGTAGCCTGTGCATCCCCATAGTAGCCCCGCATGATGTGGTAGCCACGAAAGCACACCTCTCCGATCTCCCCCAGGGGCAGCGGTTCATCCTCACCCACGGCAACCACCTTCAGCTCCTGGTGCGGCAGGTTGGTGCCTACGGTCTCCACCCTCAGCGCCATGTAGTCATCCCTCGAGGTGAGGTGGGTCAGGGGCGACGCCTCGGTCTGTCCATAACCGATCAGGATCTCTTCGCAGTGCATGTCATGCATCACCCGCCGCATCAGTTCGGGAGGACAGGGTGCCCCCGGTACGCAACGAGCTGAGATCGAATTGATTGAACTCTGAATGCTCCAACTCGGCAATGAACATAGTGGGCACACCGTGGATTGCCGTGCAGTGTTCCTGTGACACAGCCCTCAGAACCTCCAGTGCATCGAAGTGTTCACAGGGGATCACCAGGCAGGCACCCACCGACAGACAGAGCAGGTTGGATACCAACATGCCAAAGCAGTGATAAAAAGGCACAGCAACACAGAGCCTGTCCTGCTCACTGAAATGCATAGACTTGGCGCCATACCAGGCGTTGTTGAGGATGTTGCGGTGAGTCAACTCCACCGCCTTGGGAAATCCGGTGGTACCGGAGGTGTACTGGATGTTGATGGGGTCGCTACAGTCCAGTGAGGCCGTACGCGCATCCAGGGCCTGGGGGCTCACTGAATCCCCTGCCTCGATCACATCAGACCAAGCAAGAAATCCGGGGCGGGCCGATTTGTGTTTAATGGTGACTGAGGGTCATACACCACCACCCTGCGCAGATCCGGAAAATCGTTACTCTGCAACTCACCTGTCGGCTCATCGACAAGGGATGGCAGCAGTTTTTGCATCATCCCCACGTAGTTGCTGCTGCGGAAGACGGGGATCAGGAACAGCCCCTGCACCTCGGAACGCTGCAACACATAGGCTAGTTCCTGGCTACGGTAGGCTGGGTTGATATTGACCAGCACAACACCAATGCGGGCAGTAGCCATCTGCAGCAGAAGCCACTCGATGTT
Source organism: Solemya velesiana gill symbiont (assembly GCF_002020805.1). Classification (GTDB taxonomy): domain Bacteria; phylum Pseudomonadota; class Gammaproteobacteria; order Chromatiales; family Chromatiaceae; genus Sedimenticola_A. The sequence goes on along the minus strand of NZ_MPRJ01000075.1, from coordinate 9,332 downwards.
GTTGGTTGACCAGATTCCGATGCGATCCCCCTTGGCAAAGCCCAGTCCCATCAACCCTCGGGCCAGGCAATCCACCTCTTCTGAAAGCTGCCTGTAGGTAAGTCGTCTCGACTGGGGCCGGGATACCACCGCCTCGCAATCACCATGGGTTTCGACAATCCGGGCAAACCACTGGGGTATGGTCACCTCCAGCAACGGCTCATCGCCTTCCCGCTGAAAATAGCTATTATGCTTGGAAGGCATACTCATACAATCACTCTCACAATCAGGTTGATCTTGACCGAGATTGCGATGTGCCTGGTTGACAAGGTGACGGCAGCAGGGATGCTGCCGTCAAGCCTACATGGAGGTATTAACGGCGTCCTTGTCAACCAGGCACGTCACAACACTCAACCAACAACAGATGCCCAGTAGGCGTCGACTCCGGCCTGAATCTCCGCCAACAACGTCTCGTTGCGCTCCGGTTTGAACAGGTGCGCAAACCGGCCCTGCTTCTCGAGGTAGCGCTCGACGGGCAGACGCTTGCTGGGCACCTTGGTATGCACAACCTGTCCATCCACGTACTCCTTGAGGGGCCAGATGCCGGTCTTCACCGCCAGCTTGCCGATCTCCACCGCCTCCTTTGGATCAAAATCCCAGCCCGTTGGACAGGGTGACAGGGCAATGATCAGGCGTGGTACCTTGATGGCTTTCGCCTTCTCCACCTTGCGCGCAAGGTCCAGCGGCTCAGCGCCGATCACCGTCGCCACGTAGGCAGGCTTGTGAGCCGCCCAAATATCGAACAGCGGTTTCTTGTCACCGGAGAAGCCGATACCCACCCGACTGGTTGAGGTCCTGGCCCCGTGGGGCGTGGCCTCGGAGTATTGCTGCCCGGTATTGCCGTAGCCCTCGTTGTCATAGCAGATATAGAGAAAATCCAGGTTGCGCTCGATGGCACCCGAGGTGACGGAGAGTCCCATGCCGTAGGCAGCGCCGTCACCGGTGAGCACCACCACCTGCATGTCATCATCTTTCGCCAGCCGTTTTTTATCGAGCTGAATGTCCAGGGCATCGCGTATACCCTGGGCACCTGCCGGCGCCGAGGCCATTGCCGTGTAGAGCCATGAACCACGAAACGGCGTGAAAGGGTAGACCGCCAACAGGGTCATGCAGCCCGCGGCATTTACGAACACGCTGTTCTCACCCAGGATGTCGTAGATCTCGTGCAGCGCCTCCAGTCCACCGCAGCCGGCACACATGGGGTTGCCCGATCCGAGCAGGTGGGTCGAGGGGAGCTGTTTCACATTTTTAAAGCGTGTCTCATTCATGAGTCGCCTCCCTCCTTCAGCTCGTTGCGCTCCACCCGCGCAATGCTCTGGAGTTTGCGGGTCTCTCTCAGTTCGGCATCGGTGTAGAGGAGGCGAACCGGCAACTGCTCTCCCTTGTCGACCGCATCCCGTATCACGCTGGCGATCTGGAAAAACTCCTCCTGGGCAATGTCGCGCCCACCAAGCCCGCCGATAAAGCTGGCCAACAGTCCCGGGGCACCGGGCTGACCGTAAAGGGCCGCTGCAGTCTCGGTATGCAATACACCGCCCATGGAGATGTTCTGGTCGATCACCGCCACTGCCCGCCGGCCCTTCAACAGACCCTGCAGCGCCTGCTCGGGAAACGGCCGCAACAGCCTGGGACGCACAAGGCCTATCTTCCAACCTACCTCGCGCAGACTGTCCACTGCCGCCTTGGCCTTGGTGGCAAAGGAACCCATCATAACGAACAGGTACTCTGCATCATCACAGCGGTAGGCCTCAACCGCCGGATGGTTGCGGCCAAACAGTTCGGCAAACTCCCCTGCAACCCGGTCATAAACCGCCAACCCGTTGCGCGCAGCCAAGTGGGTCTCATATCGGAAGTAGGAGTAAGGCCCGCCTCCCAGCACTGCCACCGCCTGGCTCTCCGGCGCGCTGGCCTGGAAGCGCAGTTCACCGGGATCGAAGGGCGGGAGAAACTGCCGCACCTTCGCCTGATCGGGGACCTCCACGGGCTCACGGGTGAAGGATAGATAGAAACCGTCCATGTTGACCAGCACCGGCAGGCGCACCGACCGATCCTCGCCAAGGCGGTAAGCGAGCAGAACGCTGTCTAGCACCTCCTGGCAGGTAGCACAGTGGATCTGCAGGAAACACGGAATCCCTGGCTGCCAGGACATCGTTGTGATCGGGCTCCAGGGTGATCGGCGCTGAAAGTCCCCGTGATACGTTGACCAGCACGAAGGGTGCACGCCAGCCGGAGACGGTGTAGAGCATCTCCATGGCGTAGAGCAGACCCTGGCTCGAAGTGGCGCTGAAGACGCGGATACCGGTAGCCGCGGCAGCACCCGCTGCGGTGAGCATGGAGTGCTCGGAATCCAGGGTGACCCGCCTGCCCGTCATCTCGCCGCTGTCCGTCCAGGCTGACAGGGACTCGATGATCTCGGTCTGGGGCGTAATGGGGAAGGCGGGCACATAGTCCACCTCGGCCAGCCTGGCTCCCCAGGCTGCGGCGGCGTTGCCGGTCATCAGCACGCGACTCATGACTCACCTCCCTCCTTGTCACCATGCTCAGGCAGTGCCTCGATAGCATGGGGCGGACACTGGGCAACGCAGATCAGGCAACCCTTGCAGTGGTTATAGTCGATATGGGGATAACCTTCCTCATCCACGTCGATGGCACTGTCGGGGCAAAAGGTACTGCAGACCCACCAGCAGCGATTGCACCGTTCATAATCGACCTCCGGTCGCATGGTGCGCCAGGAACCGGTGGGCATCAGCTCACTTGTCAGCCCGCCATGAATGGTGGGCGCTGAGACGCCGCTCTGCTCGAAGGGGAGATCGATCCACTCCGGCTCCGCCCACTGCTCAGCGGAGAGTGCTTCGCTGGCGGTGACGATACCGGCCTGCCCTGCACAGTAGTCATAGGCCTCGCAGGCAACACGCAGGTTCTCATCCACCACCGCCTGCCCAAGATGTCCCAACTCATCGTGCAGGGCAGCCTCAAGATCCGCCCTGGGTATCTCGCCAATCAAGGCGGCGGCAGCACCAGCGCAAGCAGCACCCACGTAAGGCAGGGTGGCACGGTCCGCCACCTCTTCCGCTGCCGACAGAATCAGCACAGGCCCCTCCAGGTTAAGGCGGTGCCGCCATGTATTGGCAGTCTCATGTGTGTTGATCAGGATAACCGTGTGGGCATCGGCACCCGCCAGCACACCGGCTGCAGGTACCGGCACCAGGGTGTCGTCAGCAACGATCACCAGGTCGGGATGCCGGATGATACCCCGCTCATAGATCGGTGTCCTGGCTGCACGGACAAAGGCGAATATCGGCGCCCCACGCCGCTCGGCACCATAGCGGGGAGCATCCTGCACCTCGTAGCCCTGGCGGAAAAAAGCAGTGCCGAGAATGCGACTGGCCGTCTTCATACCCTGACCGCCGCGACCGTGAAAGCGTATGCGATACATTACAAGTCCGCCTAGAAAATGGACCAGCGCCGCGTTGTCATGGCCCGCTTGACCCGTTCCGTGGCCAGTTCCACGGCAGCATCCCTGGGGGTAATCTTCTCGCGCCACGCCCGCTCGAGAACCTGGGCGGTATTCTCATGAACCTTCTCTGCAATCACGTCCATGGCCGCACCCTGGCTCATGCTTTGGTACTCCATGGCGCCACAGATCACACCTCCCGTATTGGCGATGAAGTCGGGCACCACTATCACCCCACGCTCATACAGGTACTTCTCCGCATCGTAGGTGAAGGGGATGTTCGCGCCCTCTACCACCAGTTTCGTCTTCATCTGCCCCACGTTGTCGCCATGGACCACGTCGGGCCTTGCGGCCGGGATCCAGATATCGCACTCCACGCCTACCACTGCATCGCGCTTCAGTTTCTGTCCCTCGGCGTATTCGATGACACTGCACCCGTCGGCCTTCAGGCTGATGAGGGTATCTAGATCCAAACCATCGGGGTTGACAATAGTCCCCTTGGAGTCGGCCACGCCGACCACCTTTGCGCCCTTTTCCATCAGAAACCGGGCCGAATGCTTGCCCACGGCGGCTGTAGCTGCCGTAGCGTTTGCGGCGCTGCTTCTGGCAGCGAAGGTGATGATACAGGTCACTACCCATGGATTTGTCGTGGAGGACG
>NZ_MPRJ01000075.1:0-5160 GCF_002020805.1 Solemya velesiana gill symbiont | reverse complement strand
CGACTGATCGTGGACTTGTGGCGTCCAAGCACCCTGGCTATCTCAGTTTGATTATGGCCTGCTTTCATAAGGGCGTGGATCTGGTATCGTTCTTCCTGGATAAGCTGTGTGTACATGGTGCTCCTCAAACTTTGGTCGGTGAGAGAAGCTACCTATGCTACCGCTGCTTACCCTCTAACCAACTCTGTCGAGTTGCACTTGGAAATTGAATTCGCGTCCTCTTTAACTGGCATTTCTTGGGGTCAAGCTTAAACACATCGGAAAGATAGACAAGGTATTCCTTCGCCTTGATACTCATATCTTTTGGCACATCAAACTCTTCAGCAACAAATTTTTGCATTCGCTCGATTTCCTTAAGCTGACTCTCATTAAAACTACCGATGGTGACACCAATTTCGTGTCTCCGGTGCACATTTAGCGGTGAAGGCGAAAAAGCTACTTTTCCGTTCCTCAACATTAAAACATAAACAAGCCAGTCACCCGCCACACGATATGTCTGAATAAGATTGATATTCTGATTCATGACAGACTTTAAATTGCTCTTTTTGAATACAACACCACTCACATTAGGTATGGTGTTCTTTACACATAGCGCTTCTATTGTTTCTTTTTCCCCACTATTCACATATGGATACATCCATCTACTTGCGCCCAAGTCTGCAACATAGGCCAGATAATTATCGGCTAATATTTTTCCGTCTTCATCTATTTGCTTGCTTTCACAATAACTCAGAACAACATCAGAAAAATCAAAACCACCCATGACCTCACTTAAAAAATTACTACTGCAGGAGTCATCTGCCTCTGCAATCCAGACATGAGTACCCCTGACACTATCTACACCATATTTCCATTGCCTGAACACTGAGCCTGAGTTTTCTGTATTAACGACTATTTTGAAATCTATTGGTTGTGATTCAAGGATATCTTTAGCAAGCTTGACACTATTATCCGTTGAGCAATCATCTATAAAAATGATTTCAAAAACTGGGTACTTCTGATTTACTATGCTGGATAGTCTCTCTGGAAGATAATTCGCATAATTATAATTAGGCACAACTATAGAAACCCGTTTCAGTGCATGACCAACAAAATCAAGCAGATCAAACACATATTGACGAAACGAAAAAAATTCATTGATGAGTTCTGCGCCACGTTGTCCTAACGATTTTCTTTCAAACGGCGCTTCAAGAATATTGCCTACAGCGTCAGCAAAGGCACCCACGTCCTCTTTGGGCACCAAAACTCCACAACCCCTCCTTAAAAGTCCGACAAATCCTCCAGCACCTTCAAAACCGACCACAGGTACTTCTGCATCTAGAGCTTCAAGCACTACAGAAGGAAACGGATCTTCTCTCGATGTTAATGCGAAAACATCCGCACCACTATAGAAAAGGGCCGTATCAGATTGAAGCCCTGGAAATATAAACCGCTCCTTTATCGCGGGAAACTCAGCAAGCTTTTTGTCTATCTTTTGCTGTATATTAATTTCCCAGTGGCCAACCCATATCCAATATGCCTGCGGGATACGTTGGGCCATTTTCAGTCCAGCCTCAACAAAGAGATCGATGCCCTTGCGATAATCAGCATAGCCGACTCCCAACACGATCTGACTATCTTCGGGCAGGCCAAGTTTTTTACGTAGATTTTCCCGGTCAGCCACTGATTTTAATGAGTTATTTCTTCGTTTGTATAGCCCTTGAGGTCGAATTATAATCTTGGAAACATCTATAGGTGCGATTTTCTCAAAAGACACCGCAACCTCTTCAGATGGAAAAACAACTTTTGTTGCATACTCTGCTATAGCACTTGCTTTTCCGTGCAAACCAAACTGCTCCAAAACACCTCGCAACTCATGAACCAATGCAACGCATTCAAAACCATTACGCGCAAGTGTCTCAAGAAAATATCCTGAGACAGTCGTATTAACTATTGCAGAACGATTTCCTGCTTCGTAGAGCCTTCTTACAAGTGTAACCGCCTGTGGTCCACGTGCGTCCAAACAAGATAAGTCGTGTACGGTTGCCCATTTGGCATACTCAACCTTCAATGGACCATCACCCAAGCAAGCCACATCTACATGGTAACCAAATTCCCGGCTCAACGTTTTTGCAAGATTTAGTGAGAGGTATTGGGCACCATGAGGATTAGCGTCATGGGTAACCAAAACAATTTTCCTAGTTTCCTGTATAGACCCTATTTCACCAATGGATAGAGCATCTCTTGTTGCCTTCAAATATGCGTAGCCATAATAATCATCGGGTTCCAAGTGAGCACCTTCAGCCCATTCGTTCCATGCATTTACGAAGATCAGCCGCTCATCCGGATTGATCTGATGCTGTACGGTGTCTTGAATAGCATTTTCTAACCACTGCTGGTAGAGCTTTGGGGTGCTATTAAGAAAAACAGTACTTATATTCTTGCGCCTCGCTGTATTGTCCCAAGACGGACAAACACTACGAAACAGTTTATAGCCAGGTTGCTTGTATTCCTTACTGCGATTAACAAATACTTGCCAATCATAAACTGTACACCCAAAGTCTTCCCCGACCGGAACTACGCTATCGGTGATGACCGGTGGTTCAGAATTGTTCGGTGGAAACTCAATTGCAGCATCGAAACCATAATTAGCCGGATCAACCATCTCAAAGGACTGAGTATAGGCGAGATAAATTTCTCCAATTCCATTATCGTTACACCATTTGCGCCAGCGTTTTGAAGTTTCCATCGCAGAAGGAAGCAAGTTCGGCCGATAAACTAGCAACAGCGGCTTTCCATCGATACGAATATAACGTGGGTCACGAATATAGTTCGAAACATGCTTTATAAAGGCCAGATCATCTTCAGAAGAGTGTTTCTGCTCTATGAGAATATCACTTTCAAGACCATCCCAGCGACGACTCCAATTCTCGTTGGCCCAACATAGGCAAAACGGTAGGGTAAGACTACTGTCATTCAAATAATTCTCTATTGGTTTTTCTAATAGGCGTTTACCTCCGAACCAATAAAAGTAAAAACAAAAACCCTCAATACCGTAGAGTTTTGCAAGTTCGACTTGCCGGCGTTGAACGCCTGGATCGAGCAAATTGTAATAACCTAACTCACCTGGTTTGTGAGGTTGATAATGACCGTAGAATTGTGGCTGGGCTGGAAGCACATTATCCCATTCAGTAAAACCATCGCCCCACCATTTATTGTTTTCAGGAATAGGATGGAATTGTGGTAAATAAAAACAAACTAGTTTGACAGGCTTGTTATTAATTGCTTCTTCTTCAAGCAGCGGAACATATTCACTGCCAGCAAGCTCATTTAGATAAATGTCAGACGGCGTGGCATTTTCTAGCACCTGCCCATTTATATTCTGATTAGTAAATTCATACCATCGACTGTAGGCCTGTGTGTTCCTGAAGATCAATGGCAATCTACTAAACAGTATGCTTTTAAGTTTCTGCTTGTTACTAGTAGAGAGTGGCAGATGGCGCCAAACCCAATCAGCACGCGTAGACAAGGTACACCTGATATAGTAGAAGGGCAGTGTTATCAGGCTCCTACGGAGAAAGCGGCAAGGTTTGGTCAAATACCAAGAGTTGCTTTTTATAATTCTAGCCAATTGAGCATTAACCATCCCCAAATCATTCTTAACTTCCTGGTAGTCCAGCATGAGGCGCTCCAGCTGATCTTGGAGTACAGCATTACTGCTCCTGGTTTGCTTAAGATCATTCTCAAAGACCTGCTGGTTCTGTGTATGTTGCACCAGTAGCTCATTGAGTTCTGTGTTACTAAACCGAAGTTGCTCTAGTTCACTATGGGCATCCTGATAGTCATGTTCAAGTTGTTCCAGTTGATCTTGAAACTCTGTGTTGATTGATCTTTCACGCTCAAGTTCATTTTGGATACTCTTATGTTCCTGATCAAGTTGTTCAATCTGATCTTGGAGTTCTTTTTTGCTGAACCGAACCAACTCTAGCTCACTCCTAACGACTTGGTATTTATGCTCAAGTTGCACCAGTTGATCATTGAGTTCTATATTGCTGTCCCGTGACTGATCTAGATTTTCATGTACTTTTAGATAGTTATTTTCGCTTTTCATTACTGTTTCATTAGCTAACCGAACACTATTCTCCCTTTCTCCAATATCGAGAAAAAGCTTTGATATTCGTTCTTCCAATATACTTACGTAGTTTATTATTGGATAAATATCCTGAAACCGCTGTTTAAATCCAGAAAGTTCAAGTTGCACCTCATCGCTATCGATCGATACCGCGTCACAAGCCATATTCAGAGTCAGTTCATAAAGCTGACATACATCTGTAGATACTTGGGAATCTAGCTCAAGATCTTTTATTTGAAATTGGCTGTGACGTAGACCTACATCCAAGAACTCATCCATATACTCATGCAAATCAGGCGAACTTAATTCAGGCATATCAAGATCAAGAGTATGGGAAATACGTTCAAGCTCTTTTTTTGGATTATCCAATAAAAAGTCATAATTCACGACAATACGACGACTTCCTCTACTGTCTAAAAGCGCCAAAAGGACATGCTCCATCCAAAGAAAGATGCTTTTTTCCTTTTCAATTCTATTACGTTTGTATAGTGAACTAGCTACACTGAGGGGATTACGTAACACTACAATATAGTCTACTGAACAACCTACTTCATCAAATACAGTTTTCCAGAATGGGAGGAGCCTCGAGGTTCGTGGGTCTTTAAAAGCAGTGATACTTTTATCTGACAATTTGTTCCGTATTACATCTACTGCTTTGAGCTTTAAGTTTTCAATGATCTGGCTATCTATTTTCTTCTCCATACATTCTGTTGGAAGCTTTAGAGAATCGTATGCGGACCCGATGCACTGTAAAATATTTTCATTTATCTGGAGGCAGTTTTCATCCTCCCAAAATCCCTTTGGATTATCACTCCCCGCAGCATGTAGATTCTTACCGAGGTCTACACCAAGAACTGAAAGCCCTCTAGTGATAGCACTAGTACCACTACGATGCATACCAAGTACTACAATTACTCGCTTATTACCATAATCACACATCATGCTTTACAGAGTTATTGTCAAATCTGGTGTTTGAGTCTTGATCAAGCCGCAACCTGATTGCCTGCCGTCACCTCGACTCCATCTTTAAATTTCACTCCCGTAATCAC
>NZ_MPRJ01000074.1 GCF_002020805.1 Solemya velesiana gill symbiont | reverse complement strand
CCCTTGGTTTGGGGAACAACGGCTCAATGATTTTGTACTGCTCTTTCGTTAGTTCCATAGAGTGGCATTTTACTGACTTTTACGTGAACAGGCCCTAGTGTAATGCATTGAACATGCGATTGCGGTAGCGGTTGACCATTTCATTGTTACTGCCAAGCATCTCGAAGATGGAGAGCATCCCCTTACGGGCGGTATCGTCGCCATAGCTGCGGTCTTTCATCATCAGCTTGAGCAGCAGTTCCAGGGCCGCCTCGTGGTCATTCTCCATCACCCTGTGGGCTGCGAGCTGGTAGATTTGCTCGCTGGTGGCGGTTCCGTTGGCCAGGGCGTGTACCAGGGTTTCGTCATAGGGTGCCTGACCGACGACCGAGTCGAATTGAAAGCGGGCCCTGAGGCCGGTCACTTCAGGATTCTCCTGCTCTTCTGCCGGCAGGGTGTTGAGGGCGGCTTCCGCTTCCTCAATTTCACCCAGGGTGGCTTTCAGTTTTGCATAGGCGAGTATGACTCGTGTATTGGTCGGGTCCGAGGCCTTGGCATCTTCGATCAGCTTGATCGCGCCCTCCACGTCGCCCTGCTGGATCATCGCGTTGGCCTGGGTAACCAGGTTGTCGGATTCCCGGGGTATATGCCGGTCCAGAAATGCCCGGATATCCCCTTCGGGAAGAGCGCCGGCGAATTCGTCAACCACCTCTCCATTGCGGAACAGTTTGACTGCGGGGATGCTGCGAATCCCGTACTGCTGGGCCAGGGCCTGCTGCTCCTCTGTATTTACCTTGGTCAGGATGAATTTTCCCTGGTACTCCTCCACCAGCTTAGCCAGGAGAGGCATGAGCATTTTGCAGGGACCGCACCAATCGGCCCAGAAATCAACAAGAACGGGCAGCTGATGGGAGTTTTGTACTACATAGACAGCGAAGTTTTCAGCTGTTACATCAATGATATAGGGAGAGTCCGACATAGGTTCCTTTAAGTGTTTTTCAGTTTGGGGCTTAGTATACGGTCACTCTTCACCTCTTGAAAATCACCCTTTGAGCGCCTACATCCGCCACAAGCTGTATTTGAGGGTGATTTTCCATGTCAGAGCCAATCCACATCGTCTGTCCTCACTGTGATGCGATCAATCGTGTACCCCGGGAGAAACTCGGTGTGCAACCGAAATGCGGCAAGTGCTCCACACCCCTGTTCAGCGGCCAGCCCCTGGGTTTGAATGAACTGCGCTTTGCCAGGCATATCCATAAGAACGACCTGCCGGTGCTGGTGGATTTCTGGGCACCCTGGTGCGGACCCTGCAAGATGATGGCGCCGGCATTCGAGGAGGCGGCAAGACGCCTGGAACCCAATCTGCGCCTGGTGAAGGTGAGCACTGAAGAGAACCAGGGGATTGCTGCCCAGTTGAATATCCGCAGCATCCCTACATTGGCGCTGTTCCGGCAGGGCAGGGAGGTGGCGCGAGTGGCAGGTGCCATGGATGCCCCTCGCTTGGTTGATTGGGTGAAGCAGAATCTGTAACACGAGTGTAAAAAAACAGCAGAAAGCCACCCATTTCCAATAGACAGACTTACGCCAAATCAAGTAAAATTGACCAAATTTGGCGCAGGTGCCATTCGGCGCGGTGCTCCCTGTTTTTAACCTGTTCGGGATGGCTCCTCTGGAGATTGTCCCGTTCGGCATGCCTGTTGGGGATTGGTTCTTTGAGCAAACCTGCATTGTTGATTCTGGAAGATGGAACGGTATTCCAGGGTGAATCCATAGGGGCGGACGGTCAGACCGTCGGGGAAGTCGTTTTCAATACCGCCATCACTGGCTACCAGGAGATTCTTACGGATCCCTCCTACTGCAAACAGATCGTCACTCTCACCTATCCGCATATTGGTAACACCGGTACCAATGCAGAAGATGAGGAGTCTTCGGCCATACATGCCGCCGGCCTGATCATCCGGGATCTTCCGCTTCTGGCCAGCAACTGGCGTAATACTAAGCCCCTGGATCAGTACCTGCGCGACAACGGCGTGGTAGCCATTGCCGATATCGATACCCGCAAGCTGACCCGCATCCTCAGAGAGAAGGGCGCGCAGAACGGCTGCATCATCGCAGGCGAGGGGCTGGACCAGGCCACGGCCCTGGAAGCGGCAAAAGCCTTTCCCGGCCTGAAGGGAATGGACCTGGCCAAAGAGGTGACTACCGATACCCCCTACGAGTGGGCACAGGGCTCCTGGACCCTGGAAGGCGGATTGCCCGATGCACCCCATCCCATCGAAGAGCATCTCCCTCTCCACGTGGTTGCCTACGACTACGGTGTGAAGCGCAACATCCTGCGCATGCTGGTGGACCGTGGCTGCCGCGTCAGCGTGGTCCCGGCGCAGACGCCGGCCAGCGAGGTGATGGCCATGAATCCTGATGGAGTGTTCCTATCCAACGGCCCTGGCGATCCCGAGCCCTGTGACTACGCCATCGAGGCGATCAAAGAGGTTCTCGATAGCGGTGTACCCACCTTCGGTATCTGTCTCGGTCACCAACTCCTGGCACTGGCCAGCGGTGCACAGACGGTGAAGATGAAGTTCGGTCACCATGGTGCAAACCACCCGGTACAGGATCTGGACAACAAGACAGTGATGATCTCCAGCCAGAACCATGGGTTTGCCGTGGACGAGGAGAGCCTGCCAGCGCATCTGACGGCGACCCATCGTTCGCTGTTCGACAGCTCCCTGCAGGGTATCCATCGTACCGACAAGCCTGCATTCGGCTTCCAGGGACACCCCGAGGCCAGCCCCGGACCCCATGACGTGGCTCCGGTGTTCGACCATTTTATTGAATTGATGCAGTCCGCAGGCTGATGCGGCCCAGCGCCAAGGCACACGCGTACAACCAGGTTTAAGTTACGGCCAGAAATCCATGCCAAAAAGAACAGACATCGAAAGCATCCTTATCATCGGCGCAGGCCCAATCGTCATCGGGCAGGCTTGTGAGTTCGACTACTCGGGCGCCCAGGCCTGCAAGGCGCTGCGGGAAGAGGGGTACCGGGTCATCCTGGTCAACTCCAACCCGGCCACCATCATGACCGACCCGGACTCTGCCGACGCGGTCTACATTGAGCCCATCACCTGGCCGAGCGTTGCCCGCATCATCGAGAAAGAGCGCCCCGACGTGCTGCTGCCCACCATGGGGGGACAGACCGCGCTGAACTGCGCCCTGGACCTCGATCGCGAAGGGGTACTGGAGAAGTACGGTGTTGAGATGATCGGTGCCACCAAGGAGGCGATCGACAAGGCGGAGGACCGCGATCTGTTCCGCAAGGCGATGAGAAAGATCGGGCTCAACATGCCGCGTTCTGCCATCGCCCACAGCATGGAGGAGGCAATCCAGGTTCAGGCCCAGATCGGCTTCCCGACCATCATCCGCCCCTCCTTCACCATGGGTGGCTCCGGTGGCGGTATAGCCTACAACCCGGAAGAGTTCGAAGAGATCTGCACACGCGGTCTCGATCTCTCCCCCACCAACGAACTGCTGATCGAAGAGTCCGCACTGGGCTGGAAAGAGTACGAGATGGAGGTGGTCCGCGACCACAAGGACAACTGCATCATCGTCTGCTCCATCGAGAACTTCGATCCCATGGGTGTGCACACCGGCGACTCCATCACCGTGGCGCCGGCACAGACCCTCACCGACAAGGAATACCAGATCATGCGCGACGCCTCCCTGGCGGTGCTGCGCGAGATCGGCGTGGATACCGGTGGCTCGAACGTGCAGTTCGCCATCAATCCCGAAGACGGGCGCATGATCATCATCGAGATGAATCCCCGCGTCTCTCGCTCGTCCGCGCTGGCTTCCAAGGCCACCGGCTTCCCGATCGCCAAGGTGGCGGCCAAGCTTGCGGTTGGCTATACCCTGGACGAGTTGCAGAACGAGATTACCGGTGGCGCTACCCCGGCATCCTTCGAACCCACCATCGACTACGTGGTGACCAAGATACCCTGTTTCGCCTTCGAGAAGTTTCCCCTGGCTCCGGACCGTCTCACCACCCAGATGAAATCGGTGGGCGAGGTGATGGCCATTGGCCGCACTTTACAGGAATCCCTGCAGAAGGCCCTGCGCGGCCTCGAGACCGGCAAGAACGGCCTGGACGAGATCTGGGATCCCAACGCTGCCGACGCCAAGTCCAAATTGCGCTACGAACTGCGCGAGCCCGGTGCCGAGCGGCTGTTCTACGTGGCTGACGCTTTCCGCCACGGCATGACCATGGAGGAGGTATTTGAAGTTACCTCCATCGAGCCCTGGTTCCTGGTGCAGATCGAGCAGCTGATCAAACTCGAGGCAGAGGTTCGCGAGGGTGGTATTGACTCCCTGGGTGCGGACCGCCTGCGCTACCTCAAGCGCAAGGGCTTCTCCGATGCGCGCCTTGCCAAGCTGGCGGGTGTCAATGAAGCGGATATCCGCAAGCGTCGCTGGGATGCCGACGTGCGTCCGGTCTACAAACGCGTGGATACCTGTGCCGCCGAGTTTGCCACCAATACCGCTTACATGTACTCCACCTACGAGGAAGAGTGCGAGGCCCAGCCCACGGACAAGAAGAAGATCATGGTTCTGGGTGGTGGTCCCAACCGTATCGGCCAGGGTATCGAGTTCGACTATTGCTGTGTCCATGCCGCCTTCGCCATGCGTGACGATGGCTACGAGACCATCATGGTTAACTGCAACCCCGAGACCGTCTCCACCGACTATGACACTTCGGACCGTCTCTTCTTCGAGCCCCTCACTTTCGAGGATGTGATCGAGATCATCGAGAAGGAGAAGCCCGTTGGTGTGATCGTCCAGTATGGTGGCCAGACCCCGCTGAAGCTGGCCGAGGACCTGGAAGCGGCCGGTGCGCCCATTATCGGCACCAGCCCTGATTCCATCGACCTGGCGGAAGACCGTGAGCGCTTCCAGCAGATGGTCCAGAAGCTGGGTCTGAAGCAGCCACCCAACCGTACTGCTACAGATCCCGAGCAGGCCGTTACCCTGGCGGAGGAGATCGGTTATCCTCTGGTGGTTCGCCCCTCTTATGTACTGGGTGGCCGCGCCATGGAGATCGTCTACGGCGAGGAGGATCTGCGCCGCTACATGCATGAAGCGGTGAGCGTCTCCAATGACTCCCCCGTGCTGCTCGACCGCTTCCTGGACGACGCCATCGAGGTGGATGTCGACGCCATCTGCGACGGCAAGGACGTGGTGATCGGCGGTATCATGGAACATATCGAGCAGGCGGGCGTACACTCCGGCGACTCCGCATGCTCCCTGCCGCCCTATACCCTGTCGGCCTCTGTTCAGGACCGCATGCGCGAGCAGATCCGTGCCATGGCACTGGAACTGAAGGTTATCGGCCTGATGAATACCCAGTTCGCCATCAAGGACGACGAGATCTACCTGCTCGAGGTCAATCCCCGTGCCTCGCGTACCGTGCCTTTCGTCTCCAAGGCTACCGGCGTACAGCTGGCCAAGGTGGCGGCACGCTGCATGGCGGGCACCAGCCTGGAAGAGCAGAATTTCACCAAGGAGGTGATCCCCGAGAACTACTTCGTCAAGGAATCGGTGTTCCCCTTCGTGAAGTTCCCCGGTGTGGATACCCTGCTGGGTCCCGAGATGAAATCCACCGGCGAGGTGATGGGTGTGGGTACCACCTTCGGTGAGGCATTCGACAAGGCCCTGGAAGGCGGTGGTTCTATCCTGCCCCGTGGTGGCAAAGCGCTGATTTCGGTTCGTGACGCTGACAAGAAATGCGCTGTTGGCGTGGCCCGGGACCTGGAGAAGCTGGGCTTCAAGCTCTACGCTACCGGTGCAACCTGTCGCGAGATTATCGGTGGTGACGTGGCTTGCGAGCGTGCCAACAAGGTGGCCGAGGGTCGTCCCCACATCGTGGATATGATCAAGAACGACGAGTTCGACCTGATCATCAATACCACTGAAGGCAAGAAAGCGATTGCCGATTCCGCCGAGATCCGCAGGGCGGCCCTGCAGCACAAAGTTGTCTACACTACGACAATGTCCGGTGCCGAGGCCATCTGCCTGGCCCTCAAGCAGGAGGACAGTGTCACCGTCAATCGCCTGCAGGATCTGCACAAGAGCATTGGCGGTTGAAACATAAGAGGTTTAACGAGGAAAAGATATGAGCAAGGTACCCCTGACAGTCAGAGGTGCAGAGAAGCTGCGTGATGAGCTGAACGAGCTCAAAAACGTTGCACGCCCGAAGGTGATCAAGGCCATCGCCGAAGCCCGTGAACACGGCGATCTGAAAGAGAACGCCGAATACCATGCTGCTCGCGAGCAGCAGGGTTTTATTGAAGGCCGGATCAAGGACATCGAGGCCAAGCTCTCCCATGCCCATGTCATCGATGTGCGTACCCTGAATGCCGATGGCCGGGTGGTGTTCGGTGCCATCGTGGATGTGTTCGAAGAGGAAGAGGATGAAGAGCACACCTTCCAGATCGTCGGTGACGATGAAGCGGACATCAAGCAGGGCCTGATCTCGGTGAGTTCACCCATGGCCCGTGCCCTGATCGGCAAGTCAGAGGGTGACGTGGCAGTGGTCGAAACCCCGAAGGGCTCCCGTCACATGGAGGTTCTAGAGGTTCGGTACGAGTAACCGGTATCCGTCCTGAAGGGGATAGCGCACATAGATACCTGGTGTCTATGTGCGTTTCGCATTAATGGGTTATGGAAATCACGCCTTGGGCAAAGTGATCTTGGGCTTCTCGGGATTGTGGCGGTACAGCACGGCGATATGACCAATGCTCTGGACCAGCTCGGCGCCGCTCTTGTCGCAGAGGGCTTCCAGCATCTGCTTACGCTCTTCACGGTCGCCGGCGTTGATCCGAACCTTGATCAGCTCATGGGCGTCCAATGCGACCTCCAGCTCGTTGAGCGCCCCTTCAGTCAGGCCATGCTGACCGGTCATTACGACGGGTTTCAGGCTGTGGGCAAGGCCCTTGAGGTGGCGTTTCTGGGAATTTGAAAGGGGCATTGATAATTTCCGTAAAAGGGCTAAGAGCCTGAAAAGTCGGGCATTCTAACCCAGTTGGTTGTTTCCTGATAGCATTATGTGGGTGAGATATCATCTCCCAATCTGAACAATTAGGTATGAAAAGAAGCAAAAGCAGTCGCCGTTGGCTTGATCGCCACGTCAGTGATGAATTCGTGAAACGTGCCCAGAAGGATGGTTGCAGGTCACGTGCTGTCTATAAGCTATTGGAAATACAGGAAAAAGACAGAGTCCTGAAGCCGGGCCAAGTGGTGGTTGACCTGGGTGCGGCACCGGGTGGCTGGTCCCAGGTGGCCGAGAAGATCGTTGGCGACCGGGGCAGGGTGGTGGCCCTGGATATACTGCCGATGGACTCCATTGCCGGTGTCGACTTCATCCAGGGTGATTTTCGTGAAGAGGGGCCGCTCCAGGAACTTCGGGATCTGTTAGATGGACTGGCCGTCGTGGATCTTGTAATCTCGGATATGGCACCCAATGTTAGCGGTATGAATGCTGTGGATCAGCCCCGCGCCATGTATCTTTGCGAATTGGCGCTGGAGTTTGCCCGGGAGGTGTTGAAACCCGGTGGTGGCATGGTCGTTAAGGTGTTCCAGGGCGAGGGGTTCGACGAGTACATCCGGGAGATGCGCAGTTCGTTCCGGAAAGTGGTTACCCGCAAGCCGAAGGCCTCCAGGCCGCGCAGCCGGGAGGTCTATCTGGTGGCAGGGAACTATAATCCGTAGTATGGTACTAACCCATTAAGTCCAGTAAGTTTTCTAAGCAGTTGAATTACAGGCTTTTCCTTTCCGGAGATTGACTTGGGAAGAGGGCTTTGCACAGTGTGCAGGGAGAGACTGATCGTCCCGCACAGGAAGTATTTAGAGGGTATTCGCCTTGAATGACATGGCAAAAAATCTGATCTTGTGGGTCATCATCGCAATCGTTCTGATGTCGGTGTTCAACAACTTCACCGCACAGAAAACGCGAGCCAACACACTGACCTACTCCGATTTCATCCAGCAGGTGAAGGAGGGTGGTGTTGCCACGGTGACCATCGACGGCCGTGAGATCGAGGGTACTCTTACCGGCGGCGGCACTTTCTCCACCTACAGCCCGGGTGACGACGGCCTGGTCAGCGATCTGTTGAACAACAAGGTCCAGATCGTGGCTACGCCACCGGAAAAGCCGTCCATCCTGATGCAGATCCTGATCAACTGGTTCCCGCTGTTCATCCTGATCGGTCTGTGGATCTTCTTCATGCGCCAGATGCAGGGCGGTGGGGCCGGTCGTGGCGTCATGTCCTTCGGCAAGAGCAAGGCCCGCATGCTGAGCGAAGACCAGGTGAAAGTGACCTTCGCCGACGTAGCTGGCGTGGAAGAGGCTAAGGACGAAGTCTCGGAGATGGTCGAGTTCCTGCGTGATCCCGGCAAGTTCCAGAAGCTTGGGGGCAAGATTCCCAAGGGCGTGCTGATGGTGGGCTCTCCGGGTACTGGTAAGACGCTTCTGGCAAAAGCGATTGCGGGTGAAGCCAAGGTACCTTTTTTCACCATCTCAGGTTCCGACTTTGTCGAAATGTTCGTGGGTGTGGGCGCCTCCCGTGTCCGCGACATGTTCGAACAGGCCAAGAAACACGCGCCCTGCATCATCTTTATCGACGAGATCGATGCGGTGGGCCGTCATCGTGGTGCCGGTCTTGGCGGCGGACACGACGAGCGTGAGCAGACCCTGAACCAGTTACTGGTAGAGATGGACGGCTTCGAAGGCAACGAAGGCGTCATCGTCATTGCCGCTACCAACCGTCCCGACGTGCTCGATCCCGCGCTGCTGCGCCCCGGCCGTTTCGACCGCCAGGTGGTGGTGCCCCTGCCCGATGTGCGTGGCCGTGAACAGATTCTGAAAGTCCACCTGCGCAAGGTGGCGATGTCCGATGACGTCAAGCCATCGTTGATTGCGCGTGGCACCCCCGGTTTTTCCGGTGCCGACCTGGCCAACCTGGTGAACGAGGCGGCGCTGTTTGCTGCCCGGGCCAACAAGCGGTTGGTGGACATGGATGATATGGAGAAGGCCAAGGACAAGATCATGATGGGTGCAGAGCGCCGCTCCATGGTGATGAGTGAGGATGAGAAGAAACTCACTGCCTACCACGAGGCGGGTCACGCCATCGTCGGCCGTCTGGTGCCGTCCCACGATCCGGTCTACAAGGTCAGTATCATTCCGCGCGGACGCGCGTTGGGTGTGACCATGTTCCTGCCTGAAGAGGATCGCTACAGCCTCAGCAAGGAGCACCTCGAGAGCCAGATCTCCAGTCTGTTCGGCGGGCGTATTGCTGAAGAGGTGATCTTTGGCAAGGACAGTGTAACCACCGGTGCCCAGAACGATATCCAGCGTGCAACGACCATTGCGCGCAACATGGTGACCAAGTGGGGCCTCTCCGAAAAGCTCGGTCCGCTGCTCTATAGCGAAGAAGAGGAAGAGGTCTTCCTCGGTCGTGCAGTGACCCAGCACAAGAACGTCTCCGATGAGACCGCCCACGTGATCGATGAAGAGATCCGTGCATTTGTGGATCGTAACTACGAGCGTGCGAAGGGGTTGCTGGAAGAGAACATGGACAAGCTTCACACCATGGCTGATGCCCTGATGAAATACGAGACCATCGACTGTCAGCAGATCGATGACATCATGGCGGGCAAACCGCCAAGGTCACCTGAAGGCTGGAGCGACGACTCCGCAAACGGATCGGGTGGTGGTGCAGTCGCTACAGGTGATGCGCTAAAAGAGGATCCATCGGACACCATTGGCGGGCCTGCAGGCCAGCATTGATCCAATAGCGTCGTATTACACGAACCGCTGGGCATAGCCCGGCGGTTTTGTTTAAACAGACTTCTTTGGTAGAGGTTATTCGCTGAAAAGCCCTGAGGGAGCCGCGACCCCGCTGAAAAAGATGGCTGATTCATACCCCATGGTTGATTTAAGTGTTGCCATTGGGCCGAGGGCGGCCCTCCCACATTGGTAATTGCCATACAGAACAGTTGGATTTTGCAGAGCTTCTGAACATGGCATGTTTGGTCGCTGGATAATAAATTAACGAGTACCCCAGATGTTATTGGACTGCGCAGGTAAAACTCTTGACCTCTCCAAACCCCGGGTGATGGGGATTCTCAATGTAACGCCTGACTCCTTCTCCGACGGAGGTAGTTTCCTCTCGGCAGAAGACGCCCTTGCCAGGGCAAAAGCGATGGTCGATGAGGGAGCGGACATTATCGATGTGGGAGGCGAATCCACCCGGCCCGGTGCTCAGCCGGTGGTTGAGCAGGAGGAACTTGACCGGGTGATACCCATTATCGAGGGCATTGCATCGGAACTGGCTGTGCCAGTCTCCATCGATACCAGCAAGGCCGGTGTGATGCGGGAGGCGGTGGCCGCCGGTGCCGGTATGATCAACGACGTGATGGCATTGCGTGAGGAGTCATCCCTTGAAGTTGCTGCGCAAGCTGGCGTTCCGGTCTGCCTGATGCATATGCTGGGTGAGCCTCGAACCATGCAGAACGATCCTCAATACAGCGACGTGGTGGATGACATCAAGACGTTTCTGGAAGAGCGCGTCCAGGCCTGCAGGGCGGCAGGGATAATGGCAGAACGCCTGTTGCTCGATCCTGGCTTCGGTTTCGGAAAAACCCTTGAACACAATCAGAGGTTGCTGGCTGATCTTGATCAACTCGCAGATATCGGGTTACCGCTATTGATTGGGATTTCACGAAAATCCATGATCGGTGCTCTGCTGAACGATGCGCCGATGGATCAGCGGCTCTATGGCGGCCTGGCCGCTGCAGTACTGGCGGCCGAGCGGGGTGCGGCCATTCTGCGGGTCCATGACGTCAAACCTACCGCCGATGCGCTTAAAGTGACCTCTGCGGTAATGGGGCTGTGAGTCAGGCTTGTAACAGATCTGAAAAAATCGGATAAAATAGCGCGCTATTCCACTTTAGGTGGATCAATAATTCTTAGCCCAATAGGGTACTACTGAGGCAGTTGCATTGGAAAGGAAGTATTTCGGGACCGACGGCATTCGTGGTCGGGTCGGTGAAGGAAAGATCACTCCTGAATTCGTTCTCAAGCTGGGCTGGGCCGCGGGCCGGGTTCTCGGGGGCGAGCAGGGTGGCAAAGTTCTGATCGGTAAGGACACGCGTATTTCCGGCTACATGTTCGAATCTGCCCTGGAGGCGGGGTTGGTTGCAGCAGGTGTGGATATCCACCTGCTCGGCCCCATGCCGACACCGGGGATCGCCTACCTGACGCAGACACTGCATGCCGATGCAGGTATCGTCATCAGTGCGTCGCACAACCCCCACTATGACAACGGTATCAAGTTTTTTTCAGCCGAAGGCAAAAAACTGCCTGACGAGGTAGAACTGGCTATCGAGGCTGAACTCGATAAGCCGATGACAACGGTCGAATCCGATAAGCTGGGCAAGGCTTTCCGGGTGAGTGACGCTGCAGGGCGTTACGTGGAGTTTTGTAAAAGTACCATTCCCTGGACCATGAACTTCAAGGGTCTGCGCCTGGTGATCGATTGTGCCAATGGCGCTACCTACCATATTGCACCGCACGTTTTCAGCGAACTGGGCGCAGAGGTCATTACCATAGGCGCAGAACCGGACGGCCTGAACATCAATGCGGGTGTCGGCTCTACCAACGAGGCGGCATTACAGAATGCTGTATTGGAGCACCGTGCCGATCTGGGCATAGCCTTTGATGGTGATGGGGATCGCCTCATCATGGTGGACGGTGAAGGGGAGGTCCTCGACGGCGATGACATTCTCTATATCATTGCCGTATCCCGCCTCGATAATGGTGGTATGAGTGGTTCAGTGGTGGGTACCCAGATGACCAACCTTGGATTGGAGCTCGCCCTTGGCAAGCTGGGCATTGGACTGGAGAGAACAGATGTTGGCGACCGCTACATCATGGAGCGGTTGGTGGAGAAGAACTGGGTGCTTGGCGGCGAACCTTCCGGCCATATCATCTGCCTGGACCGAACCACCACCGGCGACGGTATTGTTTCAGCGCTCCAAGTGCTGGCCGAGGTCTTCAAGAGTGGTAAATCACTGGGTGAACTGCGTGTCGATGTGGAGAAATTCCCCCAACTGTTGCGAAACGTTCACCTTGGAATGGCATCGGCCAGGGAGGTAATGGCGTCTGAGCAACTCCAGAATGCTGTGAAGGCTGTGGAAAATGAGCTCGGTGAAAACGGTCGGGTACTTTTACGCCCCTCCGGTACCGAACCCCTGATTCGGGTAATGATCGAGGGGAAGGATGGTGACCAGGTGGAAAACCTGACTACACAGCTGGAAAATGTGGTCAAGGCGCTTGTCAGTTAATACCCAGGCATAACGCGATCCCGCTGTACAGAAACCGGCCTCATGTAGGTCGGTTTTTTTGTGCACGGGCCGAAATATTGGCATTTCATAAACTATTTACCCCAGATTTATGCCATGAAGCTCAATCACTTAACAGATATGAAAATAGCCGCATTCTTGTAGAGGTTTTCCCTAGTGGGCCATGCGGTTAATTCGGCAACGCATTCTTTGCCCTATTCACCGAGGCAATAATTTTCTCAGCACTCTTGGTCCACTGGAATGGCTTGGC
>NZ_MPRJ01000073.1 GCF_002020805.1 Solemya velesiana gill symbiont | reverse complement strand
GAACGAAGAAATGAACGGGAAATCGAATATTGGGCTGCTGTTTTAACCGGTCACGTGATCAGCTGATGATGACGACGGTGTTTTTCGAGGTTCCCTTTATTGCATGTGAAATTACTGGTAAATCATATGTCTAATCACTCTTGACAGGGGTGTGCATGGGACCTGATGACAGGCCCCGGTTCACAGCTGAAGGAATCAGCACAGGTTGAATTTACATGCGAAGCTTTCGCTGTCTGAGGGATAGTGACTTGAAGAGAGAAAGGCTGTCCGCCTGGTTCTGAACGGTTCAATCAAGGGTGATAAACCAACCCCGGTACTCTGAATAGTGGTATGGGCCTTTCGAAAACCCGGCCCATACCGCACAGCATCTTATACCGACCTTTTTACTCGCTTATCTCTGCAGGCATCGGGATCAGGCCCGGGGCATCTTCCTGGTAGTAGTAGTCATAGCGGTTGTGGAGATTGTTTGTGAAGCTCCACGCCTCGTTGAAGGAGAGACCGCTGTCCTCAGGGAAGATAACCTTGATATAGAGCCCGTCGCTTTTTACAGCCTTTAATTGACTCAGCTTCTGCTCCAAAACCTGCTGGGATACCCGCTTGAATTCCTTGTCATCCTGGCTCTTGACGTCAATTACGAATGCATCCCCAACCTTGCTGTAGCGGACATCGACCAGGTAGCGTCCCTCGGGTGAACGGGCGGGGCGCACCAGTTTGTCGTACTTGATCTTGAGTTCACGATATTCGCCGCGCAGGGAGCTCAATTCGATAACCGCCTGGCGGCCCGAGGCCTTGGCCAGTTGCAGTTCCTCTGACTGTACGGTGTATCGGTCCTGCAGGCTGGCCAACTGTTGCTGAATGGCCTGGACCTGTGACTTCATGCCGCTCAGGGTGGCCTGGGTCTCTGCCAGCAACTGCTGGGAATCGGTCAGTTGCTGCTGGGTCGTGTTGTAGTTCTGTTGCAGGGTGTCGTAGTTCTGCTGAAGGGTATTCATCTGGGTTTCTGAGCGCTTCAGTTTCTCACCCAGGGTGAAGTTCTCCGCCACCAGTTGGTCACGTCTCAGGGCCAGGTCCTCTTTCTCCGCCATCAACTTGGAGATCTCGACGCCCTGGGTCCCAATGGTGGTTTCCTGTTGCTGACTCTGCTCTTTCAGGCGCATTACCCGGATCTTGAGCATGGAGAGCCTGTTCTCGGCATCAATCAGCTTGAGCGCCAGGCTCTCTTTCTCTTCGCCGGTTGTGCGGGCAAGCTCCATGGCGGAGCGCTCAGCTTCCATTGTGGCGCGCAGTTGGTTCATCAGCTCGATGTTACGCAGCAGCAGGACCACCATGGCGATCATGAAGATCATCACGATTACCGTCATGATATCGGTGAACGAAGGCCAGAAGCTCTCCTGGTTCTGGCCCTCCTGCCTGTTCAGGCGCAGGTCGGTGAAGCTGCTGTTGGGTAGCATGGGTTATTCCGGCAGACGGAAGCCGATCTTGAGCAGCTTCTTGATGTCGTTCATGTCGTCTGCCACCGGCTGGATCTTAGTCTTGTAGATATCCACCAGTGCTGAGCCGATTCGGTTCTCCAGGTCCTCGAACGCCTGCTGGGACTTCTTCATCTCGTCCGCGAGCTGGTTGTAGGACTCCTGGGATCCTTCCATCTGGTTCACCAGGCCCTGCAGGGATCGGATCAGTCCGGTGAATTCGTAGAGGATGCTCTCGGTCTGTACCTGGAAACGGGGCAACAGGTAGTTGTTGGTGACCTGCTCCACGGCACTTACCAGGTTGGTCTGCACATCGGTCAGCTTCAGGTAGAAGTAGCCGAAGTAGATGTAGCAGACGATAGCGGTGATGGTGGTGGAGAGGGCGGTTGACATGCCATGTACAACCAGGCCCATGCCATCGACATTGACTGCCGAGGCCAGCAGATCCGAGGCGCCGATCAGGGCGATGGAGAGCGATACGATAGTACCGAATACGCCGGTCAGAATCAGGATATTGTTGATAAACTTGGGAAAGCTGTTGCGTGTGCTCTCGGAGGCCACCAGGGTGGAGGCCAGGGCGTTGTGATTCACCGGGGTGTTGGCTTGGTGCATGTGTTCCATGGTGCGATAGCGTCGAGCCATGATGCTGTTTTCATTGACCTCTATCAGAGGGCTCACATTCTCTTCCAGGTTCTCGACGAAACGTTTGACAGCGCTCTCCTCCCTGCCATAGGCCACCAGGATCCAGATGATTTTGAGAAGGCCCAGTAGGAACAGCGCCATGATCGAGCCATTGATGATCAGGCCGGTGGCGGTGAGCTGGTTCCGAAAATAGACATCGTTGATGAAGTCCAGTTTCCAGATCAATAGAGCAGCACTTGCTGCAGCGACGATAATCATCCTCAGCAGAATTTTTGTGCTGAGATTGTTGCGAAACTGTATGCTTTCCAAAACCGTTCCCCCTGGGGTGCGCAATAGCCAACCAGCTTATCACATATGTTGTGAAGAACGATGAATCTGTTAGCCTGTGCGTAGCTTGATTTATGTCACCAGAGAGAGGCTTTATAACAATGCAGGATATCCGGAAGGCCCGTTCCGATCTGCTTCAGATCTTCGAATCTGCCGTGGAGGCGGTGGGTGGCAGGAGCACTGTGAAGGAGCACCTGGAGGCCAATCCCATCGAAGGCACATGGTCCTGGTGGCCGTCGGCAAAGCAGCAGAGGCGATGGCCCAGGGCGCTGTGGACGTCCTGGGTGAACAGCTTGAGGATGGCCTTGTGATTACCAAGCATGGGCACCTTAACCGCCAATGGATCGAGGCTTCCCGTTTTGACGGCATTGAGAGCAGCCACCCGGTGCCGGACGAGAGCAGTCTTGAGGCGGGGCAGCGGTTAGTGGCCTATCTCGAAGGGTTGCCCGAGGAGCGGCCGGTGCTGTTCCTCATTTCAGGCGGAACCTCCAGCCTGGTGGAACTGTTGCCCGAAGGGGTGGCGCCTGGGCAACTGGGCCGGTTAAACGACTGGCTCCTGGGCAGTGGTCTCTCTATCACGGCCATCAATCGAATACGCAAACGGATCTCCCGGATCAAGGAGGGCGGCCTGCTTCAGTTTCTTGGTCAGCGCGAGATGGTGGGGCTACTGATCTCGGATGTGCCCGGAGACGACCCGGGCATTATCGGCTCCGGGCTGCTGGTGGCCGAGGAGCAGGAAGCGTTTGCACCAAGTGGTGATACACCTGGCTGGATCCAGGAACTCCTGGCGGCAGTTCCTGAAAAGACCGGGGGTGCCGGGGTCGATGTAAGCCTCGCAGTCGTGGCCAACCTGCGAAGGGCAAGGGAAGCCGCAGCAGAGAAAGCCGGGGAACTGGGTTACGAGACCAAGGTAAGCCATGCCTTCATCAGTGCCGATGCTGAAAACAGCGGCAGGTGCCTTGCTCTGGAGATGCTCGATGCACTGCCCGGGGTATATATCTGGGGTGGTGAACCCACCGTGATACTGCCAGAAAATCCAGGGCGGGGTGGCCGCAACCAGCACCTCGCGCTGGCCACGGCGACGGTGATCGAAGGTGTGAAGGATATTTGCTTTCTCTCTTGCGGTACGGATGGTACCGACGGTCCCGGAGAGGATGCAGGCGCCCTTGTGGATGGCGGCACCCTGGGACGCGGACGCCAGGAGGGATTCAAGGCGGATGAGTCTCTTGCCCAGGCCGATTCGGGATCCCTGCTTGAGGCCAGCGGTGATCTGGTGAGTACAGGCCCGACCGGCACCAACGTGATGGACCTGATGATCGGTCTTAAGGTTGGGGTAAAATCAGCTGGTGAAGTCTGAATTCGAATACAACCTCTTTTACCAGGCATGTCTCTGCCTCTGCGCCACTGACGTGGATGAGAAACTGGCTTTGGCCCATGCGCTCTCCAGGGCTTGGCAGGCTGGTGAGTTAACGACAGGCGACATCGAACTGCCCGGTGTCGAGATTGCCGGACATCCGGAACGCCCGGAACTCGTTCATCCCCGCAAGCTGAAGCGGCGCTCCCTGCATACCGAGGAGGGCAGGCTGGCGATGATCCACGCCGTGGCCCACATTGAGTTCAATGCCATCAACCTAGCCTGTGATGCAGTCTTCCGCTTTCGTAATATGCCAGATGCCTACTACGACGACTGGGTGCAGGTGGCAAAAGAGGAGGCGGAGCACTTCGTCCTGCTGCGGGAGCGGCTGCAGGAAGCGGGCCGCGACTACGGTGACTTTCCCGCCCATACCGGCCTCTGGGACATGGCGCGGAAAACTGCCCATGATCCCCTGGTGAGAATGGCCCTGATTCCCCGGATGATGGAGGCGAGGGGGCTGGATGTTACGCCGGGTATCAAGGATCGATTCGAGTCCGCCGGAGATGCCCCCACCGTGGCAGCCCTGGAGGTGATCCTGCGCGAAGAGGTGGGCCATGTGACCATGGGTTCCCGCTGGTTTCACTATCTCTGTGAGCAGCGCGGCCTCGAACCTGAACAGACCTATTTCGACCTGCTGGCGGAGTATCTCGGCAACGAGATCCGCTGCCCCCTGCACAAGGAGGCACGCAGGGAAGCTGGCTTCAGTGAGCGCGAGTTGGAGCGGCTGGAGGCGATCTGCAAAAGCCGGTAGAACCCGCGCCGGGTTACCCGTGATTCAATATAAACACCGAAGACAATAAAACTTTTAATTGCCAGGCCAACAGCTTACGGCACAGCTGAACGCTTACCTGCGCAAAACAACGCATGCTGTATGGATATCTTTTAGTTCCTGACTAGAATTACTGAATAGGGCAATCTGATTTGGATAGCGGTGTACGGCAAGGACGCGGCCGGAATGCTGCCGGAGGAGGAAAACCATGAACGATATAGCCGTTACGCAGTTGTCCGGTATTCAGGTCGACATGACGCGACAGACCACGCTCTTCAGGCAAGGTGGGCATGCCGTCTATTGGCTGGGAATCACAGACGAGACGGCATTCCGCTGTAATACCTATCTCATATGTGACGGTGACCAGGCGGTGATAACCGATCCCGGCAGCCGCGCTTTTTTTCAGCAGGTCTGGGAAAGGGTTGAACAGATCATTCCGCCAGAGCAGGTCTGCGGCTTGGTGATTTCTCACCAGGATCCGGACATTGCAGCTTCCATGGTGGATTGGCTGGAGCGTGTCCCTGGATGCGACATCATCACCTCGCCCCGGACCAATGTGCTACTGCCCCATTACGGTACCGCGGATTACAGCTTTTTTGATATTTCTGAAAATGGCAGTTACCAATTTGCTTCAGGCAATACCCTGGATTTTATCGAGTCGCCCTTCCTGCATTTTCCGGGCGCCTTTACCACCTATGATTCAGTGTCGAAATTTCTATTCTCCAGCGACATTTGGGCTGCCCTGGATATCGATTGGCAATTGGTGGCCAGTGACTTTGACGAGCACACCATGAAGATGAACCTCTTCCACATGGATAACATGGCATTCAATCTGGCTGCGCGTGGTTTCTTGCGGCGCCTGGAGGGTGTGGATATCGATGCCATTCTCCCCCAGCACGGTTCAATCATCGACCCTGGGCATGTCGAGGAGGCGAAAAACTACCTCAATGAGTTGCGGTGTGGCACGGACATCGTCTATGCGGATTTGGAGGATTGATCCTTGGGTGATGTGAATGATCGAGATGATATCCAGGGAATTAAGGAACAGTTGCGGGAACTGGAGCGGCAAAACAAGCTGCTGAAGCAGAGCGTTGCTCAGGGTGACCGCATCCAGAAGATGTGGCAGGACTCTGTTGACGAGCTGAAAAAAACCAAGAAGGCACTGAAGCAGTCCGAAGAACGTTTCGAACTGGCGATGGAGGGTTCCCGCGATGGGGTTTGGGACTGGGATCTGGAGACCAAACGAGCCTTTTACTCTACACGTTCCAAAGCCATGCTCGGGTATTCCGAGGATGAAATCGGTGATGAAATAGATGAGACCCTGAACAGGGTTCACCCGGAAGATGCCCACAAATTCCGCCGAGCCGCTGATGCCTACCTCGCAAGGGTGGTTGACCGCTTCGAAGTGATCGTGCGCATGCGCACCAAGAGTGAGGGCTATCGTTGGGTGCTCACTCGTGGCAAAGCCATATGGAATCGTGCAGGCAAGCCTGTCCGCTTTGTCGGTACCACTGTAGACCTGACAGAGCGCATGGAGATAGAGCAGCAGCTCAAGCTCGGTGCGCAGGTGATGGAGTTCACGAGTGAAGGGGTTATCGTCACCAATAAGGATGCGATAATCGAAGCGGTCAATCCTGCATTTACAGAACTCACGGGGTACACGCAAGAGGAAGTTGTTGGCAAGAGTCCCAGCCTGCTTGCATCCGGTCGCCATCCACCGGAATTCTTCCAGGAGATGTGGCGCACCCTGAAGGAGGAAGGAAGCTGGAGTGGCGAGATCTGGAACCGCCGCCATGACGGGCAGCTGTTTGCAGAGGCGTTGCGGATAAGCGCTATATACAACCAGCGGGGTGAGGTGACCCATTATGTCGGTATCCTCTCCGATGTCACCGAGCAGAGAAAGCGTGTTGAGGATCTCCAGCACATGGCATTCCATGATGCACTCACCGGTCTTCCTAATCGCCTTGTTTTCAACGATCGCCTTGGACAGGCTATTCGGCACGCCAAACGCTCGGGTGAGAAGATTGCTGTACTGTTCTTCGACCTTGATAAGTTCAAGGCCGTGAATGATACCTATGGCCACAAAGTCGGCGACCTTCTGCTCAAGGGAGTAACCGAGCGTGTACAGACCTGCTTGCGGGATGAAGACACCATTGCCCGGGTGGGGGGGGGACGAGTTCTGCGCGGTGCTTCGTGGCGCTGGAAAGGTACAGCACTTTGCAGAAGCGGCACAGCGCATCATCGACAGTCTCAACCAGCCTTTCGATCTAGAAGGGAATATCTGCAAGATTGGCTGCAGTATCGGGATCAGTCTCTATCCCCGGCACTCCACGGATCAGGTCCAGCTAGTGAAGTTTGCCGACGAAGCGCTATATGCAGCCAAGGAAGGTGGCAGGAACCGCTATGCTTTTCATGACTGAAAAATAAACCGGGTGGATTGTTTGCTTTATATCGAATCGGGGTGATCTAGCCGGAAATGCGGGTAAAGGATGATTCGTCTTATCTGAAATGGCGGTAATCAGCCGGCAAAGATTTGCGCCGAGATGGCCTGGTCTGTGGCCTTTAGATATGATCCCTGGTCATGGTGCCACTGGTCCAGCACGTAGCGCCTGGCCGGCTTGCCGTCCAACTGGAAGTCGTGGATGCCAGGTCTATGGGTGTGGCCGTGGATGAGGGTGGTTACGCCATGTTCCCGCATGTACTCCGCCACGGTCTGCTGGTTCACGTCCATGATCTCCGCGGCATTGCGCGATACCACTTCCTTGCTGCGCTTGCGGTACTCCGCCGCCACGGCGGCCCGCTCTTCAAGGCTCTTGGACATCATGTCATCGATGAATGCCGGGCTGCGCAGGAACTTGCGGGCCTGCTGGTACTCCAGGTCGTCGGTACAGAGCAGGTCGCCGTGCATCAGCAGGGTAGGCGCTCCTGCAAGGGTTACAACGGTGGGATCATTCAGCAGGGCGCAGCCGGTGGCTTCGGTAAAGGCCTGGCTAATCAGAAAATCCCGGTTGCCGTGCATCAGGTAGGTTTCGGTTCCTGAACCGGTGACCCATTTCAGGGCATCGAGGATTTTGGGTATGGGCGGGGTACGGTCGTCGTCGCCGATCCAGGCATCGAACAGGTCGCCCAGGATATAGAGGCCCGTGGAACCGATGGCCTGCTCCTCCAGGAAGCGGAGGAACAGGTTCACGGTATCAGGACGCTCCCCTGACAGGTGCAGGTCTGATATCAGAAGGGTGTCGGTCATGGAGAGCGGTCAGGCTGGTCTTACTCTTCACCCTCTTCTTCGGTGGTCGCCTGTTCGATCACGATGTCATCCACCGGTACGCCCTGGTGGACGGCGCGGGTGGTGGTCTCCACACCCTTGATGGCGTTGATCACGTCCATGCCGGTGGTCACCTTGCCGAACACGCAGTAGCCCCAGCCGTCCTGCCCCGGGTAGTCCAGGAACTTGTTGTCCGCCACGTTGATAAAGAACTGGGCGGAGGCCGAGTGAGGCTCCATGGTGCGAGCCATGGCGATGGTGCCAGTGAGATTGCTCAGGCCGTTCTTCGCCTCGTTCTCGATGGGATCGCGGGTGGGCTTCTCGAACATACCGGGCTCGAAACCGCCGCCCTGGATCATGAAGTTGTCGATCACACGGTGGAATATGGTGCCGTCGAAGTGGCCGTCTTTCATGTACTGCTTGAAGTTGGCGCAGGTCTTGGGGGCGTTGGCTTCATCCAGTTCGATGACGATGTCGCCCTTGTTGGTTTTCAGCGTAATCATGCTTCGCTTCCTTATTTCTGAGTTTCAATTCGGGTGACGCTCTCGATCACCACCGGTTTTTCAGGCACGTTCTTCATGTAGCTCTTGGTGATGGTGTAAACGTCGGCAATCTTGTCCACGGTCTCAAGGCCTCGGGTGACCTTGCCGAATACGGCGTAGCCCCAGCCGTCGAAACTGGGATAGTCGAGGTTCTTGTTGTCCACGTGGTTGATGAAGAACTGGGAGGTGGCGGAGTGGGGGTCGCTGGTGCGGGCCATGGCGATGGTGCCGCGCTCGTTCTTCAGGCCGTTCTTGGCTTCGTTGGTTATGGGGTCATCAGTGTGCTTCTTGTTCATTGCCTTGTTGAAGCCGCCGCCCTGGATCATGAAGCTGTTGATCACCCGGTGGAACACGGTGCCGTTGTAGAACCCCTTGTCCACGTAGTTGAGGAAGTTCTCGACTGATTTCGGCGCCTTGTCTCCGTAGAGTTCGATCTCGATGTCACCCATGTTGGTTTTCATCAGTACGCGGGTGGTTTCGGTGCCGGCGGTGGCGGCAAGCCCCAGGCTCAGAAGAAGGGCGGCAAAAAGGCGAAAAGTGTGCTTGATCATCGTGACCTCGTTGGTAGCGGATGGATTCGGCAATTTCAGGCAAAGATGGGATGATAATCGATGGCCCCGGGAAAAACCCCATTTTGCGACAATTTGGCCCTCTGGTCTTTGTTGCGGGGCGGGATTTCGTTTACCATGCGCGGCATATTCGTTATCCGCGTTGACGGCGAAGCCCGTTCTGGAGTCAGCATGCTGAAGATCTACAACGATTTCACCAATCAGAAAGAAGAGTTCAAGCCCATCGAGCCAGGCAGGGTGCGGATGTACGTCTGTGGCATGACGGTCTACGATCTCTGCCACCTGGGGCACGCCCGGGTGATGGTGGTTTTCGACGTCGTCTACCGTTACATGAAGGCCCGTGGCTACGATGTGACCTACATCCGCAATATCACCGATATCGACGACAAGATCATCAACCGGGCCAATGAGAACGGCGAGCCCTTTGGCGATCTCACCGAACGCTTCATCCAGGCCATGCACGAAGACGCTGAGGCACTGGGTATCCTGCCGCCGGATGATGAACCGCGGGCCACCACCCACCTGGCGGAAATCATCGCCATGGTGGAGAAGCTGATCGACAATGGTCACGCCTATGCAGCAGGCAATGGCGACGTCTACTTCGATGTGGGCAGTTTCCCTGAGTACGGCAAGCTGTCCGGCAAATCCATCGACGACCTGGAGTCCGGCGCAAGGGTAGAGGTGGACGAGATCAAGCGCGATCCCCTGGACTTCGCGCTCTGGAAAGCGGCCAAGCCCGGCGAGCCCGCCTGGGATTCACCCTGGGGCCAGGGGCGGCCCGGCTGGCATATCGAGTGTTCGGCGATGTCCACCTGCTGCCTGGGAGACACCTTCGATATCCATGGCGGCGGTGCCGATCTTACCTTCCCCCATCATGAGAACGAGATTGCCCAGTCCGAGGGTGCTACCGGCAAGCGATTCGTCAATTACTGGATGCATAACGGATTCGTGCGCATCAATGAAGAGAAGATGTCGAAGTCCCTGGGCAACTTCTTCACCGTGCGTGAGATTCTTGCCCGCTACCAGGCCGAAGAGGTGCGTTACTTCATCCTTACCAGTCAGTATCGCAGCCCCCTCAACTATGACGACGAGCACCTGGACAATGCCCGAGGCGCACTGACACGCTTCTACACCGCACTGCGTGATCTGCCCGATGCCGAACCAGCGGGTGGCGAGGATTTTACAGCGCGTTTCTATGATGCGATGGATGACGACTTCAACTCTCCCGAGGCCCTGGCCGTAATGTTCGATCTGGTGCGGGAGATCAACCGGGTTCGGGCTGAAGATGAGCAGAAGGCTGCAGCCCTGGGTGCAGAACTGAAACGCCTAGGCGACATGCTGGGTATCCTGCAGGACGATCCCGAGGCCTACCTGCGCAGCGGCGCCTCCAGCGAGGAGGGTGGCCTGGGCGACCAGGAGATCGAACAGCTGATTCAGCAGCGTATCGATGCCAAGGCCAACAAGGACTGGGGTTCAGCCGACCGTATTCGCGACGAACTCAAGGAGCAGGGCATCCTGCTGGAGGACGGGCCCCAGGGCACCACCTGGCGCCGGGCCTGATAGCCTGATGGGTTCAACCCCGATGCAGCGCAGGATCCTGACCATTCTGCTGTTGCTCGGGGTTTTTCTTTGCGTCACCGGTCTACGCTGGCTGGAAGAGGATTACCTGCTTCACGGCTTTGAAGAGGTTGCCCTCAAGGCCGAGTATGAGAAGGGCAAATCCCAGCCCCTGCGCAAGTGATGCCAACCGGTGCGCATCTACATCGACAGCCGCGCCGGCATGACCGAGATTCAGAAGCGCCTGGTGGACGATCACATCGCCACCCTTTCCAGGGTGATCGATCACCCAATCAGCCGGGTAGATCGTAAAGCCGATGCCAACATGTTCATCCTGTTCGAACTCACCGCACGCCTCCCAAAGGCTATCGGCGATTATTACTCAAAGACACCGTTCACACGCGAACTGCTTGATAAGAGCGTCTGTATCGCCCGTCTTCATGCCACGGCAGCAGGTGAGATCCTGCGGGTGTTCATTGCTATACCACCTGGCAAGGCACGGGCCAGGGGAAAGCTGCCGGCATGCGTTGTGGAGGAGATCACCCAGGGGCTTGGGCTGCCCAACGACTCGGACGATCTCTACCCCTCGATTTTCAACGACAAGAGCGTTTTCGATGAACTGCCCCCCCTGGACAAGCTGTTTTTGCAGGTGCTTTACGACCCACACCTGGTTCCGGGTATGGATGCCGACCAAGTACGGCCCCTGGTCAGGAAGATTCTGAAAGAGCGACTGCCTGCTGTGAGAGAGCGTTTCAAGGGACTGATGGGAGATTGAATGCCGCCATCCTGGCGAATCATCTCCACATCACGCGAGTCATCAGTTGGGCAGCGCTTCCCGGTCATCCATGTAGAGGTCGATAAGCTTCATCAGTCGTTTGATGTCCACGGGCTTTTCCAGGTACTCGATGAAGCCAGCCTCTCTTCCCTGCAGAATATCGTGTTCGGTTACGTTGGCGCTGACGGCGACAACGGGAATGTCGGCAGTCTTCTCATTGGCTTGTAGCTTTGCAAGGGCATCGTAGCCGGTACCATCGGGCAGGCGGATGTCCATCATGATCAGTATCGGCTCTACCGATAGTGCGAGCGCGATACCTTTTCGGGCAGTCTCCGCCATCACCAGCTCTATGTCAGATCGTTCAGCGAAGATGTGCTCCATCAGGGTCCGGTTGATCTTGTTGTCCTCCACGTAGAGGACCACTTCCTGGTCGTGGTTCTGTGTTGCGGATGGCAGTACCAGTTCCTTGCGGGATTGTTCATCCGCGCCGGGTAGTTCTACCACCTTGGTGTGACGAACCGGTTCGGCGTGAGTGACAGGAAGTTCGATGAAGAAGGTGGACCCTTCGCCAAGGCTGCTGGTTACGCCTATCTGTCCATCTATCAACTCGATCAACTGCTTGGCAATGGTCAACCCGATTCCGGTGCCCTCGATCTCCTCTCTTTCCCGGTCGAGACGTTCAAAGGGCTCAAAAATGGTGGCCAACTGGTGCTTATGAATGCCCGGGCCGGTATCTGCGATATAGAGCCTGAGTTTTTCATCCACCACCGATGCCATAAGGTAAACGCTGCCTTCAGGGGGTTGTACTTGATGGCGTTGGCGAGCAGGTTGAGGATGACCTGGGTGAGCCGGGTCTGGTCTGCCATGACAGAGCAGAACTCACTCTGAGCCGTCTGGTCCATTATCTAGATATCGTTTTTGAGGGCGATGGGCTTCGCCAGTTGAATGGTGTTGTCCAGGATAGACCGGCTCCAGATTGATGTGCACCTTTCCGGACTCGATACGAGAGATGTCGAGTATGTCGTTGATCAGTGCCATCAGGTGCTGACTGGAGCTGTTGATATGGGCCACCTGCTCCTGCTGTGGTGGTGCAAGCGTATCCCTGCTGTTCTTGACCAGTAGCTGGGTGAATCCGATGATCGAATTGAGCGGTGTGCGCAGTTCGTGACTCATCCTGGAGAGAAACTGCGACTTGATCTGGTTGGCTTGGTCGGCTTCGTCCTTTGCGTAGATCAGGTCAACTGTCCGCTCCTGTATCTTCTGTTCCAGTTGGTCAGCAGCGCTTTTAACAGGCTGTTGAAATTCTCCCCTGAATCCTGAAGATAACGTCTACCCCAAGAGAAAGGAAGCAACCACGATGCGCGGCCCCGACATACAGCAGGATT
>NZ_MPRJ01000072.1 GCF_002020805.1 Solemya velesiana gill symbiont | reverse complement strand
AATTCAAGGCCAATTCGGGGATAAAAGACAGGCTTATTTGACGGATATTTGAATTTTGGTGCCTGGTGAATGAAAACTCTTATTTTTCAGACCATCCCTAAAGCAGGTGGGAAGTTTGTCTTAGATACTTTTTTTCCTGAGTCAGAGTTACTGCGCGTTCTATGATATTTTCAAGCTCGCGGATATTTCCAGGATATTCATAATCGTGCAACGCATCTCTGTGACCTTGTGGACATCCAGTCCGACAAAGGCACCGTATCGGCTCCAGTCTGTGGTCTTTACCCGTGCTGATACCGTCTGTTCTGCAATGGCTTTTGCGATATGCTCTTTCATGACCTGCCTCCTCAATGTGGCCCTGTGTGATGTGTCAATCTCAACATAATCCACGTTCGCTGAGGCTCTGGGCAGGTCAAAACATCATGTCTAGGTTCTCCGCGGCGGAAAGATAAAAACAGCAATTCTTCAGTTGTATTTTATGATATTCTTATGGGTTTCGTGATCTATAATCCATAAAAATAGCTTGAGGTGATATGGGGATTTTGAGTCTGCTGCTGCTGCTGCCCGTGCTGGGATCTGCGGCCATTATCCTGCTGCCGGCCGGCAATGGGCTGCTGATTCGCCGTGTCGCCATCGGCGTCTCAGGGCTGACCTTGCTCCTCTCCTGGAGCCTGATCGGCAGCTTCGACAGCGCCAATCCGGCGTTGCAGTTCGTCGAACACGTGCCCTGGAATGTGCGCATGGGCACCTCCTACGCCCTCGGCATCGACGGCATCTCCTTCCCCATGGTTCTGCTGGCGACCCTGCTCAGCTTCATCGCCATCCTCGCCTCGACCTCCATCCGCGACAGCAGCAAGGGCTACTATATGCTGATGCTGTTGCTGGAGACGGCGATGCTCGGCGTCTTCATGGCGCAGGACTGGGCGCTGTTCTACGTCTTCTGGGAATTGACCCTGATCCCGCTCTTCTTCCTTATCGACCGCTGGGGCGGCAAGGGTCGGCAGATGGCCTCGCTCAACTTCGTGCTCTACACCATGGGCGGCTCGGTTTTTATGCTGGTGAGCATGCTGGTGCTCTACGATGGCATGCCGCAGCACAGCTTCGGCATGGCGGAGATGGCCGCCGCCGGAAACGCCCTGTCGCAGCACAAGCAACTGCTGATCTTTCTCGGTTTCCTGGTGGGCTTCGGCGTTAAGATGCCGATCTTCCCCATCCACGGCTGGCTGCCGCTGGCCCATGTGGAGGCGCCGAGCCCGGTGTCGATCCTGCTCTCCGGCATCCTGCTGAAGATGGGTTCCTACGGCTTGATCCGCGCCGCCACTACCTTGCCTGAGGCAGTGGTGTCGATGCAGGGCATCCTGGCCGGACTGGCGCTGTTCAGCCTGGTCTACGGCGGCCTGCTGGCCTGGCGCCAGAGCGATCTCAAGGGGATGATAGCCTATTCCTCCGTTAGCCACATGGGCGTGGTGTTGCTCGGCATCGCTACCCTCAACCAGACCGGCCTCACCGGTGCCGTGATGCAGATGGTGGCCCACGGTCTGGTGGCCGGCGCCCTGTTCCTGCTCATCGGCCTGCTCTACGAGCGCACCCATACCCGCGACATTAACGACTACAGCTCGCTAATGCGCAGCACGCCGCGCTTCGCCTTCTTTACCGTGCTTGCCTTCGTCGGCGCCGTCGGCATGCCCGGCACCGCCGGCTTCGTCGCCGAGCTGCACGCCATTGTCGGCGGCTTCGCTCGCTGGGGCTGGGTGGTGGTACTGCTCAGCATCGGCGTCATGATCAGCGCTGCCTACGCCATCCGCACCATCGGTCGTCTCTTCACTGGCCCGGTAAGTCGCAAGATGCAGGGGATCGAGGATCTGCGCACCCCGGAGATGGCAGCGGCCGGTATTCTGTCGATCGGTATCCTCTTTATCGGCATCTTTCCCGCCACGGCACTGCAGATGATGTCGGCCTCCATTATCCAAGTCAGCGGTTTGTTCGCGGGGGGCTAGGTCATGGGTGAACAATTCCTGCAATACGACATCGAAGCCGTCCGCGAACGCTTGGCCGAGGCGATCAAACAGTTCGAGCACATCCTGCCGGCGCAAGCGCCGATCAAGGATTTCGTGCACCACAACACCCTACACGGCTTTGAGCATATGACCTTCCCCGAAGCGGTAGCCGAGGCCGAGCGCATCACCGGCAACCGCGGTTATGAAACGCCGGAGCGGTTCCGTGAATACTATGCCGCTGGTCGCATCAGCCGGGCCGATCTGGAGGGAGT
Organism: Solemya velesiana gill symbiont; assembly: GCF_002020805.1. Taxonomy (GTDB): domain Bacteria; phylum Pseudomonadota; class Gammaproteobacteria; order Chromatiales; family Chromatiaceae; genus Sedimenticola_A. The sequence goes on along the minus strand of NZ_MPRJ01000072.1, from coordinate 10,641 downwards.
GCTTGATCTTGAAGAGTCCCTTGAAGTCGGAGAAGAGCTGTTTACCGTAGGCGACCGCACCTTCAGTCGTCGCGACATCTATATTGCCTCTCTGGTCCATCCGTTAAAACCAGTCACTGGTTGTCAGCTCAACTGGCAAATGGAGGCCAGGGACGCCCTCAACAGCTTCCAGCCCGACGTTTCCGACGAAAGCCGGAAAATTCTGCTGCAGGCCGCAGCTGCCGACGGCCATAATTCCGAGGCAGCCGCCATCAATGACCTGTGGCACGCCTCGCTTGAGGCACTCGGACTCGAGCATTTCCTGGTACACCCGGAGGACCTGCTCGATCTGACACCGGAACGGGCGGAGATGCTGCTCTCCCAGACCGCTGACGACGAAACCCAGGCCGAACCGGGTCGCAGCCACCAGCGCATTCGGAAGGAGAGCATCCACCTGTTGGGTGACCTGTTTAAGCGTGTCGGTGACAACCTGACCCTGAGTGGCCTACTGCAGACGCTGACCGGTCACGATTTGCTCGACGACTTCCGACCCCTGCTGATCCGCCAGTTGGGCAACTATCTCGACCAGGGACAGGCTGCCTGGCACGATCGAGGTGACGACGGTTTCTATGCCGCCTGGCGACGCAACGCCTTGCGCGACCTGGGCTGGCTGTTCGACGAAATGAGCGGCACACGTGAGGATATCGAAGTGCTGCCGGAGGATGCGCTCGAGACGATCATTACCGAGCTGCACCTGCTGGGAATCGATGAAGTGCACTGGACATCCTATCTCGAACAGCTGGCATTGGAGATGCCGGGCTGGTCGGGGATGTTCCTGTGGCGCCACCTCCATCCCGGCTACGAAGGGCTGGACCAGGTCAGGGTAGACATGACCGACTACCTGGCGGTACGGCTGATTCTGGAGCGGCTGTTCGCCCAGCGTCTGTGTGCCGATCAGTGGAACATCGAGCCCAACCTCGACATCCTGCGCGGGACCTTCCGCCGTCGGCGCTCCGAATTTTATGTGCGCTACATCCTGTTTAGCGCCCGCATGCCTGAATACCTTACCCATCGGGCGCAGCGGCTTGTGGGCCACTCACCGCAGGAGGGCGAGGAGTATCACCAGTGGGAACAACTGGCCGACATGGTCTGGACCTGGCGCCAGAGTTCGGACGCCGACAAGCCGGGCGAACACAGCGTCTACCGTAGCGGCTGGCGGCTGTTTCGCCTGGCCCAGCACCTCGGGCTCTCCGGCCTGCAACTGCGCGCCCTCGACCGGGAGCAGATCGAGGCGATTTTCAGCTGCCTGGACGGACTCGACGCCAACCAGACCGGTTTCATCTGGCTGCGCGCCTACGAAAACAACTACCGAGACAAGATTCTCAACACCATCGTCAACAACCATGGCCGCGGCAACTGGCGCAGCCGCGAAAACCGTCCGGAGGCGCAGATCATCTTCTGCATGGACGATCGCGAGGAGGGCATCCGCCGTCACCTGGAAGAGCTCAATCCCAACATCGAGACTTTCGGTGCCGCTGCCCACTTCAACGTCTTCAATTTCTTCCACGGTCTTGATGACGACAAGCCGACCATGCTCTGCCCGGTGGTGGCGGTACCGACCCACGATGTGCGTGAGAACCCGCAGCAGGGACAGCAGAAGATCAACCGCATCCACCAAAAACGCCGCAAACAGCGTCTGCGCATCAAGGAGATATTCGTTCAGGAGACCCGGCGCAACCTACTCGGCTCGACCCTGCTGGTGATGCTGGCCGCCCCTGTCAGCGCTCTGGTGTTGGCCGGCAAGCAACTGGCGCCGTTGACAACCGGCCGTCTGATCAACGCCATGCGCCGCTGGTTCGACAGGGATGGGATCACCACCTCCATCGAATTCACTGCATCGCGGCCCAAGGCCGATGCCACGCCGGAGCGGCCGCAGTCCGGCTTCACCGACGGGGAGCAGGCCGACCGCCTGGAGGCCTTCCTGCGCAATATCGGTCTGGTCAACGGTTTCTCCCCCCTGCCGGTAATCATGGGCCACGGCTCCCACAGCCAGAACAACCCGCACCTGGCTGCCTACTCCTGCGGCGCCTGCAGCGGCCGCAACAGCGGACCCAACGCCCGCCTTCTGGCAGCCATCGGCAACCGGCCGGAGGTGCGCGAAATCCTGCGCGGCCGCGATATCGATATCCCCAATGACAGCTGGTTCCTCGCCGCCGAACACGACACCTGCAACGAAGACATCCACTGGTACGACCTCGACAAGATACCAGCGAGTCGACGCAGCGGAGCTGACAAGCTGCGCACCGAGATTGCTGACGCCACCCTTAGTTCGGCCCACGAGCGGGCACGCAAGTTCGTCTCCGCCCCACGCAAACCGACGCGGGAAAAGGCCTTCGACCATATCGTCGGCCGCGCCCTCGACTTCTCCCAGGCACACCCGGAGCTGGGCCATGCCACCAACGCCTGCGCCCTGATTGGCCGCCGTGCCGTTACCCAGGGGGCCTTCTTCGACCGCCGCATGTTCCTGATCTCCTACGACCACAGTACAGATCCCGAAGGCTTGGTGTTGGAGCGGCTGCTGCTGGCCAACGGTCCGGTTGGTGCCGGCATCAACCTGGAGTACTACTTCTCCACGGTCAACAACGAGGGCTACGGCAGCGGCACCAAGACCACCCACAACGTCACCGGCCTGCTGGGGGTGATGGAGGGGGCCTCCTCCGACCTGCGCACCGGCCTGCCGAAACAGATGATTGAGGTCCACGAGGCGATGCGGCTGCTGGTAATCGTCGAGGCCAAAACCGACATGCTGACCACCATCTACACCCGCCAGCCGCCGCTGCAGGAGTTGGTGGGCAACGGCTGGTTGCTGCTGGCTGCCAAGGATCCGGACAGTGAGCAGATCGACCTGTTTGACCCGGCCAGGGGCTGGGTGGAGTGGCAGGGTGCAGTGTCTCAGCTGCCCAGGGTGGCGTGTTCCAGTGACTGGTACGACGGGCATATCGATCCGCTGGACCCGGCATTGATTGAATCCAGGGAGGCAACCCATGGTGCTTAATCAGTTCGTCTGGCTGGTACCGTTGTTGCCGCTGCTGGCGGCGGCCTGGATCGGTGCCGGTTATGTGGCCGGCTGGAACCGCGGTGAGAGCGGCGAGAGGCAAACTGCACTGGTTGCCAGTGGCGCCACCCTGTTGTCACTACTGTTCATCCTTGCCCTCGACATTCTTGCCATGCTCAATGGAGCCCCGGGTCAGCTCGACTTCGGCACCTGGCTGGCGAGCGGTGACTACAGGGTGCAGCTCAGCTTTAGCCTTGACGCGCTGGGGCTGTCGATGGCGACACTGGTCGTCTTCCTCTGCTTCATCTCTCTGCGTTTCTCGGTCAACTACCTGCACCGCGAGGCGGGGTTCCAGCGTTTCTTCATGGTTATGAGCCTCTTTACCGCCGCCATGCTGCTGATCGTGACGGCGGGCAACGCGGTGCTCACCTTCGTCGGCTGGGAACTGGCGGGCGTCAGCTCCTATCTGCTAATCGCTTACGCCTACGACCGTCCCACGGCAACCGCGAACGCCACCCGCGCCTTTGTCACCAACCGCATCGGCGATGCCGGCTTCATCCTCGGCATCTACCTCTCCTTTACCTGGCTCGGCAGCGTCGAGTGGCCCATGCTCAACCACGGCGTTGACTCTATCGAGACCCTCAGCGTCGGCCTGCTTGCCTTCGGCTTTCTGATTGCCGCCGCGGCTAAATCGGCGCTGGTGCCATTTTCCACCTGGATCTCGCGCGCCCTGGAGGGGCCGACTTCATCGAGCGCCGTCTTCTACGGTGCGGTGATGGTCCATGCCGGGGTCTACCTGGTGATTCGCATGGCGCCGGTGTTCGAACACAATCCGATGCTGATGATGGCTCTGGCCGCACTGGGTGTCCTGACTGCGCTCTACGGCTTTCTCGGCGGCTTGGTACAGACCGATGTCAAGAGCGCGTTGATGTTCGCCGTCACAACCCAGATCGGGCTGATGTTCCTCTGGTGCGGTCTGGGATGGTCTGAATTCGCTGCCTGGCATCTAGCCACTCATGCCCTGTGGCGCGGCTATCAGTTCCTCAGTGCCCCGGCCCACATGCACATGATGATGCGGCCCAACCGTCCGCTGCGCGGCTGGTTGGCCCGTCAGCGCTGGCTCTACACCGCTGCACTGCAGCGCTTCTGGTTGGACCATTTGGCCGACTCGCTGCTGGTCAAGCCGAGTAAGCAGATGTCAAAGGATATGCAGAACTTCGACGAGCGCATCGTCAACCGCTTCATTGGTCTGCCGGGTTCGGCCAGTGCGGTCTCCTCCCTGGCCCAGTGGGAGTCGCGTCATCGCGGTGACACCCGGGTCGAGGGCGATACCGGCGACATCGGCCATGGCCGCGGTTTCATGGGCCGGGCGATGGAGAGGCTGGCCTCGCTGTTCGGCTGGTTCGAGGAACACCTGATCCTGCGCGGCGGCAGCGAGGGTCTGCTGGCGGTCATCCAGCACCTCGGCAAATATGTTCAGCATATCGAGAACCTGCTGGTGCAGCCACGCTATCTGTTGTTGATGATCATGGCAACCTTTGTGGTCATTTTGTGATCAGGGCAAAATTGACAGGATTAATATGATTTCTCAGGAACTACAGGGTTATTTGATTGCTTTCCCTCCCAAAATCTGGAACAGGGTTCAGCTACCTCGAAAAAGCAATTATCTAATCTGTGAACCTTGGAAAATCCTGTTAATTCTGTCCAATCAGATGGAGCACCAGGAATGACGATCACCGAAATTTCTTGGGGCGCCCAGGCTGATCTGCCGATCCTGGCCATCCTGCAGCTCATTCCTCTGGTGGCAATGATCACCGTGCTCCTGTTCCGCAGCGGACGGGCCGTGTTCCAGATCAGCCTGGTTGCCGCCATTCTGGAACTGTTGGTCGCGGTTGAACTCTACCGCCACTTCGATCCCGCCCAGCCCGGCCTGCACTTTGCCGAGCAACTGCGCCTGTTTGGCCCGCTGGCCTACCATGCCGCTGTCGACGGCATGAGCATCATATTCATCCTACTGGCGGCACTGTTGACCGTGCTGATGGTCCTCTACACCCCGGTGCGCGGCCTTGCCGACCTGCCGCGGCTGATGGCCGTCATCTTCGGCATTGAGGCCACGGTGATGAGTTTGTTCACCACCGTCGATCTGCTGTGGTTCGTGCTGCTCTCCACCGTGCAGCTGATCCTCGTTGGCTACATGGTATGGCGCTGGGCGACGTCGCCGGAAAAGGATATGGCCTTCACCCGTTTCCTGCAGTTCATGGGCACCGGCCTGTTGCTGCTGTTCATCGGCACCGTCATGCTCGGCTGGAACCACCACGATATTGCAGGCGGCCGCTGGACCTTCGACTTGCTGGAGCTGGCCCAGGTGAAGGTGAAGCCGGAGATCGCCTCTGTGGTCTTCTTCATGCTGTTCTACGGCTTCGCGGTACGCACCCCGCTGTTCCCCTTCCACGGCTGGCTGCCGCTGGTGGCGGAGCACGGCAGCGTCTCCTTGGCTCCGGTATTCCTGCTCGGCCTCAAGACCGGCATCTACGCCATGCTGCGCTTTATCTTCCCGCTGCTGCACGATGCGGTGATGGAGTGGCACGTCTATGTTATCGCCTTCGCCGTCGCCGGCATCTTCTACGCCGCCCTGTTGGCGATGATGCAGAATAACCTGCGCCGCCTGCTGGCCTTTGCAGTGGTCAGCCACACGAGCATCCTTGTGATCGGTCTGTTCAGCCTTAACCATCTCGCCTTCCAGGGCAGCGTGCTGCTGTCGGTCAACTTCGGCCTGGCCATTACCGCCTTGCTGTTCATGGTCGGTCTCGTTTACCGCCGTACCAACACCCTGTTGCTGAGTCGTCTCGGCGGCCTGTTCGACCGCATCTCGCTGCTGGGGATTGTCTTTTTCGTTGCCGGCCTCTCCATCGTCGGCATGCCGGGCACCCCCGGATTCGATAGTGTCCATCTGGTGATGGAAGCAGCGATGGAACGCTTCGGTGCCCTCATTACCATTGCCGCTGCACTGGGCAACGTGGTAGCCGCCGGTTTCCTGCTGTGGGCCTTCCAGCGCGCCTTCCTGTCGCAACAGCCTTACGGCACCATCGAGAAAGCAAGCGGCCTGGAGAAGCTTGTGGCGATGCTGATGTTGCTCACCCTGCTGGTGGCAGGCTTTGAGTCGGAGCCCTTGATGATACTGGTGGATAAGAGTTTTGTCGGCCTGGATGCCCTCTACGGCAGCGCAGGGGGGCACTAAGATGTATGAGAGCACCTTCCCCTGGATCAGCCTGATGATCATATCGCTGCCGGTCGGAGCAGCACTGATGTGGATCCTGCCCAGCCGCTATGCCCGCATAGTCGCCTTGGTGACGGCACTGTTTGACCTGATGCTGACGTTGAGCCTGCTGTTTCGCTTCGATGCTTCCAATCCCGATTTTCAATTTGTCGAGCGCCATAGCTGGATCCCAACCCTCAACATCGAATATGCCGTCGGCATTGACGGCATGTCGGTGCTGTTCCTGCCGCTGACGGTACTGCTGTTTATCGCCGTTGTGGTAGCGTCCTGGAACAGCATCCGCACCATGCCGCGGCTCTTTTTTACCCTGCTGTTGTTGCTGGAGAGCGTCACCCTGGGGATCTTCTGCGCCCTCGACACCATTCTGTTCTTCCTCTTCTGGGAGGCGACCCTGATCCCGCTCTACTTCCTCATCAGCCTGTGGGGGATCGGGCCGCACCGCCGCTATGCCGCGGTCAAATACACCATGTTCATGCTGGCAGGAGGCGTACCGCTACTGTTTGGATTCCTGCTGCTGGCCTTCGATCAGGCGGGAATGAGCGGCGGTGTACCGGCCGGTTTGGTCTTTGACTATGTCACCCTGCTGAACAACCCGATCCCCGGCGAGCTGCAGACTCTGGTCTTCTTCCTGCTGTTCATCGGTTTCGCCGTCAAGACACCGCTGTTCCCCTTCCACACCTGGCTGCCGACGGTTGCCATGGAGGGACCGATAGCCATTGCCGCGCTGATGACGGGACTCAAGCTTGGCGCCTACGGCCTGATTCGCTTTGCCGTGCCGCTGGCGCCGAAAGCGGCAGTAGAGTACCATTGGCTGCTGGCTGGACTGGGGGTTACCGGTATCCTCTACGGGGCCGTGATGGCGCTGAGCCAGAGCAATCTGCGCCGCATGCTGGCCTACTCCAGCATCAGTCACGTGGGCCTGGTGGTGCTCGGTATCGCCTCTTTCAACCTGCAGGGGATACAGGGCGCACTGTTCCAGCTGATCAACTTCACCATTGTCGCTGGCGGCATCTTCCTGGTCACCGGCTACCTGCACCACCGCGTCGGCTCCACCGACATGGTCAGTCTCGGCGGCGTCGCCCGCACCATGCCGCTGCTGACGACCTTCTTCTTCCTGTTCGGGCTGGCCGCCATGGGCGTTCCCGGCACCAACGGCTTCCCGGCCGAGTTCCTGATCCTGGTCAGCGCCCTCAAGACCCACACCGGCGCGGGGCTGGCTGCGCTGTTTGGGGTGGTGATCGGTGCTGCCTACTTCCTCGGCTACTACCGTCGGGCCTTTCTTGGCCCCGTACAGAGCGGCGTGGTGGCCGATGCCCTCGATATCTGGGGCAAGGAGCTGTTGATCGTTGCCGTTTTCGCCCTGTTGGTCATTGCCCTGGGACTCTATCCGGCGGCGGTTCTCGATCTGACCGAGGCCTCTAGCAGGGCTTGGTTGGGGAGGTAATCTTTAAATACCCCTCAATCTTTCTTCGAATTACCGCAAGAAATGGCTAGAATACCCCGATATATTACATAAACAGGTTTCTTAGGGGATGACATGTACGGAACAACCGGTCTTATATCCAGCTTATTGGGCGCCTTTCATATGGCCGAGGTATCGATGCGGTACAGTAACTTTATGCCGCGTTTCTATAATTTGGCGAAATCCTTGGGTTTTCGACAAGGCAAGATCATGCCTTCCAGGGCATTCTGTTCTGACGAGAGTCAGGGATACCCTATCATCTTGATCGCAAAGCACTTCGGTACTTTTCCTTTTAATCACGGACTGGTGGGTGGAATCGTAGCGACTGATCGCCATGCGCCCCATGCACATCACGGCAAGGACCTGGTGATTATTCAGGCTAGCCATGTGGGCTATGATCCGAAAGAAGAGAAATTCGGTGTCTATCGTCGCCTGCAAACGGAAGATAGCTGCGAGACCTCCAGCTGTGGAAAGATTTGCGGTGCCCTGGAGTGGTATCTGAATGAGTTCGAGTTTGCCCATAACAATATTCAACTCTTTGAGGACAATGGTATCAAAAAGGTTGTTATCGATAATCAATTGCTCCATTCGGAAAGGGTAGAGGGGCTACTGCTCAAATTGGACAGAATTGTGAAACTGGATAGCCAGGGAGACCCTATCCCTGAGATGTCAAGAAGTACCGCTAAAGTTTTTTTACCCTCTGATATTTTGCTGGGCTACTTAAAGGACTATGAATGGAAGACGGGGCGGGGTGAGCCGATCGGCTACCGACTGCATCCCGATCTGTTTTATTTCAAACGTAAGATTAGTCACCACCATGAAGGAAGAGATCATCTGGAAAAGAATCTGCTAGAGGTCATGCCCTATGTCGTGACATCGGAGTGGCCGGCATTGACCGCTGCCCAGGCAAATACCCAGGTGGAGTTTGATCGGGCCTTTAGGACCATCGTTAAGGAACCCTCATATAGGAACAAAAAAATCTTGTTTGTATCCGGTTTAAATGTGGATATTTCTCCCCAGGAAGGTCAAGTATTTCCGCTCACCAAGTTTATTCCGTGGGCTGCCTATGTACAGGATGAGTCGGGTAATCATGAGACCTGGGAGCAGGCAGAGTTGTATAAGCAATTGCAAGCGCAATCGACAGAAAACCCCGATCAAGTAGACTTGGAAACGGCTATTGAAATCATGGAGAAGGCAGCGGAGATAAAGTTGCCGTTTTGATCGTTGGTTATTTCCGAAATGACTGACCAAAGCATGATTCAATTCAGACGCCGTTATTGGTCCGATCTCGAAGTGCCTTGCCCTGCCTTAAACAGGCTGCTTATATCCCCTGTGTGACAATTGACTCCCCGGATTTTGGATTACTCGCCATTTTTTGGCGGTTAAAAGCAACCAGAAAGGGTTGGGAGAGGATATCGAGGCCTTCTTCCAGCAACCTCCAGCAGCCTACACAGTGGATGAGCATGAAATCGTAGAGAAGGATCATGGACGTATCGAGAGCCGAGAATACCGAGTCTGTAATGAGATGGAGTGGTTAAGAGAACGCCATGACTGGGCTGGGTTAGTGAGTATTGTGGAGATTCGCTCTATCGCAGTAAAACAGGGTCGGTTCCGAGAGAGCTATCGCTACTACATCGGCAGCCTCTGTTTAACAGCGAAAGCAACGGCTTATGCCATTCGCTCTCATTGGGGTGTGGAAAATCAGCTCCACTGGGTATTGGATTGTTGTTTAAAGAGGACCGCGCGCGCGTTAGGCGGGGTAATGGGGCCAACAATATGGCCATTGTTCGTCATATGACCACTAACTTGATTCGGCAAGCCTCTGATAAAGCCAGCCTGAAGGTGAGATGGAAGAAGGCTGCTTGGTCTGCTGTGGACTATTTGGAAAAGCTCCTCAGGCATCAAGCGTGAGTGAAAATGAAATTTTAGCACTATTCGACGAATGGAATGGTGCATTGCAGACTAAAGACCCCAAGAAAGTCGCGGTTCTCTATGAAAACAATGCAATTCTACTTCCTGTCGATTCCAATGAGATTCGCCACAACCATAAAGAGATTGAGGACTACTTTGTTCATTTTCTTGCTAAAGAACCGGTTGGGAAAATCGATGAGGCACATATACGCATATATGACCAAACTGCTATCAACTCCGGTAATTATACCTATACTTTCAAAGACGGTACCTCCGTGCAGGCACAGTTCACCTTCGTCTACCGCTGGAATGGTGAGCGTTGGTTGATTGTAGAACACCACTCCTCACAAATACCGGGATGACTATACATTTATCAATCGATTAAATTAAGGTAGGAAATCAGGGGTTCTGGTTGCACGGTCGAGCGATTAATGAAAGCACTCGATCTACAAGGCGTCACCCTTGGCGGCACCAGGTGCCGCACCACACTCCTGGATGATTGGCACGACATCAGCTCGACCATCGTCACCAGCCAGCTGCCTATCGACAAATGGCATGCCATTATCGTCGATCCCACCCTGGATCGCCTGGTGCACAACGCTTACGAAATCAATCTGAAAGGAGAATCCGTACGGAAAAAGAAAACCAGGTTGACGACAGCCTCCGCGTGGAATCGGTGGCATGACTCAAACTAAACACCCTCCGGAATTCCCGGGGGGGATTCAGTTGAGGTGGCTACAGGATAGTTGTGGGTGACTCATGGCTTTGCTCCTTTGCGTTGTTTTTGCCATGAACGCTTCCTGTTGCACAGTTATCAAGTACAGAGTGCCGTTGGCGGGTGCTTGATACTGGTCAGTAGTGTATAGTCAGCATTATTCGGTTTGCGGTGCCTTTCCACCGCCAATTCACAAAAAAACCAGCTCTCTGAAGCTGGTTTTTTTGTTTCAAACGCTCTGT
>NZ_MPRJ01000071.1 GCF_002020805.1 Solemya velesiana gill symbiont | reverse complement strand
CCACAAGAGGCTATCGATCACCGAATGAATTATTTATGGGGCGGCAAGTAGATTTGCTTGCTGCGTAATTGAATTGCAGTTATTACTTGAAACCGCCTCATATTATTTCCAAAAAAAACCAACCAAAAATAAGGCGCCTTCACCCCCTTCAACTGTTATAAACTTTCCTGGTTTTTCAGACATTTCGAGTTATTTTTTAAGCTGGTATTTTCTAACTGCTGCATTGTGCTCTGACAGCGTTGTGGAAAACTTGTGTCCACCGTCACTGGTTGCGACGAAATAGAGGCTCTTGCCCTTGGCAGGATGCAGTGCCGCCTTGATGGCATCTGCCCCCGGCAGGGAAATCGGGGTCGGCGTGAGTCCCTTGTGGACATAGGTATTGTATGGGGTGTCCTGTCTCAGATCACGACGCCTGATGTTGCCATCGAAGGACTCGCCCATACCGTAGATCACCGTCGGATCGGTCTGCAGTTTCATGCCCTTGTTCAACCGCCGCACGAAAACACCGGCAATCTCGGGACGTTCACTGGCCAGCCCGGTCTCTTTCTCAATGATGGAAGCCAGGATCAAGGCTTCGTAAGGCGTTTTCAGGGGCAGGTTCTTTTCGCGTCCATCCCACTCCCGATGCAAGGTCTGCTGCATCGCATTGTAGGCCCGTTTCAAAAACTCCATATCCGTCGTGCCACGCGAAAAATGGTAGGTATCAGGCAGAAATCTCCCCTCCGGGTGCTCACCCTCGTGGCCCAGGCGTTTCATGATTTCCTCATCCGACAAGCCTTCCAGGGTATGTTTCATCTCCCCGTTTTTCTGAATGGCTGCCAGCATCTGGCGAAAGGACCAACCCTCGACAATCGTCATCGAGTAGTGAGTCACCTTGCCGGAGACGAACAGTGCGAGCAGGCCGCGCGGCGTGGTGCCCTTTGGAATCCGGTATTCACCGGCCTTTATCTTGGCCGAGTTTTCATCAAGCCTGGCCATGACCCTCAAATAAAGGGCACTGCTGAGCCACTTCTTCTGCTCGAATTCACTGGCCAGCCCCTTGAGGGATGTTCCCGGTAGCAGGCTGTAGACCACACCCTCCTCGGGAAGATTCAATGGGGCATCGGAAAACTGCCGGTAATCCATCATCAACCAGGCCGCGATAAAACTGACGGCGATGACTATAGCGCCAATAAGTCGGTGCAACATCCTATCTATACGTCGTTCAAATTTAAAAAGAGAACCCCTGTTCCATGACAGAGTTTACTAGTTCACCGTTGATTGAAGAGATATCCAATTTACGACCTTCAACTTCTTTTACAGGCCAGATTCCGATAACGGAGTTGGTGAGGAACAACCCTTGTGCATTCCTCAGCATGTCCAGAGTTATATCCCTTATTTCAATCGGTATGTTGAGCTGGGAAGCCATTTCGATGACCTTGCCCTGCATGACGCCTGCAACACCGCAATTGGTGAGGTCAGGGGTTACCAGTCGATCATCAGAGACCATGAAAAGGTTGCTCATGGTACCCTCAATCACCCGGTCATCTCCATCCAACATCAAGCCTTCTGCTATCTCGGGATCGTGCCATTCTGCACGTGCCATCACCTGTGGTAACCGGTTCAGATGTTTAATGCCGGCCAGGGAGGGTGTAGAGGCAAGCCTGGCCGAGCAGATACGCACCCGAACACCATCGGTATGCCAGTTTTCCGCGCGTTGCGGCCAGGGGGTACTGTAGATGACCCGTCGGGGGGTAACAGGATCTGGAGGCATGTAACCCCTCCCCCCCTCACCCCGGGTAACCAGAATCTTGACCACGCAGCGTTCAGCGTCTTCGGCAACACGCCTGCACTCATCCAACAGCGTGTCCTGGTCAGGACCAGGAATGCCGAGCCGCCTGCAGCTCTCATCCAGGCGGGACATGTGTCGGTTCCAGAGACAGGGATCGCCGTCTATAACGCTTACGGTCTCGAACAGACCGTCGCCATAGTGAAGCCCCCTGTCCAGGGCTGAGATTCGATTTTCCGGATTGCCGTCGATCAGCACGAAGAGAGACCTGTTCCACTCAGACTATGCGGCAAGATATAAAAAAAGGCGGGATATGTCCCGCCTTTTTTATGTACGGTATGCCGCGGGTGCAGGGATGCACAGGAGCGGCGATGTACAGAAATGCACAGGAACGCGTCAGTCGGTTACTCGTTTGAATACAAGCGAACCGTTGGTTCCCCCAAATCCGAAGGAGTTGGAGATAGCCACATCGATCTGCATCTCCCTGGCCGTGTTCGGCACGTAGTCCAGATCACACTCCGGATCCTGGTTCTCCAGGTTAATGGTTGGCGGCGCCATCTGGTCCCGAATGGCAAGCGCAGTGAATACGGCTTCCGCACCACCGGCGGCACCCAGCATGTGACCGGTCATGGACTTGGTGGAGCTCACGCACAGCTTGTATGCGTGATCACCGAAGGCGCGTTTCACACCCTGGGTCTCAGCAATGTCACCGGCTGGCGTGGAGGTACCGTGGGCATTGATGTAATGGACTTCATCCTTGTTGACTCCGCCATCATTCAGTGCGATCTCCATGCACTCACAGGCACCTTCACCATTCTCCGAAGGAGAAGTCATGTGATAGGCATCGGAGTTCATGCCGACACCGGCGATCTCCGCATAGATCTTGGCACCACGGGCCTTGGCACGTTCATACTCTTCCAGAACCATGACACCCGCACCGTCACTGAGTACGAAACCGTCGCGGTCACGGTCCCATGGACGGCTGGCAGCCTGGGGATCATCGTTGCGGGTTGAAAGCGCACGTGCTGCGGCAAATCCGCCCAGGCCAACAGGTGAAGTGGCCATCTCGGCACCACCTGCAATCATCACGTCGATATAACCGTGGCGAATCATGCGAACCGCTTCACCGATATTATGGGTACCGGAACTGCATGCGGAGACGATAGAGTAGTTCGGACCCTTCAGACCGTACTTGATCGAGAGATTGCCTGCGACCATGTTGACGATGTTGGCGGGCACGAAGAAGGGAGAGATCTTGCGAGGCCCCTTCTCAAGGTAGGTGTGGTAGCTGTTCTCGATACCGGTAATACCGCCGATACCTGAACCAATTGCGATACCCATCCTGCGGCAGTTCTCTTCGGTGACTTCCAGGCCGGCATCCTCGATCGCCTGACAGCCCGCGGCCAAGCCGTAATGGATGAACTTATCCATTTTCCGGGCATCTTTTTTCGGGATGTACTGGGTGATATCGAAGTCATAGATCGGACCACCGAAATGGGTGGTAAAAGGCTCGATATCAAAATGGGTGATCGGCTGGATACCACTCTTGCCGGCAACGATGTTGTCCCATGCCTCTTTCACGGTATGACCCACAGGCGCGACCATGCCGAGCCCGGTCACTACGACCCTTCTTTCAGTCATGTAGAACCTTCCCTCTTCTTGGGATCAGATAAAGCGAAAGGCCGCAATCCGCCTGGTACAGTGGTTTGCGGCCTTGCTTGAATCAGTTAAAAAGATCAGCTGCTGTGGGCGTTAACGTAGTCAACGGCCTGCTGAACAGTGGTGATCTTCTCTGCTTCTTCATCAGGAATTTCGGTTTCGAATTCTTCTTCGAGAGCCATGACCAGCTCAACGGTGTCCAGAGAGTCGGCACCCAGGTCATCGACGAAAGAGGCTTCCAGGGTTACCTCGTCTTCGGTAACTCCAAGCTGCTCAACAACAATTTTCTTTACTCGTTCTTCAACAGAGCTCATCTTCTTTCTTTCCTCCGGATTGAGATATGGCTTCCTATGGAAGCCGCTGGGCTATTGTATTAACAAACCCACAAAGTTAAAAGTAAATTACGCCTACTGCCCACAGGAACCAATGAAAGTCTTTTTTCAACATTTTCAGCAAGTTGCAAGCATAACCAAATAAATCACTTTACTAAAGGACTCAGCCTTTAGCCCATAAACATCCCACCGTTGACGTGAATCGTCTCGCCGGTGATGTAATCGGCGTTGCTTGAAGCAAGAAATACAACCGCATTTGCGATCTCTTCGGGTTGTCCAAGGCGAGCCAGAGGGATGCTTCCAAGCAGGGCGTTACGCTGCTCTTCGGAGAGTTCCTTGGTCATATCGGTATCGATGAAACCGGGTGCAACAGCATTAACCGTGATGCCGCGGGATCCCACTTCACGTGCCAGCGACTTGGTAAACCCGATCATACCCGCCTTGGCAGCGGAATAGTTGGTCTGGCCGTGGTTGCCCGTGGAGCCAACCACAGAAGCGATATTGATGATCCGACCCTTGCGCGCCTTCATCATGTCACGCAGGCAGGCCTTTGAGAGACGGTAAATGGAGGTGAGGTTGGTCTCCATGATGTCATCCCACTCATCATCCTTCATCCGCATCAGCAGATTGTCACGGGTGATGCCTGCATTGTTCACCAATACACTGGGCGCACTACCGAACTCAGCCTTGATGGTCTTCATCACTTCGTCCACCGACGCCTGGTCAGTGACATTCAGTTTCAGGCCCTTGCCCTTGATGTTCTGTGCGCTGAAACGGTCGGAGATCGCGTCCGCCCCGGAATCGGAGGTGGCCGTGCCGATTACGATTGCGCCCTGGGCACCAAGTCCGAGGGCGATCGCCTGGCCGATACCGCGGCTGGCGCCAGTTACTAGGACGATTTCATTTTCCAGCATCATGGTCTCCAATGCTCCCGATATTCTGTTTCTTTATCGACTCAGTACTTGACCAGTACTGAACCCCAGGTAAAACCACCGCCGAATGCTTCCATCAGCAGGGTTTCACCCCGTTTAATCTTGCCTTCACGAACGGCCACATCAAAAGCCAGCGGCACAGAGGCGGCGGAGGTATTGCCGTGTTCATGCACGGTCACCACCACGTTATCCATGGACATGCGCAGCTTGCGGGCCGTTGCCTTGATGATTCGAATATTGGCCTGATGGGGAATCAGCCAATCGATATCTGTCTTTTGGAGATTGTTCTTCTCCAGGGTCTCATCGACGATGCGACCAAGGGTATTCACCGCCATCTTGAATACCTCGTTGCCGCGCATCTCCACAAATGCGGCGTTGTCACGGACCTTGTCGTATCCGTTGGAGACACCGTCAGCCACCTGCAGGAGCGAGGCATAGTCACCATCAGCATGGAGGTGGGTTGAGAGGATGCCGGGCTCCTCGCTGGCCTCCAGGACCACCGCACCGGCCCCGTCACCAAACAGCACACAGGTAGTGCGGTCTTCCCAGTTGAGGAGACGCGAAAAGGTTTCGGCGCCGATAACCAGCGCGCATTTGGCGCTGCCGGCCTTGATGAAGTTATCCGCCACGCCCATGGCGTAGACAAAACCGGTACATACGGCCTGTACGTCAAAAGCGGCACACCCGTGGATGCCCAGTCTGCTCTGCAGCAGACATGCGGTACTGGGGAAAACCTGGTCCGGCGTTGTGGTGGCCAGAACGATCAGGTCGATATGTTCAGGACTTTTACCCGCCGCTTCAATGGCTCTGCGGGCTGCCTGCTCTGCCAGGTCGCATGTGGTCTCACCGTCCACGGCGATATGACGTTTCTCGATACCTGTTCTTTCACGAATCCACTCGTCCGACGTATCGACGATCTTCTCAAGATCGTGATTGGTTACAACGTTTTCCGGAAGATATCCGCCGGTACCGATAATGCGGGAATAGATCACGCGCTGGCCCTTTTTTCTAGTTGTGCTTCCACGCCGTGGGCAATTCTTTCAGGAACATTGGTGTGTACGGCCTTTTTGGCAATACTTATAGCGTTTTCGAACGCCAGCACATCTGCACCACCATGACTCTTGATCACGATGCCTCGAAGGCCAAGCAGGCTGGCACCGTTGTAACGTCGTGGATCGATTTTTTTACGGAAACTGTTGATCACCGGCATGGCAAAAAGTGCCGCCAGCTTGGTGAGTATGTTTTGCTTGAAACCGGTCCTGAGAAAGTGACTGACCATCTTGGCCACACCTTCAGCGCTCTTCAGTGCAATATTACCGACAAACCCGTCGGCTACGACCACATCGACACCGCCCTTGTAGACGTCATCACCCTCGACATAGCCGATATAGTTCAACGAACTACCACTGAGCAGATCGTGGGCGCCCTTGACCTGTTCATTGCCCTTGATCTCCTCCTGACCGATATTGAGCAGACCGATACAGGGCTCTGGTATCTCATCATCGATTGAGGCAACCAGCTCACTGCCCATGACTGCAAACTGGAACAGGTGTTCTGCAGTGCAATCAACGTTTGCACCAAGATCCAGCACCCAAGTATGACCTTCGATGGAGGGAATGGCAGTTGCGATGGCCGGCCGATCCACGTTAGGCAGCATTTTGAGCACGAAACGGGCGGTTGCCATCAGCGCCCCGGTATTACCGGCACTGACACAGGCATTGGCCTCCCCTTGCTTGACCAGGTCGATGGCCACCCGCATGGAGGAGTCTTTCTTGCCGCGCAGGGCTTTCGAGGGCAGTTCATCCATTGCCACCTCCTGGGAGGCGTGATGGATGCGCAGGCGCGGGTTATCTGCACCACCAAGATGTTGCCTGATCACCTCTTCGTTGCCGACAAGGATCAGATCAACTTCAGCGTCGCGTTTCAGAAAATCCAAAGCAGCCGGAACGACCACCTCGGCTCCGTGATCTCCCCCCATTGCATCCAGGGCTATAGTGATTTTATCAGGCATTAAAATCACCCTCCCATGTCAGTGGAGAAATTTCCGGCGCAACAACGCACGACCGCCCCAAAAGGGACGGCCATGCAGAGAAATGCTTTCTACAGCCCACGATAAAGGGTTTTTATTCGCCTTTACCGCTGGCCACTTTGCGGCCACGGTAGAAACCATCGGGAGTTACGTGGTGACGCAGATGGGTCTCACCGGAAGTGGGATCGATAGAAAGTGTTTCACCCTTCAGCGAATCATGCGAACGACGCATGCCGCGACGTGAAGGGGTTTTTTTGTTCTGCTGGACCGCCATGGTTCTAGCTCCTGGTTAACCTAATATTCAATTCTCAGAATCTGTCTTCGTCTTCAGCCCGGCCAGTACCGCAAACGGGTTCTCGGCCTGCTCAGTCACGCTTTCCTGTTGTTCAGCCGGTGGTGCTTCGTCAGCGTGAGACACCTCTGCCCTGCACTCGTTCGGCTCATGCATCGGGACCTGGGGAATGGCGAGGATCAACTCCTCCTCAACCAGGTCCAGCAACCGGACAAGACCCTCTTCCACCTGGACCGGTTCGACATCCTCGGGCAGGCGTTCGGCCTCCTCCGGTACTTCGATCACTCCCAGGTTGAGAATCGCATCCACTGCCAGCTGCATGCTTTCGAGACAACGTTGACACTCGAGCGTCATTGTTGACTTCACAAATCCCTTGATACGGCTGCGCCGCTTGTCGTCTCTTTCGAACCTCAGTTCGAACTCTGCATCTCCCTCGACACTTTCCAGCATCGAGGCCAGACGCGTCAAATCAGCCAGTTCTACATGCCCTGAAAACTGTTTTTTCAGGGCGGCGGAATGCCACGGATCCACAAATTCAGGTAAGCGTGACGACATAAGCGCGCAATGATATTACGAGACGCCTGAAACGTCAAAAAAAATGGAGCCCTTTCACGGGCTTAGAGGGAAAACCCGGGATCTGGTCATTCCGGGGGTGGAATTGCCTCCATCCCCCGGGGAAAACCAGCTATAGAACCCTTCAGGGACCGACCACTGCCAGCAGCACACCGGCTGCCACTGCAGAACCGATCACACCGGCCACGTTGGGGCCCATGGCGTGCATCAGAAGGAAGTTGTGATGGTTCGACTCCAGGCCGACTTTATTGACTACGCGAGCCGCCATGGGGACCGCCGAAACGCCTGCGGCACCGATCAGGGGATTGACCTTGCCACCCGAGAGCCTGTGCATCGCCTTACCCATCAGTACACCGGTGGCGGTGCCGATACAGAAAGCGACGGCGCCCAGGCCCAGAATACCCAGGGTCTCGATAGTCAGGAACTTGTCGGCTGAGAGCTTGGAGCCCACTGCCAGTCCCAAGAAGATGGTGACGATATTGATGATCTCGTTCTGGGCCGCACGGCTCAGACGATCCACAACACCCACCTCTTTCAGTATGTTGCCGAACATCAGCATACCGATCAGGGGGGCTGCCGAGGGCAGAAACATGATACAGAGTATCAGCACGCTGAAGGGAAACAGGATCTTCTCCAGCTTGCTTACAGGACGCAGCTGGGACATCACCACCTGGCGCTCCTTCTCCGTGGTCAGCAGTTTCATGATCGGCGGCTGGATGATCGGTACCAGGGCCATGTAGGAGTATGCCGCCACGGCGATGGCACCCAGCAGATCCGGAGCCAGCCTGGAGGCCAGAAAGATCGCCGTCGGACCGTCCGCACCACCGATAATCGCAATCGCCGAGGCATCAGCCAGGGTGTACTCGATACCGGGAACCATGTTGAGAGCCAGGGCGCCCAACAGGGTAGCGAAAATACCGAATTGCGCAGCCGCACCCAGGAACAGGGTCTTTGGCATTGCGATGAGGGCACTGAAGTCGGTCAGCGCTCCCACGCCCATGAAGATGAGCAGCGGGAAAATGCCGGTTTCGATGCCCACGGTGTAGACATAACCGAGCAGGCCCTCCGGACCGCCAATGCCGGCCACCGGAATGTTACTGAGAATGGCACCGAAACCGATGGGCAGCAGGAGCAGCGGCTCGAACTTCTTGGAAACCGCCAAGTAGATGAGCGTCGCACCCACCAGCATCATCAGGAGCTGGCCCCAAGCCATGTTGGCAATCCCCATGGATTGCCAGAGCGTTTCTAATCCTTCCATGCGATCAGCCCAGCATCAGCAGGGTTTCACCGACCTGAACGGCATCGCCCTCTTTTACGGTGATCGAGGAGACAGTACCACCATGAGGCGCCCTCACTTCGGTCTCCATCTTCATCGCTTCCATGATCACGATGACATCGCCCTTGTTCACGGCCCGGCCTTCAGCGACCTTGATCTTGAACACGTTACCGGCCAGGGGCGCGGGTACGGGCTCAACTTCGCCGCAAGGTGCGGGCACAGTTGCGGGTGCTGCCTCAGATGCTTCAGCCACAGGAGTGACATGCTGAATATCGCCACCGGCTGAGACTACGACATTGTAGGACTTGCCGTTGACGCTTACGGTGTAGGCTTCCAGGCCACCGGCTGAGGCTGCCGCAGGTGCGGCTGCAGCGGGCGCAGGCTCCGGCTCAGTGCCAGGCGCGGGTTCAAACGCATCGGGATTGCCGCGGTTCTCGAGAAACTTCAAACCGATCTGGGGGAACAGTGCGTAGATCAGTACATCCTCTTCCACATTGTCTGCCAGCGTAATTCCCTTCTCCTTGGCCAGGGACTCCAGCTCCGCGGTCAGCTTATCCATCTCGTCTTCGATCTGATCAGCTGGGCGACAGGTGACCGGCTCGCCGCCTTCCAGAACCTTGGCCTGCAGCTCTTTATTCACGGGTGCAGGCGCAGCACCGTATTCGCCCTTGAGGACACCGGCAGTCTCCTTGGTGATGTTCTTGTAGCGCTCACCCATCAGTACGTTGATCACCGCCTGTGTGCCGACGATCTGGGAAGTGGGCGTTACCAGCGGTATGTAACCGAGGTCTTCGCGCACGCGGGGAATCTCTTCCAGTACCGCGTCCATCTTGTCGGATGCGTTCTGCTCCCTGAGCTGATTCTCCATGTTGGTGAGCATGCCACCAGGTACCTGGGCCACCAGGATACGTGAGTCGACACCCCTGAGGGCACCTTCGAACTTAGCGTACTTCTTACGCACGTCACGGAAGTAGGCGGCGATCTCTTCCAGCTGAATAAGATCAAGGCCGGTATCGCGGTCGGTATCCTGCATGATCGCGACCAGCGACTCGGTGGCCGAATGGCTGTAAGTCATGGCCATCGACGAGGCAACGGTGTCGATCATGTCGACCCCAGCCTCAGAGGCCTTGGTCAGGGTAGTGGTGCTCATGCCGGTAGTGGCGTGGCTGTGCAGGGCCAGGGGGATGCTGATGGTCTCTTTCAAACGGCTGACCAGTTCGTAGGCCACATAGGGCTTGAGCAGTCCGGCCATATCCTTGATGCAGATGGAGTGGCTGCCCATATCCTCCAAGCGCTTGGCCATATCTACCCAGTAATCGATATTGTGAACAGGGCTGACAGTGTATGACATGGCACCCTGGGCATGCTTGCCTACTTCCACCGTAGCCTTGATGGCGGTTTCGAAGTTCCGCAGGTCGTTCATGGCGTCGAAGATGCGGAATACATCCATGCCATTTTCAGCGGCACGGAAAACAAAACGCTTAACCACGTCATCGGCATAGTGGCGATACCCCAGAATATTCTGGGCACGGAACAGCATCTGCTGACGGGTGTTCGGCATAGCTGCCTTCAGCTGGCGCAGGCGCTCCCAGGGATCTTCTCCCAGGTAACGGATGCAGGAGTCGAAGGTGGCACCACCCCAGGTCTCCAGGGACCAGAAGCCCATCTGGTCGAGTTTGGAGGCGATGGGCAGCATATCTTCGATACGCATGCGGGTCGCCAGCAGGGACTGGTGTCCGTCGCGCAGTACGAGTTCAGTAATACCGAGTGGTTTGAGATCGCTCATATGTTCGCTTTCTTAGTTGTTTTGCGCTGATGGCGCGGAAATCCTGATGGTTGCGTTGTCTCCGTAACGACCAGGTCTTATTTTGATCTGTAACGGCTTATGGCCGCCGAGATCACTGCGATGAGATCTTCGTCTTCGCTGGCTGCCTTGGGTGTTGCAGCCGGAGTTACGGAAGTCTCGTGAGAGGCATCACCCTCGATGGCTTTCGCCAGCCAGGACATGCCGTTCATGGCTATGACCAACAGGGTCAGGAAGATGAAAACACTCCCCATACCGAGGAGCATGAGGTTGGCACCTTCCACAAGAAGGTAAGATATAGGCATACAGTCTATCTCCTGGCCCGTCGCATTGGTTGATTTGCAAAAAATTTATACGGCGATAAAACGGGGTTTTGCTCCGGGCAGCTTTTTCTATGGGATATGTAGGGCTCTTGTCAAGTTGTGGCAGAACAGCAATTTACATAACTTATTGTAAAGATTAGTGTATTGCATCAACGGATACTTTGTATTTGATTATTCAATGCTTTTGGAGGGAGATTCCCGATTTCTTTTGGATAAGCGTCCTTTTTGCTTTTCGTTGTTTTGAACCCCGATTTAAAGTGACCCGTCATCTGGAATTGTTCGCCGGCTTTCAACCCTTTCCTGTTAGAATCACCCGCCTTGGATACTAATAACTATATAGTGTAAAACACAGACAAAGATGACCGATAGAGTACCTCAACTTGTATTAGGCTCTACATCCCCCTTTCGCAAGGCCCTGCTGGAAAAACTGGGGCTGGCGTTTTCCATTGCCTCTCCTGATATCGATGAGACAAGCAGTGCGGGGGAAACACCCCAGGACCTGGTTACGCGCCTGGCCGAAGAGAAAGCCCGTGCCGTTGCCGCCGATCATCCCGACAGCCTCGTCATCGGTTCGGACCAAGTGGCCTGCAACGAAGGACACATCCAGGGAAAACCGGGTGACCGTGACAATGCCATCAGGCAGTTGGAGGCCGCTTCCGGGAAAATCGTTATCTTTTACACCGGTCTTTGCCTCCTCAACACCGGCACCGGAAACAGCCAGGTGGTCTGTGAGCCGTTCCACGTGCATTTCAGAGCGCTGACAAGAGATCAGATCGAGCGCTACCTGGACGCCGAGGAGCCCTACAATTGTCCCGGCAGTTTCAAGTCTGAAGCGCTTGGTATTTCGCTGTTCAAGCGACTCGAGGGTGACGATCCAAACGCCCTGATCGGTCTTCCCCTTATCAGGCTGATTGAGTTCCTCGGAAACGAGGGCGTACAGGTTCCCTGACTCCGATGCCGAGTACCGCCCTAAAAAAAAGTATTGATCGCCAGCGCAAAGCACTGGAAGAAATGGTTGCGCCTGTCATCAAATCCATTGCCCAAGACTGCAGCAACGCCTGGCCGGAAAGAGAGGCGCTCAACCAGGCCCTCGAATCCCATGTCCAGGATTTGCCCTACGTTGCCTACCTCTACGTGCTGGGCACCGATGGCATTCAAATCTGCGACAACGTGAACAAGAACGGTCGTTTCATTGAACACTTCGGCCGTGACCGTTCCAAGCGACCCTACCTCAAGGAGGTGTTGCCCGCGGTGGATTACTGGCTGTCTGAAGCCTACATCAGCCTGCTCTCCAACAGGCCCAGCATCACGGCCATTCAATTGATACGGAAAAACGGGAAAGTCATTGGCTATCTTGGGGCCGATTTCGACCTGCGGGATCTTCCATTGACCCAGGAGCTTTACGAGGAACCGGGACAGTGGCGCCAGATCAAGGGGGATCCGGCAATCAGAGGCCTGCTGTTTCAGCAGACTCGCGCCAAGAGTGTTCTGGACAAGCACATCGACGAGGCGATATCGATCCTCACCGAGCTCTACGCGCAGCGGGGTGTATTCCACGGCAAGCTGCTCTTCTCCAGCAGCCGGGCAACATTGTGGTTGGTCGAGGACCCGTACACTTATCGAATATTAGAGATGGAGGAGTTGATCGATCCGGATATCTGCTTCGCCTACCCCATGCGCCCCTACCCGGAGAAGGCGGTGGTGCCCCAGAACAGGATCAGGGAGATATTCGAAGGTTTCAAAAAGCTGCGCTTTGCGGACGAAACGATCTATCTGCGATCCGGTTCTCTCAACATATTTAATGGCCTGGTGGCGCTGAACTTCTCATGCGATGGCTCCCACTATCTGCGTTGGGATGAATTCCTCAACCCTGATCACCCGTTCTGGGCTGGCAATATCGACTCCACCAGCAGGCCGGCCACTGATTGAAACCCTCTGAGATAGTTTCTTCGAGCCTTTGCCTTGAGATCGCGAATTCAATTTCCAAGTGCAACTCGACAGATTTGGTTAGAGGGTAAGCTGCGGTAGCATAGGTAGCTTCTCTCACCGACCAAAGTTTGAGGAGCA
>NZ_MPRJ01000008.1 GCF_002020805.1 Solemya velesiana gill symbiont | reverse complement strand
ATCTTTTGTGATACAAAATGGTGCTGTTTTATTTGCCATGCCTCATTATATCAAGCTACACAATTCGATTGTTAACTTTACGCGTGACCCACTAGGGCCACCCTTGCCAATGCCTTTGTCGGCTACCTCGGTGAGTTTACTGGGTTGCCAGGAGGGGGTGCGACGGTGGTGTTCGTGCTGATGCTGGGGATGATCGCTGCCTTGGGCATCAACGAGTCCGTATTGACAGCATCGGTAATCACGCTGGTGGTGATCGGGGGGGCTGCTGCTGGTGATCTGGGTGGCCCGGGAGGGTTTTACAACTTTACCCCCAAGGCTTCCGGAGCTGTTTTCCGTTGGCGATCCCTCGGGTTGGACCGGCGTGCTGGCTGCCTCTCTGCTGGCCTTTTACGCCTTTCTCGGCTTCGAGGATATGGTCAACGTGGCCGAAGAGGTGAAATAGGTGGATCGGATTCTCCCGCTGGGGATCGTGATTACCCTGGTGGTGACCACCCTGCTGTATGTCGTGCTCAGCCTGGTCGCCGTGCTGACGGTTCCCCTGGAGCAGCTCGCGGCGAGCGAGGCGCCGCTGGCGTTGGTCTACGAGTACAGCACGGGAGAGGAGGCGACGCTGATCAGCATGGTGGCGCTGTTCGCCATCATCAACAGCGCCCTGATCCAGGTCATACTCGCCTCCCGGGTGTTATACGGCCTGGCAAACATGGGCAGCCTTCCTGGTCGGCTTGCTTACATCCACCCCAAAACCAGGACACCGCTGATTGCCACTGCGCTGATCACGCTGTTGATCGCGGTGCTGGCGCTCTGGTTTCCGCTGGTGGAGTTGGCTACGGCCACCTCGATCATTACGCTCATGGTTTTTTCCCTGGTCAACCTCTCACTCGCATGGCTCAAGGGGAAGCCGGTCCCGGAAGGCATCTGGACGGTGCCGAGATGGGTGCCGGTTATAGGTTTCCTGGTGAGTGGCTCGTTTGCGATCTACGGTTTGGTTGGGTTGGTGCTCTGAACATTGGCACGCTTACCGAGGTATGGGTTCATCTCTGAGTTGGGTGCCTAAAGACATTCAGCAGCCACAACGCATTTCAGGATGCCGTAGTCGTAGGTCTCGTCGAGGGCTTCGAATAGGGGTTTCACCCGGCCCTCTTCGCAGATGCCCAGCAATTCGATGGTGTTCAGGACTTCCGCGTACTGAGCGTCGCTAAGAGGTAGCACCTCTCGCGCATCCACCATGCCTGTCTCGATGGCCTCTGCAAAGTGGTTGTAGACGGTGGTGGCCTTCAGCTCACGCTGGCGGGCGATCGCCTCGGCATCCAGTCCCTGGTTGTGCAGGTTGAGGGTCTCGTTGATGGTGTCGCTGAGCCGGTTGTCGAGGATTTCGGGCAGGGGGTGCTCCTGGATCAACTGAAGAAACTGCACGCCGTAGGCCTGGAGCTTCTTTTCGCCTACGCCGCTGATGTAGCGCATGCGCTCCAGGGAGTCGGGCCGCTTCCCGGCCATCTCCTGGAGGGTGCTGTCATGGAAGATGACGTAGGGCGGAACCCCCTGTTCCTGGGCGATTTCCAGGCGCAGGCTGCGCAGGGCTTCGAACAGGGGTTGATGCCAGGGGGGCAGGCTTCCCGATGCTTTGCTGCGCTTCTCCTTTTTTGTGGCTTTGCGCTGCTTGCGCAGTTCGAGTGTCTCTTCTCCGCGAAGCAGTAAGCGGCATTTCTCACTCAGGCGCAGGGCGCCGTGGCCCTCGGCGTCGATCTCCAGGTACCCCAGGGATATAAGCTGTCGGAACAGGCTGCGCCAGCCGGTGCTGTCGAGTTCTTTGCCTATGCCGAAGGTGCTCAGGTGATCATGGTCGAACCGCTGGATGCGCTCGTCCTCCTTGCCCTTGAGGACGTCGATGACGTAGTTGACCCCGAAGCGTTGCCCGGTGCGGTAGACGCAGGAGAGGGCCTTGCGGGCCGACTCGGTGGCGTCCCAGGTATCGGGCGGTGTGATGCAGTTGTCGCAGTTGCCGCAGGGCTCGACCAACGCTTCGCCGAAGTAGCCGAGCAGCGTCTGCCGGCGGCAACCGGTGATGTCGCACAGCCCCAGCATCGCCTCCAGCTTGTGGTGGGTGATGCGCTTGAACTGCTCTTCGGCGTCGGTGTTCTGGGTGAACTGGCGCAGGGTGATCACGTCCTGCAGGCCGTAGCTCATCCAGGCGTTGGCCGGTTCCCCGTCGCGTCCGGCACGCCCGGTCTCCTGGTAGTAGGCCTCGATGCTCTTGGGTAGGTTGAGGTGAGCCACGAAGCGCACGTCGGGTTTGTCGATGCCCATGCCGAAGGCGATGGTGGCGCAGATGATCACGCCCTCCTCGCGCAGAAAGCGGGCCTGGTGTTCCCGGCGGGTCTCGTCAGAGAGTCCGGCGTGGTAGGGCAGGGCGGTACGTCCTCGGCTGGTGAGCCACTGGGCAACGTCCTCCACCTTCTTGCGCGACAGGCAGTAGACGATGCCGGCATCTTCGGGGTGCTCCTGCTCCAGGAATCGCCACAGCTGGTCCCTGCCGTTCTGGCCCTCGGCAATGGTGTAGCGAATGTTGGGGCGGTCGAAGCTATTGAAGAAATGGGTTGCCTGTTCCAGCTGTAGCTGCTCGATGATCTCGCTACGGGTGCGCTCGTCTGCGGTTGCGGTCAGGGCGATGCGGGGAACTGCCGGGAAACGCTGGTGCAGTACCGAAAGACGCTGGTACTCCTTGCGGAAATCGTGGCCCCACTGGGAGACGCAGTGGGCCTCGTCGATGGCGAACAGCGCGATTTCCAGCTGGTCCAGCATATCCAGCATGCCGGGCATCAGCAGCCGCTCGGGGGCGACATAGAGCAGGTCCAGCTCGCCGGCGAGCAGGGCCTGTTCCACCCCCTGGCGCTCTGCCGTGTTCAAGCTTGAGTTGATGAAGGCAGCCCGGATGCCGATTTGGCGCAGGGCGTCCACCTGGTCCTGCATCAGTGCGATCAGGGGCGAAATGACGATGCCCACACCATTCCGGACCAGGGATGGGATCTGGTAGCAGAGGGACTTGCCGCCGCCGGTTGGCATCAGGGCAAGGGCATCTTTCCCCTCCAGCAGGGTGGCAATGATCGCCTCCTGGTTGTGGCGAAAATCACTGTAGCCGAAGGTGTCGTTGAGAATACGGTGGGCGCGCTGCATGTTGTGGCCGGTTGACTGCTGGTCAGCCATTATACGGCGTGGCTTGGCACTTAAACACTGTAACTACAGGTAGGGGTCATAGTGATGGTTTAGTCGGAGCCGTGCCTTTGTGCCTTGATGAGCCACCTAAAGATTCGTGCCACTACCATCGCCGCGAGGGCGCGGCTCCTACAGTAAGAGCGTTTGTGGGAGCCGCGCCCTCGCGGCGAAATTTCAGGCGGTCTCTATCTCCAGCAGTTCCTGCTCTTTCTCCGTGGAGGTGATGCCCAAGTCCCCCAGGATGCTGTACAGGGCAGGTACTACGAGCAGTACCAGCAGCGTGGTGGCGAGAAGGCCGAACACGATACTGGTGGCCAGGGGTATCAGTACCTGGGCCTGCATGCTCTTCTCCAGCAGCAGTGGGGTGAGGCCGGCTATTGTGGTGATGGAGGTGAGCAGGATCGCACGGAAGCGTTCCCTGCTGGCCAGCTTGGCCGCCTCCACAATGCTGTGGCCCTCGCGAATGCGCAGCTTCAGAAACTCCACCAGCAGGATCGAGTCGTTGACCACGATACCGGCAAGGGAGGCGAAGCCGATGATGCCGGGCATGGTGAAGTTGAGCCCCATCAACAGGTGGCCCCAGACCACGCCGATCAGTGCCATGGGGATCACCGCCATCACGATCAGCGGCTCGGCGTAGCTGCGGAACTGGAAGCTCAGCAGGATGAAGATGCCGATCAGGCCTATGGAGAAACTGCGTATCATTGAAGAGCCTGTTTTTGCAGTCTGCTTGGACTGGCCCTCGATGCTGGTGCTTACCCCGGGATGGCGTTTGAGCAATTCCGGCAGGAAGTTGGTTTTTGTGTGCTCCACCACCTCTCGGGCGTTGGCCACGCGGGTGTCGAGGTCGCCGGTGACGGTGATGGTGCGCACGCCGTCTATGCGCTGGATGCGGGCGTAACCCCGGTCCTGCTCTATATGAGCCACGGCGCTCAGGGGAATCTGCGCCCCTGATGCGGTGGTGATGCGAAACGCTTCGATATCGGTGAGGGTGGCGCGGTCGTCCGCCGCCAAACGCACGTCGATCTCGTAGGCTTCAGAGCCGAGCTGGATCTCGGTGGCGGTAGTGCCATAGAAAGCTGCGCGCAACTGGTTGGCAATGGTGGAGGCGTCGAGGCCCAGGGCCAGGGCGCCGTCGCGCAGCCTGAGTCGCAGCTCGGGCTTGCCCGGTCGCAGATCGTCAGAGAGGTCGAATACCCCCTTGTAGCGCTTCAGCCACTCCTGGAGTTCCAGGGAGGCCTGCTTCAGCTGGTCGAGGCTGGGTCCGGTAAGGCGGATCTCGAGGGGGATACCACCGGGGCCGATTGTAGGCTCCTTGAAGTTGAGTGCTACCAGGTCGGGTATTTCACCTACCTCTTCACGCCAGCGATTGATGATGTCGTCCAGGTTGCCGGTCCGTTTCTCGGCTGTGAGCAGGTCGGCGGTTACGGTGGCCACGTGGGGGCCGCTCACGCCGGCATCCTGGTTGCTGTTGAAGCGCACCTGGACGTTGCGCACAAGCTGGTTTTCGTCGGGCTGAAGAGGGGTGAACTCCCGGTTCACGACCTCGATTCCCCGGGTGATGCGCTGGACGATCTCCTCGGTGCGCCACAGGGGAGTGCCCTGGGGCAGCAGCAGCCGTGCCTCGATGATGTCGCCCTCGATGTCGGGGAAGGACTGGAACTTCAGCTTGCCCCCCACCAGCATGCCGATGCTGAGCAGGAAAAGGGCGACGATGCCGCCGATGAACCAATAACGCTGGTGTATCGCCCAATCCACGATGTGGCCGAGGGTGTTGTCCCGGAAGCTGATCAATCGATTGTCGAAGGCCTGGCGGAAGCGCGAGGTCTCTTTCTCGTGGTGCTTCAGTGAATGGGCCAAGTGGTGGGGCAGGATCATGAAGGCCTCGATCAGGCTCACCGCGATCACCAGGATCAGTACCATGGGGATGAACTGCAGCACCTTGCCCATGTGGCCGGAGAGGAAGGCCAGGGGGGCGAATACCGAGATGGTGGTGAGAAACGAGGAGATGACGCCGGGTGAGACCTGCTTGGTGCCGTCGATTGCCGCTTGCATGGCGCTTTTCCCGCGGCGCAGGTGGGTGGCGATGTTTTCGGAGATGACGATGGCGTCATCCATCAGCAGGCCGATGGCGATGAGCAGCGCCACCATGGTGATCATGTTGATGGTGAGTCCCAGCACGCTCATGAAGTAGAGGGCGCCAAGGAACGAGATGGGCAGACCCATGGCCACCCAGAAGGCGAAGCGTCCCTGGAAAAAGAGCCACATCACCAGGAACACCAGGATCAGCCCCTGGCCGCCGTTTTTTGTCAGCAGGTTGAGGCGGTCACGGACGATGGAGGAGCGGTCCTGGGTAATGAAAAACTCCACGCCCTGGGGGGCGGTGGGGCGTATCTTCCCCTCCAGCAGACTGTTCACCGCATCCTTCACCACCAGGGTGTCCTGCTGCTTGGTCTTAATCACCTGGAGCACCGCGGCTCGCCGGCCGTTGAACAGGATCTTGTCCTCGTCCAGCTCGAAACGGTCACTGATACTGGCGATACTGCCAAGTCGGATTTCGGCGCCTGAGTTAGCGCTCACTATTGTTAATTCTGCAAGTTCATCAGTAGTGCGGCGCAGATCGGTGAAGCGGATCAGGAGGTCCCGGTCATTGGTTTCCAGTGAGCCGGAGGGGAGATCGATGCCCTGGCGCGCCACGGTGTTGGCGATGTCGGGCATGCTGAGGCCATACTGGCGCAGGGCCCGGGCCGGCACCTCGATCCGCAACTGGCGGTCGGAAAACCCGTTGATGTCCACCTGGGAGACTTCGGGCAGTCGTTGCAAGGTCTCTTTCACCTCTTCGGCATAGGCCTTGAGGTCATTGGAGGCCATGGGGCCGGTGATGGCGATGGCAACCACGTTGTCCGTGCGACCCAGTTCCTTGATCACCGGCAGCTCAGCCTGGTCGGGGAAGGTGTTGATGGCCTCCACCTGGCTCTTGATGTCATCCATGAACTGGACGATGTCTCCCCCCTCTTCCATCTCTGCAACTGCAATGGCCAGGTTCTCCCGGGCCTCGCAACTCAACTCGGCCACGTCGTTGACTGTCTCTACGGCCTCTTCGATGCGTTGGCAGATCGCCTCTTCCACGTCCTCGGCGCTGGCGCCGGGGTAGGGGACGGTGATCTGCAGTTTCTCGGCAGCGAAGTCGGGGAAGGTTTCACGCTGCAGGCCGGGGAGGGCAAACAGGCCCAGTATCGCCAGGAACAGCATCAACAGGTTGCCGGCGGTCGGGTGGCGGGCGAAGAAGGCGATCATCAGTTCGATCCCTTCCCGGCAAGGCTGGTCAGTCTTTCAAGGCTGCGCTTGTCGTCCCGGGCATCGAGCAGCATGCCCTGGATGGCGGGGTTGAGGTCGGTGACCACGATGCGCTCACCGGCTTTCAGGCCACTGCCGATAACCGCGTACTCGGGTTGCAGCAGGGTAATCTCCACCTTCCTGATGTCGAGACGGTTCTCCTCGTTGGCAATGTACACCCTGCCATCGTGGAGGGCGGAGCGGGGCACCACCAGGCTATCGGGACGGGGCTTGCCGCTGAGGGTCACTTCCACGAAGAGCCCCTTGAACAGGGGAGGGCGCCTGCCCGGTTCGACCCCGGAATAGGGCTGATCCACTTCCACGATGACGCCTACGGTCCTGGTCTTGGGGTCGAGGGTGTCACTGATGCGGGCGAAACGGGCCTCCCAACTGGCATTGAGGGCGCCCTCCCGCAGATCCACCCGGGCATCCAGCCCAATACCGTTACGGCCCTCCAGCTCGGTCAGGTTGAGGATGTTAGTGGCCTGGGTGGTGGTGCGGAACAGGCTGCTCATCTGGTCGATGGGAATCTGGGTCTCGATCTCGGCCCGCTCCATACCGTCGGCGCTGGCCAGAACTTCACCCTCTCTCACGTACTTCTCCTGCTCCACGTTGATCGATGCGATGCGGCCGGTGAAGGGCATGCGGATCTCTGTATTTGCCAGGTTGCGCCGGGCAGTGGCAAGGGTCGCCTGGTGACGGGCGAGTTGGGCTTCGAGCAGCGCCTTCTGGGTGGGAATCAGGTTCAGGGTGTTCTTCTGGGACTGCACGCTCTGTTGCTGGCTCAGCAGGCTGCGCTCCTGGCTCTCAAGGCCCGAGCGGCTGACACCGCCCTTGCCGACCAGCTTTCGCTTGCGCTGCAGCTCTTTTTCGTTGAGTACCAGGGCCGCCTCCTCGATTTTGAGGGAAGCCCGGGTATTGGCGTCCTTGGCGTCCTGTTCGTTGAGCTGTGCCTGTGTGGCCTGGATGTCGGCCTCGGCCTGGGCGATGGCCAATTCATAGTCAGTGGGGTCGATGCGCAGGATCAGGATGTCCGCCTCGATGAAAGCACCTTTCTCCAGCCGGTGGTGTTTCTCGACGATTCTGCCTTTCACCTGGGCAACCGCCTCCCAGGTTCGGCCGGGTTGCACTGTGCCGTGGCCGGTTGCCCTGGGGGCAATGGTGACACTGGGGGCGGGAATCACCCGCACTAGGCGGGGCTTCTCGGCAGGGGGCTCCTGCACCGGTTCCATCTTGTTCTTTTTCAGAAACATGATGGCGGCTATGCCGATGATTATCGGTACCAGGGTGACCCAGCGTCTGGTTGTTGCTGCCATGGAGATCCCCGTGAGTTGTTGGTTATGGTTCTGTTAGACCTGCATCTTACCCTATGGTTCGAGGGTTGTGATTTCAGCGGGGTAATTAATTGTTACAGAGTGTTGCTGACTCGTGAGGCGTTGGTGTTTGGCTCGATGATTTGACCTTCCGGTTCCCGGCATTCATGTAATGACGGGGGAAACAAAATGCAGGGAATGGGGAATGACGAATGGGCCGGGTGAAATAGATCACTCCGGCCCGAGGTGCTGATCAGGCGTCTTCCGCCGGTTCGGAGAAGGAACACTCCTGCTGGGGGCAGACCTTTTCAGTGCCCTTGCGCTTGGTGGTCTTGATGGTGAGTATCGGCCAGCCGCAGTTCGGACAGGGCTCGGCCAGGGGCTCATTCCAGGTAGCGTAGTCGCAATCCGGGTAAGTGGAACAGGAGTAGAAGATCTTTCCGCGGCGTGACTTGCGCTTCATCATGGTGCCACTGTTGCACTTGGGGCAGGTGACACCGGTGTCTTCGGGTTTCTCCAGCGGTTCGATGTAGCAGCAGTCGGGATAGCTGGAACAGCCGATGAACTTGCCGTACTTGCCTTTCTTGATCACCAGGTCGGAGCTGCACTCCGGACACTTGCGGCCTTCCACCACCTGGGGCTCCTCCTGCTCCTTCTGGTCACCGTTCAGATCACGGGTGTAGGTGCAGGTTGGGTAGTTGGTGCAACCAATAAAGCGGCCATGGCGACCCAGGCGAATGGAGAGCTGGCTGCCGCACTCGGGGCATTTTTCATCCAGTGCCTCGTGGGTGACGTCGCTGCGCTTGACGTTCTCCTGGGTGTGGTCGATGCGGTCCTTGAAAGGCGCCCAGAACTGTTTAAGCAGGGGGATCCACTCCTCCTCGCCACGGGAGACGGCGTCGAGCTCATCTTCCAGGTTGGCGGTGAAGCCGTAGTCCACGTACTTGGTGAAATAGTTGGTCAGGAACTTGTTGACCACACGGCCCACATCGGTGGGGTGGAAGCGCTTTTTCTCCAGCTGCACGTACTCACGGTCCTGCAGGGTGGAGATGATGGATGCGTAGGTGGAGGGGCGGCCGATGCCGTGCTCCTCCAGGGCCTTTACCAGGCTCGCTTCGCTGTAGCGCGGTGGCGGCTCGGTGAAGTGCTGCTCGGGACGGATGGCGCCGAGGTCGATCTTTTCACCTTCGCCCAGGGGCGGGAGCATCTTCTCGTCATCGTCCCCTTTCTTGGCGTCGTCCACGCCTTCCATGTAGACCGCCATGAAGCCGGGATTGGCGATGGTGGAGCCGTTGGCCCGGAATGTGTTGCCCTCGCCGCAGGCCAGGTCTGCCGCCACGGTGTTGATGGTGGCGTGGATCATCTGGCAGGCGACGGTGCGCTTCCATATCAGTTCGTAGAGACGGTGCTGATCCTTGGTCAGGTGGCTCTTCAGCTCGTCCGGGGTGCGCAGCACCGAGGTGGGGCGTACTGCCTCGTGGGCCTCCTGGGCGTTTTTCGACTTGGTTTTGAAAACCCGGGACTGCTTGGGCAGCTGTTCGGCGCCGAAGCGCTCGGTGATGAAGCCGCGCAGTTCGTCCAGGGCCTCGTCTGCCAGGTGTACGGAGTCGGTACGCATGTAGGTGATCAGACCCACGGCACCACTGCCGGTATCGATACCTTCGTAGAGCTGCTGGGCGGTGCGCATGGTGCGCTGGGTGGTGAAACCGAGCTTGCGGTCCGCCTCCTGCTGCAGCGTGGAGGTGGTGAACGGGGCGGCCGGGTTGCGTTTGCGCTGTTTCTTCTGGACCTTGTCTACCAGCAGCTTGCCGTCTGCCGCCGCCAGAAGGGCGGTTTCGACTTCTGCGGCACGCTCGCCATCGGTGATGCTGAACTGCTCCAGCTTCTCCTGGTTGAAGTGAGTCAGTTTGGCGGTGAACTTCTGGCCCTCTTTTGCAAGATCCGCCTCAACGGTCCAGTACTCCCGTGCCTTGAACGCCTCGATCTCCTCTTCGCGCTCAACAATCATGCGCAGGGCGGGGCTCTGCACGCGTCCGGCGGAGAGTCCGCGGCGCACCTTCTTCCAGAGCAGGGGTGAGAGGTTGAAGCCTACCAGGTAGTCCAGGGCGCGGCGCGCCTGCTGGGCGTTGACCAGGTCCATGGAGAGTTCGCGGGGACTGGCAACGGCATCCTGTACCGCCTTCTTGGTGATCTCGTTGAAAACCACCCGGTGTACCGATTTGTCCTTGAGGTGCTTGCGGCTCTTCAGCAACTCGTAAAGGTGCCAGGAGATGGCTTCACCCTCGCGGTCCGGGTCAGTTGCGAGATAGAGGGCGTCCGACTTTTTCAGCGCCTTGGTGATGGCCTGGACGTGGCGGTCGTTCTTCTCGATGACCTGGTATTTCATCTTGAAATCGTTGCTGGGATCCACGGCACCCTCTTTGGGCACCAGGTCACGCACATGGCCGTAGGAGGCGAGAACTTCGAAGTCCTTGCCCAGGTATTTCTTGATTGTCTTGGCCTTGGCTGGCGATTCTACAATGACCAGATTCATGAATTTTCCGCTTGAAATGGCGCTCTTTTCCTTAGATAAGCGGCGGAGGATAGTGGAATTTCAGGCTCTGAGGCAAGCGACATTTGAATCGAGGGGGCAATTTTACCCCCTCGAAGGGTCTTTTTTCAGTGCAGGAAGACAGGGATGTCGTTATAGACCAGGTCTTCCATCTGGGCGAATGCGGATTCCTGTCCAGGCTGGTTCATCAACACCAGCAGGATCACCCATTTCAGCTCTTCAATCGTGATCTGGACGTTGTCCAGGGCCATGGCCCGGTCAATAACCAGTTCGCGGCTTGCCTGGTCGAGGATGCTGTTCTGTTCCAGGAACAGCAGCAGCCCGCGGCTGTCTGCATCCAGGCGGCTCTGTTCTTCATCCGTGTAGATTCGGATGGAGTGTTCAGTGTGATCACTGTAGGACTGGCTGTCCTGGTGCAGGGCAAGTTCGTCCATCCAGGCGAATGCCTTGTCTATTTCACGCTCGGGAAAGCCCGCCTGCAGAAGTTCTTCGTGAACCTGGGCCTGGTCCGAGGGTGTGGATTGGTCGCCATCCATGTAGTTTTCATACAGGTAGATGAGGATATCGACGACATTTTCGTTCATTCTGAATCCTTGTTTGAGGACTTCTGGTGACACCTTTTGGGTGCCGATCTCCGGGTCTCCCGCCGTTTTGGGGCGTGTTGGAGGCCTTTCAGCGTCAGTTTTTGCCGGTAAGGCAAAACCGTCCGCCTGATAGAGATGATACATAACCTTCGAGTTCGAGCAATAGTAACATTGATGAAACAGTCTCGGGGGGGAGGCCGCTGCGTTCGATCAGCTGGTCGGCGTGGATGGGGTCGAAGCCGATGTTGCCCAATAACTGCAGATACTCGTCGTCCAGTTGCCGGGGGGCGGAGTCGGGTTTCCGGGGCGGGGTTTCACCGGTGTCAGGGATGAGTGTGCCGAGGAGAGGGCTCAACTCTTCGATGATGTCCTCGGATGATTCCACCAGCTTTGCGCCCTGGCGTATCAGCTGATGGCAGCCCCTGGCCAGGGGGTTGTGGATAGAGCCGGGAATGGCAAACACCTCCCGGCCCTGTTCAGAGGCCAGGCGGGCAGTGATGAGCGAGCCGCTCTTGAGTGCGGCCTCCACCACCAGGGTGCCCGCACTCAGTCCGCTGATGATGCAGTTACGCCGTGGAAAGTTGCCCGGCAGCACCGGTGTGCCTGGGGGGAATTCTGATATCAGTGCGCCGTTGTCCCGGATTCGATGAGCAAGTTCGTGGTGGCGGGCGGGATAAACCCTGTCCAGTCCGGTGCCGGTGACAGCTATCGTAATGCCGTTGGCCTCCAATGCGCCTTCATGGCTGGCGCAGTCAACACCGATGGCCAGGCCGCTGGTGACGGCCAGGCCGGAGCGTGCAAGATGAAAGGCGAAATCCCTGGCGGTCTGCCGGCCGGAGGCTGAGGGGTTGCGGGAACCCACCATCGCCAGTTGGGGCAATGCCAGGCACGCAGGATCTCCCACTACGAAGAGCACCGGAGGTGGATCATCGATCTCTGCCAGCAGTGCCGGGTAGAGCGGATCTTCAAGGGTGATGATGTGGTGGCCCGCTGCTTCGGCCCACTGCTGGTCAGTTTCTACCGCGTCCCAGTCCGGATTGCGGATGTAGCTTCCCAGGTCGCAGCGTACCGACCCAAGTTTATTGGCCAGGCCGGGATTCTCGAAAACCTGTTGGGGAGAGGTCTCCTTGAGTAGCCGGTTATACCCGCGGCTACCCAGTCCCGGGGCATGCAAAAGGGCCAGCCAATAGGCCAGTCCCTTGTTTCGTGATGCCTTCCCGGATTTCTGAGGAGGGGTCCTTCCCTCGGTCTGCAATGTCATGCCTGTCAGGGATTGATGAACCGGTCCTTGACGTGGATGGCCCGGGTTGCCTTCATCACCAGGGCGAAACTGACCCGGGGGAAGGTGCGGAACACCATCATGTTGCCTGCCGGTTCATCCGGAAGGGTGACCGTGTCAGCGGATTCCGGGGTGACCACATCCCTGACGGTGCGGCCACGATGCATGATGGTCAATACATGACCGGCCGCCAGGCCGTCATTGGCGCCGCGGTCGAGGACGACGACATTGTACTGGCCGATCTGGGTGATGCCGTTGAGTACCGAGATGATGCTGCCGCTGACATCACTGCCGGGGGCCTTCGGATAGAAGTTTTCGAGTTGGACTTCGCGGCTGATCGGGATCAATCGATCTCCCTTCAGGATCTCGAGTTCGGAGTTGCTGAAGGCGACGGTTGCCGGGTCGCCGGTCTTCTGGAGGTCGGCATTACCGATGAACAGCGCCTCGTAACCGAGCACTTCGTCAGTATCGGCATCGCGGTATGCATCGCCGGGGCGAACTATGTCGTACCTGTTATTGTCTGTATTCTCGATAGCCCGAACGTAACCCCTGAGGCCCTTGCCGCCCATCAGGTGCTCGTCGGCGAAATAGACGACGTAAGGCGCCGTATCCATCTCGTCCTTGTCAACCACGAAGGGGCGCGTGAGAAACGGATGAATTGCATCCAGGGGTATAACCGAAATCGCTTCACTCAGCGGGGTGGAGCGGACCTGGGGCGAGAGCTTGACCAGGGAGCCGCGCTGCAGGCTCAGCCGGGGTTGCCCGTCGACATAGGTCAGGGTGATGATATCGCCCGGGTAGATGAGATGAGGATTCTCAATCTGCGGATTCACATGCCAGACATTTGGCCATTGCCATGGATCACGCAGAAACTTCTCTGCGATGTCCCACAGGGCGTCACCGCGGACAACCACGTGACGGTCGGGGTGGGCCGGGTTGACGGCTACAGGATCAGCAGCCAGCGCACCTGTGGAGAGGAGAAGACCCAAAATAAAGCAGGCAAGCTTTTTACTGGAAGTTAGCATGGCGGTCCCTTTGCAGTTCTTCTGCTATGTACTTGTTCCGGGATACAGGTAACTGGGTCAGAATCCTGACACAGAATCCTGTATGATCATAATGTTAGCGAAAATTTTTATCTTTGTACTATAGATTTGCGGAATTCCCAATGGCAATTCTTGATATATTGCATTTTCCAGACCCTAGATTGCGTACCAAGGCCAAGCCTGTGGCGGATGTGGACGACACCATCCGCAGGCTGGTCGACGATATGTTCGAGACCATGTACCAGGCGCCGGGCATCGGTCTCGCTGCCACCCAGGTCAATGTTCACCAGCGTGTCGTGATCATCGATCTCTCCGAGGAGAGGAATCAGCCGCTCTGCCTCATCAATCCCGAGATTACAGCCAAAGAGGGGATCGAGGAGATGGAAGAGGGCTGCCTCTCGGTGCCCGATGTCGCCGAAAAAGTTTCCCGTGCCGACAGGATCAAGGTCTCTGCCCTGGATCGAGACGGTAATCCATTTGAACTCGAAGCCGACAGTCTCCTGGCGGTCTGCATACAGCATGAGCTCGATCATCTCGATGGCAAGCTGTTCATCGATTATCTCTCCAGCCTCAAACGCCAACGCATCAGGAAGAAGCTGGAGAAAGAGGCGCGTCTCAACCAGTCAGCCTCCCGCCCGGCAACACCGGTCATCTGATAACCTGGTCGACACAAGAGAACTCTATCCGGTTTCCAGGGGATTGCTGCGAAACCGGTCCCAATTCAAGGAACCGCTGTTCAGGAGTGAACCGGCGGGTCCACAAGAATAAAAAAACACGGACAGATGGTGGTGCGAGACAAAATGAAGATCATATTCGCCGGTACCCCTGATTTTTCTGTTCCTTCTCTCAAGGCCTTGTTGGCTGCGGGGCAGGAGATCGTGGCGGTCTACACGCAGCCGGATCGGCCTTCAGGGCGTGGGCGCAAGCTCACAGCAAGCCCTGTGAAGCAGGTTGCAGTGGAGCATGGTATCCCTGTGTTTCAGCCGAAAAACTTCAAGGCGGAAGAGGATCTGCTCTGCCTGGAGGAGCACGGGGCCGACCTGATGATGGTGGTTGCCTATGGTTTGATTCTTCCGCGACGGGCGCTGGATGCACCGCGACTGGGTTGTATCAATATCCACGCTTCGCTGCTGCCTCGCTGGCGGGGTGCAGCCCCTATTCAGCGCGCAGTGCTTGCGGGGGATAAAGAGTCGGGCATCACCATCATTCAGATGGAGGAGGGGCTGGATACCGGTCCCATGCTGCTGAAAAAGCGCTGCCCGATCGTTGCCGGGGAGACCGGCGGCAGCCTGCATGACAGGCTGTCGGAGATGGGGGCCGAGGCGCTGATGGAGGCATTGCCGGGTATAGCGGATCAAAGCCTCAAACCGGAGATCCAGGATGATGCCCTGGCCAACTACGCCTCCAAACTCGAAAAAGCCGAGGCGCGGATCGACTGGAACCGAAGCGCTGTGGAGATAGATCGGCAGGTTCGTGCGTTCAATCCCTGGCCAGTGGCCCGGGTGGACCTGGAGGGCAAGGCACTGCGTATTTGGGAGTCTGAGCCCCTGGAGGGGGAGGCCGGTGGGTCTCCGGGGCAGGTGGTGGTCTGCTCCAAGGCAGGGATCGATGTTGCAACGGGCACCGGCCTGCTCAGGATACTCACACTGCAACTACCGGGTAAACGGACCATGAGCGCAGCCGATTTTCTCAATGCCAACTCGCTGGATGGTGTCCTGCTTGGCTAAGGGCAGGTCTCAGGGTGAGAAGGCGCCAAGCCGGGGGAATGCCCGCGGGATTGCCGCTCGCCTGGTCTGGCAGATGGCCCAGGGTCGATCCCTGTCAGATCTTTTCGCCTCCGAGATGCAAAATGTTCGGGAGCGGGATCGCGCCTTTGTTAAGGAGATCTGCTTTGGCGTGGCTCGCCGGTGGCCGACCCTTGAGGCGTTGCTTGGCCAGTTGCTCGAACGCCCCATAAAGACCAAGGATGGCGAGGTGAAGGCGCTGGTGATGGTGGGGCTCTATCAACTGATGCAGATGCGGGTGCCTCCACATGCGGCGGTAAAGGAGACGGTGGATGCCGCCCGGCCTCTCAAGCGCAGGCGCCCTTGGGCGCCTGGATTGGTCAATGGCGTGCTTCGCCGTTTCCAGAGGGAGCAGGATGAGCTGTTACAGGATATCGATGACAACCCGGTAGCCCGGCATGCCCTGCCAGCCTGGCTGTTGGGGAGGCTTCAGAAAAACTGGCCGGATCACTGGCAGTCCATTGCGGAGGTGTTTCGCAGCCACCCGCCACTGAGTTTGCGGGTAAACCGGTCGCGCCTGACTCGTGAAGCCTATTTCGACAAACTGGTGCAGGCCTCGATTACTGCCAGGCCGATTCCTGGCGTTGAAACAGGGGTTGTACTGGACAGGCCCTGTGACGTGGAGTCCCTGCCCGGTTTTCTTCAGGGAGAGGTGTCGGTACAGGATGGAGGCGCCCAGCTCGCCGCCGAACTGCTGGATCTTCAGCCGGGACAGCAGGTGTTGGATGCCTGCGCCGCGCCAGGCGGCAAGAGCTGTTATATCCTTGAGATGGTGCCGGACAGTCTGCAGCTTACAGCCATCGACGTGGATGAGACGCGGCTTGAGCGTATCAATGAAAATCTGGAAAGATTGGGGCTACAGGCAACGGTCTGCCAGGGGGATGCGGCGCATCCCGAGGGGGCGTGGTCGGAAGCCGGGTATGATCGGATACTGCTGGACGTGCCCTGTTCCGCAACCGGTGTGATACGTCGCCATCCCGATATCAAGCTGCTGCGACGTGATGAGGACATCGATGGGCTGGTGAAACTTCAGGGAGAGATCCTGGATGCAATCTGGCCCTTGCT
The DNA here is from genome assembly GCF_002020805.1 of Solemya velesiana gill symbiont. Classification (GTDB taxonomy): domain Bacteria; phylum Pseudomonadota; class Gammaproteobacteria; order Chromatiales; family Chromatiaceae; genus Sedimenticola_A. Next base: position 26,394 of record NZ_MPRJ01000008.1, on the reverse strand, counting down.
CAAACCCGGAGGTATGCTTTTGTACGCTACCTGCTCCCTGCTGGCCGAGGAGAATGAACAACAGGTGAGCCGGTTTATGGACCTGCAGCAGGATGCCCGGGAACGGCCCATAATGACCGAATGGGGCCATCCGAGAACTGTAGGACGGCAGACCCTGCCCGGTGAAGGGACGATGGATGGGTTTTACTACGCCAGATTGGAAAAGACGGAATGAGTAACAGTTGCCACCAAAAAATCAGCTTGATCGGCCTGGTCTGGGTGGCTCTCGTTGTGGCTTTTCCTGCATTTGCATCAGCAGATGCCGGTTTTGAGGTTACTCACATGGAGCTGGTTCCGGATCAGGAGCAGTACCTGCTGAACGCCGATATCGATTACCGTTTTTCCGATGAGGCCCTTGAGGCGCTGGCCAATGGCGTGCCCCTGACACTCGAGGTCCGCCTGCAGGTGAGGCGAAAGGGCGCCTGGATCTGGGAACAGGATGTCCTGGATGTTCGCCTGCGCTACCAGCTTCGTTACCAGGCCCTGGCCGAGATCTACCAGGTGACCGATCTGCAATCCGGGGGGCAGCAGAGTTTTGTGACCCGCCAGTCAGCCCTGTCCGCCCTGGGGCAGATACGCAAGTTTCCGGTTCTTGAGCAGACCCACCTGAAAGCGGGTGTCGAGTACGAAGTTGCGCTGGAAACCGTTCTCGACATCGAGGCGCTGCCGCTGCCCTTGAGGCCAATGGCCTATCTTACCCCGGCCTGGAAGCTGACCAGCGAGTGGAAACGATGGCTCCTGGTGCCCTGAGGCATTTCACCGCCAGTGCCCTGCCGGCAGTGCTGCTGCTGGTGCTCGTGCTGCTCTCCCTGCACCTGATGAGTAGCGCTGTGCAGAATGCCGAGCGACTCAGCCAGCTGTTTATCCCACTCTTGATCGCCAGTGTGTTGGGGCTTGCCGCCCTGGTGATCGTGGTCGGTATCAATATTGTCCAGCTTGTGATCCGTTATCGAAGTCACGCTTCGGGTTCGCATCTCACCCTGCGCATGGTGGTGGTTTTTATCGTGCTCTCCCTGGCTCCGGCGGCGGTTGTCTACTACTACTCCCAACAGTTTCTTCTGCACGGTATCGACAGCTGGTTCGACGTGAAGATCGACCAGGCGATGGAGGATGCCCTGGCGCTCAGCCAGGCTTCCCTGGATCTCCATAAACGTGAGCGACTGAAGACCACCCAGCGCCTGCTGGAGGATTTGCAGGGCAGTTCCGTGGCGGGTCTCTCCCTCAGTCTCGAGGATCTGCGTGAAAAAGCGGGAGCCACCGAGTTGGTGCTGCTGGAATCCACCGGGCAGGTAATAGCGAGCGTCAATGTGGACCCAACTATCCTGGTTCCCGATGAGCCCGACAGCTCCATTCTGCAGCAGGTCAGGTCAGGAGGTGATTTTGTAGGACTCACCCTGGGCAGCGAAGATGAGCCCCTGACGGTACGCGTGGTGGTTAACGAGCCCGTACGCGGTATGTTGCTGCAGGCCATTTACACCACCTCCACAGACATCACCACGTTGACCGGAACAGTGCAGGGGGCTTACAACCGCTACAAGGAACTGGCTTTTCTGCGTACCAGCCTGAAGAACACCTTTACCATCGCCCTGGCCCTGGTTCTGCTGTTCGGCTTGCTGGCCGCCATCTGGGCTGCGTTCTACTCCGCCCGGCGGCTGGTGGCGCCCATTGCCGATATCGCCGAGGGAACCCGTGCGGTGGCTGACGGGGACTACGACATGCAGCTGCCGTTGCCCAAGGCGAAGGACGAACTGGGTTTCCTGGTGGCATCTTTCAATGCCATGACCCGGCGCATCGCCCAGGCACGGGACGAGGCTACCCGCAGCAAGCTCGAGGTGGAGGCGCAGCATGCCTACCTGGAAGCGGTATTGCGACGTCTCTCATCGGGCGTCCTGGTGCTGGATCCGTCAGGTACGATCCGCACCGCCAACCAGGCGGCCCACGATATCCTGAGGCTGGATAGCGATACCCTGCTGGATCTCTCTCTCGACGATGTGACGTCTCAGCCTCCCCATCTCAGGCAGTTTTCTGATGCGATCACAACTGCCGTGGTGTCCCAGCAGCAGGATTGGCGCGAGGAGATCGTGCTCTACGGAGCAGATGGGCGGCAGATCCTGCTGTGCCGGGGTACGATCCTGGAGCAGCCGGAGGGTGAGCTTGCGGAGTACGTGTTGGTGTTCGACGAGATCACCGCGCTGGTGCGGGCACAGCGTGATGCCGCGTGGGGGGAAGTTGCACGCCGGCTGGCCCATGAAATCAAAAATCCGCTTACTCCCATCAAGCTTGCCGCGGAACGACTGCGCCATAAGTACCTCAACAAGATGGAGCCCAAGGATTCAGATGTGCTCGACAGGGCCACCCATACCATCGTGCAGCAGGTTGAGTCGATGAAGGATATGGTTGATGCCTTCTCCGAGTATGCCAAGCCACCCCAGATGAATCCCGAGCCCGTGGAGATTGATGCACTGGTTACCGATGTGCTGGATCTCTATCGCAGCGCAGGCATGGAGGCCGGATTGGAGTACTCGCTCAATACGGATGGTGCCCTGGTTGAAGCTGATTCGCGACGGCTCAGGCAGGTGCTTTTGAACCTGCTCAAGAACGCCATGGAGGCGGTTGAGGGTGTCGAGCCCCCCCTGGTTAGGGTGGCGACCTGCAGGAAGGTTGAGGCGGATTGTCACTTCGTTGAGCTGGGCGTTTTGGATAATGGTGTCGGCTTTGATGAAGAGATCCTGTCACATCTATTCGAACCTTATGTCACCACCAAGACCAAGGGGTCAGGGCTCGGACTGGCCATCGTGAAAAAGATCGTAGAGGAGCATGGTGGAAGAATCTGGGCCGAGAATCGCCCCAAGGCGGGTGCCTGCGTTATCCTACGCCTTCCGGTTCTTATGGCAAACATGAGTGATGTGGCGGCCTGTGCACAGATTCCAGGCCCTAATTCGAGGAGCGAAGCGGGATGAGTGGTCCCTTTATTCTGGTGGTGGATGACGAACCCGATATTCGGTCGTTGGTCCAGGAGATCCTCGTTGACGAGGACTACCAGGTTAATGTGGCGGAAGATGGCGCCAGCGCCCGCCGTGCCCTGCGTGAACGCCGGCCCGACCTGGTGCTGCTGGACATCTGGATGCCGGATGTTGATGGCATCACCCTGCTGAAGGAGTGGGCGGAAGCCGATAACGGCCTGCCATGTCCCGTGATCATGATGTCCGGTCACGGCACTGTGGAGACGGCGGTGGAGGCCACCCGGTACGGGGCATACGATTTCCTGGAGAAGCCCCTCTCCCTGGCCAAGCTGCTGCTCACCGTCGAGCGTGCACTGGAGGCGGACAAGCTGCAGCAGGAGAATATCGGCCTGCGTCGTCACACCCCTCACGTAATTGAACCCACGGGTCACAGCGCGGTGATGCTGCGTCTGAGGGAACAGGTAAAGCGCATCGCGCAACACGACACCTGGGTGTTGATCACCGGTGAACCGGGTAGCGGTCGAGAGACCTTCGCCCGCTATCTCCACTCCCAGAGTCAACGGCGTGAGCGACCCTTCGTGGATGTATCTGTCACCTCCATTTCCGGCAGCAATTCCGCACTTGAGCTTTTCGGCAGCGAAGATAACGGCACGGTTCACTATGGTGCACTGGAGCAGGCGGGGGGCGGTACCCTCTACCTGGACGAGGTCGCGGATATGCCAATGGAGGTGCAGGCTCAACTGCTGGGCGCCTTGGATACTGGCTCCTATCTCCGTGTGGGTGGCTCAGAGCCGGTACAGATAGATGTACGTATCGTCGCCGCCACCCAGCACGACCTGGAAAACCTGGTGCAAGCGGGTAAGTTCAGGGAGGATCTTTTCTATCATCTCAACGTTGTACCGTTGCGCATCCCCGCCCTGCGCGAACATCGTGAAGATGTACCCGACCTGCTCAATGCCTACGTGGATTATTTTGTGGAGCAGGACAAGCTCCAGTATCGCCGCTTCGATGTGGGCGCACAGAATTTTCTCAGAAATCACGGCTGGGGCGGCAATATCCGGGAGTTGAAGAACCTGGTGCAGCGCCTGCTGATCATGGGTGTGGGCGAGGACATATCCCAGGATGAGGTAGAGTCCGCACTTGGTGGTTCGCAGGTCTCTGCTGCAGGGGGTGAGTCATTTCCGGTCTCCTTCGATCAGCCCCTGCGCCAGGCCCGGGAACAGTTCGAGAAGGCCTATCTTGAATACCAGCTGGAGAAACACGTTGGTAACGTCAGCCGCATGGCTTCAGAGGCGGGCATGGAGCGCACCCATCTCTACCGAAAATTGCGCTCACTGGGCGTGGAAATCAAGGAGCGACGCTGAGTAGCCGCATTGTGTTAACAGGCCCAAGAATTGCGGGTTAGAATATCAATTGCGTTTGTGTAAACAGGCCACAAAAGAAAAATGAAAATCATCATTCTAGGCGCCGGCCAGGTCGGAATTTCCGTGGCGAACAACCTCGCATCCGAGGCCAATGACATCACCGTGGTGGACCAGAATCCCGAGCTGTTGCATGCCCTGCAGGACAGGCTGGATCTGAGCACGGTGCAGGGGCATGCTGCCCAGCCGGAGGTTTTGCTGAGAGCGGGCGCCGAGGATGCTGATATGATCCTCGCTGTGACCAACAGTGATGAAATCAACATGGTCGCCTGCCAGGTCGCCTATACCCTGTTCCGCACACCGACCAAGATTGCCAGGGTGCGGGCCCAGGGCTACACCAAGTTCCCACAGCTCTTTTCCCAGGATTCTCTGCCTATCGATGTGTTGATCAGCCCGGAGCAGCTGGTCACCGACTACATCATGCGGCTGGTGGAAAACCCGGGCGCACTGCAGGTACTGGACTTCGCCGGCGGGCGTGTGCGGCTGGTGGCGGTGCGGGCGTACCATGGCGGGCCGCTGGTGGGCAACGAGTTGCGCACCCTCTACGATCACATGCCCCATGTGGAGGCCAGGGTGGCCGCAATCTACCGCCAGGGTCGTGCTATCAAACCGGAAGGGGATACGGTGATCGAGGCGGATGACGAGGTTTTCTTTGTCGCTGCCACGAAACACATACGTGCCGTGATGAGCGAGATGCGGAAACTGGATAAACCCTCCAAGCGCTTGATGTTCGCCGGTGCCGGAAATGTCGGCAAGCGGTTGGCCGGTGCACTGGAGCGTGACTACCAGGTGAAACTGATCGAGCTGGACAAGAAGCGAGCCCAAAAGGTGGCTGAGGACCTGCCGAAGACCATCGTTCTGCATGGTGACGTGGCTGATGAAGACCTGCTGTTGGAGGAGAACATCGAAAACACCGATGTCTTCTGCGCCGTGACCAACGACGACGAGGCCAATATCCTCTCAGCCATGCTGGCCAAGCGGCTGGGGGCGAAAAAAGTAATGGCGCTGATCAACCGTGCGGTCTATGTCGACATGGTCGAGAGTGGTCCCATCGATATCGCTATTTCACCGCAACAGGCAACCATAGGGAGTCTCCTCACCCATGTGCGGCGGGGTGATGTGGTGATGGTGCACTCCCTGCGCCGCGGTGCCGCTGAGGCGATTGAGGCGGTAGCACACGGTGACATGAATTCATCCAAGGTGGTGGGTCGAACCATTGAACAGATTGATCTGCCCAAGGGTACCAATATCGGGGCGATCGTTCGGGGTGACGAGGTGCTCATCGCCCACCACGATACGGTGATCAAGTCGGAGGATCACGTGATCCTGTTCCTTGCGGATAAACGGCAGATACCGGAAGTGGAGCGCCTCTTCCAGGTCGGTGTTACCTTTCTGTGAGTTGATGACCCTCATGCGGCATGAAGCAGCGACAATAACAGACTCAAATAACTTGAAGGCAAGGCGGTAGGGGTAGATGCAATTCAGTGCCGTACAACGCATCCTCGGTGTGCTGCTGATGCTCTTCAGTCTGACCATGCTTCCGCCTGTGCTGGTCTCCCTCTGGTATGGCGATGGGGCTGTTTCAGCTTTCATGATCGCCTTCGTCCTCCTGTTGATGATCGGCGCTGTTTCCTGGATCCTGGTAAAGGATCAAAAGCGGGAACTGCGACTGCGTGACGGCTTCATGGTGGTGGTGCTGTTCTGGAGCGTGCTGGGCTTGGCAGGTTCGCTGCCGTTCACCCTGGCAGAACATCCGCACCTGTCGCTCACCGATTCGGTGTTCGAATCCATCTCCGGGCTGACTACCACCGGCGCCACGGTTATCGTCGGGCTGGACGATCTGCCACGCTCCATTCTCTACTACCGTCAGCAGCTCCAGTGGCTGGGCGGTATGGGTATCATCGTATTGGCAGTTGCGGTGCTCCCGATGCTGGGTATCGGTGGTATGCAGCTCTATCGGGCAGAGACCCCGGGTCCGATGAAGGACTCCAAGCTGACGCCTCGTATAACCGAGACCGCAAAGGCCCTCTGGTTTATCTATCTCAGTCTTACCCTGGCTTGTGCATTGGCTTACTGGGTTGCCGGGATGAGCCTGTTCGATGCCATCGGTCACGCATTTTCCACGATTGCCATTGGCGGTTTCTCAACCCATGACGCCAGTATGGGTTATTTCGACAGCACCCTGATCGAGGTGATCGCGGTGGTCTTCCTGCTGATTTCCGGGGCCAACTTTGCACTCCACTTTATCGCCTTCAGGCGCCGCTCCCCGGGTGTCTATCTGCAGGACAGCGAGTTCCGCTTCTACCTGACCATCCTGGTGCTGGTCTCCCTGGTGGTGAGCATCAGCCTTTACGCAATGGGAGCTTATGGCAACTGGAACGAGGCATTCACCAAGGGCATTTTTCAGGCTGTCTCAATCGGTACCACGGCCGGTTTCACCACCGCTGATTACTCGGTCTGGCCGGGTTTTATCGCCATCGTCCTGCTCTTCTCCAGTTTTATCGGCGGTTGTGCGGGCTCCACCGGTGGCGGCATCAAGGTGATCCGGTCCCTGCTCCTGATCAAGCAGGGGTTGCGGGAGATCACGCGCCTGATCCACCCTTCCGCCCAGATTCCGATCCGGGTGGGAGAGAAGACCATCAGCCGGCGCGTGGTGGAAGCGGTGTGGGGTTTCTTTGCGCTTTATGTGGCCAGCTTCACCTTCATGTATCTGGGTCTGGCGATGACCGGGCTGGACCTGATGACCTCGTTCTCTGCCGTGGCCGCTTCCATCAACAACCTGGGACCCGGACTGGCGTCGGTGGGGACCAACTACGCCAGCATCAATGACTCGGCCAAGTGGATACTCTGCTTTGCCATGCTGCTGGGGCGCCTGGAGATTTTTACTCTTCTTGTTCTATTGACGCCTGCTTACTGGCGTAAGTAGAGATTAGGCGGTATCGAACATGCTGAGTGTACTGGGACAGATGGCGGCACTGATTGCCTGCGGTGTGCTCTGGCGGTTGATGAGCCCCATGGGGCTGGAAGCGGACCAGACCCGGCAGGCGATTACCGGCTTGGTGTTTATCCTGTTGTTGCCGGCACTGGTGTTGTTGGTACTCTGGCGGGCGCCCCTGGGCACCTCCAGTATCTGGATTGCAGCCATTGCAGCAATCTGCGTGTTGGCAGCTATCGGTGTGAGTGGTTTTATCTACCAGCGTCGGGGTGTCTCGCACAAGATAACCGGAACCCTGGTGCTTGCCGCGGCCTGGCCCAACGCCACCTACATGGGTCTGCCGGTGCTGGAGCAGACCCTGGGTAACCTGGGCCCGAAGTGTGGCCATTCATTATGACCTGTTTGCCTGTACACCATTGCTGCTGACAGTGAGTGTGATGCTTGCCAGGCACTACGGCGAACAGGGTGAGCAGGATGAACATCCCTTCGTGGCACTACTTAAGGTGCCTCCGCTGTGGGCAGCGATTGCCGGTGTGATTCTCAACCTGGCGGGGGTTCCCATCCCGGCATGGATTGAGGGTTTTCTCGAGAAGATCGCCCCCTCGGTCGCTCCGCTTATGCTGATCGCACTGGGTATGGGATTGCGCTGGGATACCCTCAAATCCCGGCAGATGCTGTTGCTCTGGCCGGTACTGGTGATTCAACTGCTGGCCATGCCATTGCTGGCTTTGGGGATCGCCACGGTCGGCGGCCTTGAGCCGAGGCTGGTGGCCGCTATCACATTGGAGGCTGCCATGCCCTCCATGGTGCTTGGCGTGGTGCTGTGTGACCGCTATAGACTCGATCCCGCCCTCTATGCCGGTGCGGTTACGCTATCCACGGTACTCTCCCTGTTGACGCTGCCGCTGTGGTTGCAGTGGTTACTCTGATCTGCTTTTAAGACTGGACCTGTATCCTATTCAGCCTTCATTCATCTGCGCAGGCGTAATCTGTCTCCACGATCAATGGAAAGGAGCGAAGATTATGAAACGCATTATCGCAGTTGCAATGATTACCCTGGCCGCGGTTGGCCTGTCACAGCCTGTTTCGGCCGGTAAATATGCTCATCACGGACATTTCAAGAATCTCGCCAACCATCAGAAAATGGAGATTCGCGAGGGTGCCAAGGTGGGTGAACTGACCCAGCGCGAGGTCCAGAGGTTGCGCAAGCAGCAGAAGCGCCTCAAAAAGAGATACCAGGATTACATGGCTGATGGCCGGTTGAGTCGATATGAGCGCAGAGAACTCAAGGCGTCTTATCGTAACGCCGAAAGCAGGATCAAGCGCCTGAGAAACAATGATGAATACCGATTCTTGCGGGTGCGTATTTCAGGTCTTGGAAAGGACAGTCCTTTCGGTCGCTCCAGGGTCGGTACTTGGTATCCCCAGGATCAGCGCTTGGTATTGCGTTAGGATCTGTTAACAGGCCCTGGGGTTTAGCGCCCTTATGAATCGGCTGTTCAGTGTCCGGGCTCCTGCCGGCTTGCGGATGAAGGCGAGGGCACCAAGATTGTTGCTGATGCGCTCAACAGAGGGGTCGGCACTGCTGATGATGATCTTCAGATGGGGCTGCATTCGCTGAAGTTCTGTCATCAGTTCGGTGCCTAGCCCGTCCGGCAGATTGTAGTCAAGCAGTGCCAAATCGAATCGTATTCCATGGGAATATGCCAGGGCCTCTTCGCAACTCTCAGAGAGCGTCACTTCATACCCCATCTCTTCGAACTCCAGGGTCAGCAGCTGTGCCAGGGGCAGATTGTCCTCGGGCTGTCTCTCGATTCAGGCTGCCAGCATGTCACGCAGCTTCTGGCGTGCGCGGAACAGCCGGGTACCGACGCCGGCTGAGGTGATCCCGAGTTGGGAGGCGATCTCTTTCTGGGAGTATCCGCCGATAATTTGCTTCACCAGGGGCTCCCGGTACTCGTCGGGCAGTTCATCCATGGCGCGGCGCAGAACAAAGGCCTCGGTAGAGGTATCGTAGGTTGTCTCGGCCGCGCTCAGCTCTTCCAGTGGTATGTCAGATTGCTGCAACTGCTTGCGCTCGAAACGACGGGCGTTTTCCCGTCTCAGGATGGTCATCAGCCAGCCCTTCGCCGCTTTTCGGTCCTGGAGTCGGTTCAGTGATTTCCAGGCCCTGAGCAGTGTCTCCTGTACCAGGTCCTCAGCCGTATGCTTGTCTCCTGAGAGCCAATAAGCGTAGCGATGCAGGTCGTTGGAGTAGGCCGAGACGAGCTGGTTGTAAAAGCGTTCATTTCCGGTCTTTGTGGAAACGGTGATGTCGTTGAAGTTGTCGGCGTTCAGGGCAAGGCTGCTCATTTCTTAATCTCTCTGTTGTTTGTGAATGCTGAGATAGAGCAGGAGCCGTGCCATCTTTGTAACCTATTGATTTATATTAAATCAATCGAATTTTATGTTTGAGTGATGTAACGTTTCGTTATAACGAAACATTACATTTAACGAATGATTAAAAGGCCAAGATATGCGCTGCCATCAGGGCAGGCGTAGGTTGTACTTCTTGATTTTGCGGTCCAGGGCGGGCCTGGATATTCCGAGGACATCGCAGGTTTTTCCCTTGTGTCCACCGGTGTGATCGAGAACAAGCTGGATGTGCTCGGCTTCCACCTGGTCCAGGCTTTTTTGGGCCTGGTTTGGGTTAGCGGCCGAAGTGGGGGATGCCGCTGCCATGGGGCCGGCTGCATCCAGTTGCAGCAGATCGGGGGTGATCAGGCTCCCCCTGGCGTGGACCAGGGCCTGGGTAAGGATATTCTCCATCTCACGGACATTGCCTGGCCAGTTGTAGCTTTGAAGTACATGGATAGCTTCATCTGTGAGTTTCAATGGTGGTTTGTGGATCTTTCGGGCGATCTTTTCCACCAGTGCCTTTGCCAGCAGTGGAATGTCCTCTTTTCGTTCACGCAGGGAGGGAAGGTGAATGGATATCACCTTCAGTCGGTAGGCGAGATCCTCGCGGAAGTTGCCGGCGTTCACCTCGGCAAACAGGTCCCTGTTGGTGGCGGCGATGACCCGGGCGTTGCTCCTTATCTGCTGGGTACCCCCCACCCGTTCGAACATCTGTTCCTGGAGGGCGCGCAGCAGTTTGGCCTGGAGTGGCTGAGCCAGTTCGCCGATTTCATCAAGGAAAATGGTGCCGTCCTGGGCCAGTTCGAACTTGCCGGGTTTGCGTGCTTCTGCCCCGGTGAAGGCCCCCTTTTCATGGCCAAACAGTTCACTCTCAAGGAGTGTGTCCACGATGGCGGCACAGTTGACGGGGGTGAAAGGACCGCTTTTGCCTGAGTGCATGTGTATCAGGCGCGCAACCACCTCCTTGCCTGTGCCGGACTCGCCTGTGATCAGGACCGTGGCGTCACTGGCGGCGCTGAGGGCGATCTCTTTACTGACCTTCAGCATCGCATCGCTGCGGCCGATCAGTTCCCGTTGTTCCAGGTCATCCGGCGTCTCTTGCTGCAATGCTTCAACTTGCCTCGAGAGGCGCTTGTTCTCCAGCACCCTTTCAACGACGTGCTGCAGCGCTTCGGTCCTGATCGGCTTGTGGATGAAGTCAGCAGCGCCTGCCTTGATTGCCTGGATCGCCAGTTCCAGGTCATGTTGTCCAGTCATCATGATCACCGCCTGCCCCGGTGTCTTCTGGCAGATCTCTGTCAGCAGGTCGAGACCGTTTCCATCTGGCAGCTGCTGATCAAGAAGCAGCAGGTCGAAGGCGTTTTCATTCAGCTGCAGCATGCCCTCGCTGCAGTTGCTGACACCGGTTACATCAAAACCCAGATCCTCGAAATGGAACTGGAGCATCTGGTTGAGTCCGGCGTCATCCTCGATGATGAGCAATCGGTTTTTCATGCCTGCAGATTAACACCCCTTTTGCGTGCGCGGATAAACAGGGGATAACCGAGATTGACGTCCTTTGCTTCAATCCCGTTCAAGTATCATGTCATCCAGAGATATGGGTTTTCCCCTTAATGTCCGTTCACTTTCAGGCAGTACGTCCATGCTCGGCCAGAGGCCGCTCTGAAGGGCATCGGCATAACCGTTGTTCATTCCGGCCTCGGTCATGGCGCTATATGCCTGTTGGTTGTCATAGCCCAGGCGATGCCAGCTGGCCCGGATGCCGTGACGCTCTCCTGCAATCAGAAGGTACCATCCTTCCCTGGTGGCATCGTTGGCCGGCATACCGATAACACCCGTGTTGAGCCAGTAGCCGTTGCCCAGTCGTTCACCAAAGGGTATGCCGCAGTGGCCACCGATGATCACGTCGGTACGGGCTGTCTCAAGCTCAGCCTGTTTCTCTTGCCTGGGTGTCGAGGCAAAGACAAAACGGTTGATTGCGCTGGGTGTGCCGTGGATTACGTGGAATTTGAAACTGTTGAGGCCGAACCGGATGGCATGGGGTAGTCCCTGCATCCAGTTTCGGTTTTCATCGCTTATGGCGGCATTGGCGAAGGGGTACCAGTTGTCTGAGAGCAGGGCGCAGGCTGTGCCGGCTTCAAAGCCGCAGCCGCAGTCAGGGCTGCCCGCGGCAAGGGAGGTTTTGTAATTTCCCGCCACAACATGAATGCCCCAGTCGCGGACAAAATCCACTGTCTCCTCGGGCTGCGCACAGTAGGCAACAATATCGCCATTGCAGATCACACGTTCGGGCGGGATACCCAGTCGATCGGTTTCCATGTGCAGCGCCTGGGTTGCCTGCAGGTTGCTGTAGGGTCCTCCAAACAGCAGCAGGGGCTCTTCGAATTGGCCCAGGTCCATCATCAGGCCGTGGAAGTTGCGGTTTCGGCGTTGCGGCCGGATGCCTTTTCGCCGACCCAGAAGAACAGGCAGCCGACACCCATTACCGTAATGGAGATATAGAGCAGCTTGGTGTACTTGTGGATATCACCCAACCATTGGGTATGTCCCGCTGACTCGGTGAAATAGAGCGCAGCTCCGCTTATTGCGAGCAGGAGGCTGGCGAGATAGCTCCAAACCGGAATTTCGGTTCGTCTGCCCCAGAGGGAGAAGAAGATCACCGGCGCCAGGTAGAGAGAGGCTGTGCCGCTGACCGCAACCGCGCTGAACAGGTCCTTGTTTCCAACAAATACCAGCGCCAAGCCGGCGAGCATGAAGAGGGCCATGGTGAGTCGACCGTTGCGCAGGCTGGCGTCGATGACGCCCATGTCCGATGCGACAAGCTTGCTTGAGCTGGAGAGGGTGCTGTCCAGCGTGGACATGGCGGAGATTACCAGGGCTGCATTGAACAGCAGCATGGGCAAATCCCCGAGCAGACGCGTGAGTACGGCATTCATTGCCTCGCCTGCTTCTGCGTTGGCACCGGCGATTACGCCGAGACTGCCGAACAGGGTGATGCAGAGTGCGCTGATCCATGCGGCATGCAGGAAGCTTCTGCGCGTGGTTTCGCGATCGGACAGGAAGCCTCGATCCATCATAACCGGGTCATGCATCGGGTAGCTCCAGATCTGGAGAAAGGCGACCAGCATCAGCATCGGTCCGGGTTGTGAGATGTCAAATGGCTTGAACAGGAGCGTGTCGAAACTGAAATGACCACCGCCGAATGCGAGAGCGATTAGCAGCGTCAGTACCAGCATGAAGATCAGCATCTGAAAGAAATCTGTGCGCAGTGAGGCGTGGAGGCCGCCAGCATCGAGTAGAAAAGAGTGATTGCTGCGAGTCCGACAACTGCCAGGGTATAGGCTTCGCTGCCAGCGGCACCGAAGAGGATACCGATGACCAGCAGGTTGGCGAACACTTCACTGACTAACCGGATGCCTATAACGAAGTTGTAGCAGCGCGTTCCCCAGCGCCCGAACCGGTCAGAGAGAAAGGCCTGAACACTGTCGTAGCCATGTTGGAAGCGAAGGCTGTCGATGATCCTGCCGCCGGTAAGGAAAGAGAGGTAATAGGCAGCGCATGCCAGGGTGCCCCAGATGCCGTAATAGAACCCAAGAATGGCCGCGTTCATCAGTGATCTGGCAAATATCCAGGTGGTGACCTGGGAAAAGGTCAGGGTCAGCAGACGTGGTTGGTGGCCGGCAGGTGACAGCCCCTTGAAAAAGGCGCCTTCACCTCGTGCCTTGGGTGCGAGCATGATCGATGCCAAGGCGATGAATGCGACGATGGCGGGGAGTGCTAATTCCATAGTGTTGGCCTCTGGGAATGTCTAACCGTTGTTGTACTGTTATTTGAAAAATGTCCTCACTGATTCAGTAAGGGACCGGTTCCGCCGGGGAAGTATTCCACCCAGTGTTATCCCGTGAAAATCCGCGTAGTGCAATAGCTGTTACCATTGGATTTGCAGATTATTTCCAATGGATGTGGTAACCAGGATGTACTGGGTGGTGTTCCGGGCATCCAGGGTGTGAGCATCATGTGCATGGCACCGCAGATAGTGCTGGTGGGTTAATATAGGTGGTTAGCCGGATACTTCTGAATATCCCTGAATGGGAAAATTATTACTATTACGGTCGTGATCAGGCTATGCTATTGCATGTCCAACGGGCTTGTTACAAAGGGGTTGTCAATGTCTTCGCCTAATATCAGCAACGGGATTAGTTCGCTTTTGCTGGTATCTCTCATAGCTGAGTCGCAGTTTTTGACCGAGAATTCAAGTACCTTTTTGTCGCTCCAGGTGCAGATATGTATTCCGCAGCTGTGTGCCACCATGAAGCTTCGACAGGTGGGGATTCCCAGTGAGTGAAAAGACTGGAATATCCCTGCGTCACTCTATTGGCACTCGTCTTGTGACCTACCAGGCTGCGATGATATTAGGTGTTGCCTTCTTGTTCGTGTATGTCTATTACGAACATGAATCCAAGAACATCTATGCCGACGAGGCACGCCAACTGAAGCTGGCTGCGTTGGGGGCAGCTGCCAGCATGAACACGGTTTACAGTCTCTCCGCTCACCAACTCAGTGCGCTGGCCAATAGTCCCGAACTTGTGAAGTACAAAGCTACACTTGCAGCAGATGAGTTGGAGCGGATGTTTGCAGGGAGTCAGCAATTCGTAGCCCTGTCTTTATTGAATTTCCATGGTTTGGAGACTGTAGGTGTGGCGAAGGGGCAGCCGGTCACTGTTTTCAGAAACTTCTCGGATGTGAGGGTTTTTCAACAGGCTAATAACACACCGAATAAAGTCTGGTTTGGTTTGCGGGATAACTGGGATGGGCTGGATGGGCCGGTCTTCGTGGGCGCCTGCAGACATGTGGATATGTTTGACAATGATCTGGGAACCCTGGTGGCAGTCAAGCCCTTGAGTGAAATAATCACGTTGTTGAATGGCGTGCCGCTTCCTGAGGGCGCAAGCCTATTGTTGCTTGATGCGGGTGATGTCCCAGTATTGCATCACAAGCCGGGGCGTGACTTTGCAGAAAAGGGAAAAGGAGGGAATGTCGAGGTCTATTGGCACCGGTCCTTGACAGGCAAAACGCATTTTCCTGAACAGTTGAGGGTGTCAGGCGAGCCTGGCTATGGAGCAAGATCTGTTGTCGGGGAAAGTGGATGGTCCGTCATTGCATTCTTGCCTGAAGTTGAGATGGAGGGGCGATTCGCTTCCATGTTTGAATGGTTAGTGCCTGCCACGCTGATATGGTGCATCTGGGGTATTGCCATGATGCTGGTGATCACCCGGTACTTTACCAAACCTTTAGGGTTGTTAACCTCGGCTGTGATCGGGGTATCTGCAGATAAGAATCTTTCCCGCCGAATTTCCTGGGATTCAAGGGATGAGTTTGGGCAGTTGACTCTAGGCTTCAATAAAATGTTTGCCACCCTTGAGCAGACCAATCGGGAGTTGGATATTGCAAACGAGCGACTGGAAGAGCGGGGGCGGGCGCGTACCGAGGCACTGTCTAAAAGTGAGAAGCACTTGCGGGCACTTTCGAACCATCTGCAAACCATAACCGAAGAAGAGAAATCCCGACTTGCGCGTGAGATTCACGATGAACTGGGGGGGGCACTGACAGCGCTTAAATTAGACGCATCCTGGATTCGTAAATCTGTCGGACACAAGCAAGCGTTTGTTGTAGAGAAGACCCGGTCCATGGATGTACTGCTGGATTCAGCCATTGCGTCAATTCGCCGGATCGTTACCGAGCTGCGACCGACTATTCTGGACGACTTGGGGCTGCAACCTGCAATCGAATGGCATGCCTCGGAATTTGAGAAGCGAAGCGGTATTCCATGCAATCTCAGGATAGATCTTAAGTACGAGATTTCTGATTCCTTGGTAAAGATCGCTGTATTTCGAGTCATTCAGGAAGCATTGACCAATGTGCTGCGCCATGCCAATGCGGGGCGAGTGGATGTCATCATAAAACAGCAAGCCGGTTTTATGCGCGTATTGATCAGAGATAACGGGATTGGTATCTCTGAAGAAGATGTCAATCATTTTCAATCACATGGCGTCAGGGTTATGTCTGAACGAATAGCAACACTGGATGGAGAATTCAGAATTCGGGGATTTAAGGGTATTGGCACGGTTATTAGAATATCGCTGCCCCTAAGAGACGCACCGGAATGAAAAAAATACATGTTTTGATAGCTGACGATCACGCTATCGTTCGCCAGGGATTGAAAGCCATTCTAGATTATACGGATGATCTGGTGGTTGCTGGCGAGGCGGCGGATGGGCATGAGGTAATTAAGAAACTTCGCGAAGGCCATTGGGATGTGCTGCTGTTGGACATCGCCATGCCGGGTATGGCCGGGATTGAAGCCTTGAACCGGGTGCGTGCTGAAAACAAGAAATTGCCTGTTCTGATTTTGAGTATCTATCCGCCTGAGCAATACGCCATACGCCTGCTGAAGAGTGGTGCTTCGGGTTACATGACCAAAGAGAGCGCGCCAGAACAACTGGTAATGGCAATTCGTATGATTGCCGAAGGCCGCAAATATATAAGTCCTGAAGTGGGTGAGTTATTGAACGAACAGCTTCTGGGTGACAGTGAGCAGAGTCTTCATGAATCATTATCCAACCGCGAATATCAAGTTTTTTGTCGTATTGCTTCAGGCGAGACAGTAGGCGAAATTGCAGAAAGTCTCTCTCTTAGTGTCAAGACAATCAGTACTTACCGCAGCCGCATACTTGAAAAGCTGCATGTCAAGAATAATGCGGAGCTCACCTACTATGCATTTAAACACGGCCTGGTAATGTAGCGTCACTTACGTGTGACGTAGGATTAGAGCCTAGTGTGTGTATTCTGAACTTCTTACAAGGAATTAAGTACCTATCCGCTGCAAATCAACTCGAGAAAATATCATGTTTAGATCAGCTCTAAATCGCCCAAAACAACAGGTCAGCATGGACCTTGGGCTATCTCGGTTGAAACTTGGCAGGGAAGACGAAACGGATGAATACACTTCAAGAAAGGCTACGCTTCATAATGAAACGCGACGGACTCACCTATCGGCAGGTTTCGCGTTATGCGGAGGCATCTGAACAAGCGGTATACAAATGGTTGAAGACTGGGAAGATGTCGGAGAAGAGTGCCCGTGCCATATCTGAACAGTGCATGATTGATCGGATATGGCTGCTGTGTGGCATTACCAGAATCGACCCCGGGTTGCTCTATGAACTTGTTACGCTTTCGTCCAGCAACAGCATGATTCTGGATTTGACGGAGTTCAGAATGATGGCAGTTGGAGAGCGATGCGCGGCATTGGCTGGAGCTGAGCCGGACCAACTTGTGGATGTGGTCTATCCCGAGAACATATCGGATGTGTCAACGGTTCAACTTCGAAAAACGTTTCAGTTGGCGTCAATTTTCAATGGGTGGGCTGAACTCTCCACAAAAAACAGACTGGTAAATCATAGGGTGGAGGATGTTGTAATCAGAAAAACTGTTCAGGTTATGACCACCTCTGATGTCGGTCACACCTATGCGCTTTGTGCTGTCAATGAAGATGTGGCTGATGGTACGGAGAATACAATTGACAGCCTGTCCATTGCATTGAAACCCAATGCAGTGCGGGACCTAAAAGCGATAAATTACCTGCAAAAGTGGTATGGAAACGACGCGCGCCTGCAACCCATGGCATCACAGGTATGGATGTGACCAGGGAAAATTACAGCCTGCTTGATTATAAGGTGAACATGCTACCCTGCTCCCCACTACTGGGGGAGTAGGGCGAGCAGTATCCCATAACGTAAACCTTTTCCGATGACGATAAACAGTGCTGCTGGGAGCAATCGGATACCGCTCCATCCTGCGGCCAGGCAGAGAGGATCGCCGACCACCGGCAACCATGAGAGTAGCAGGAGTGGGCTACCGTATCGCTGAATCCGATGTTGTGCCTTCTGATGTTCAGGTTTATGCAGTCCACGGTCCGGGAAGCGGCGTAACAGCCACCAGCCAATAGCCCAGCTGGTAAGGCCGCCAAGGGTGTTTCCGGCAGTTGCCGTGCTCCATAGGGTGAGCAGGGATGCAGTCGATTCAATTGCGGTATATCCCAATACTGCTTCGGAACCACCGGGCAAGAGGGTGGAGGCGAGAAAACTGCTGGAGAAAAGTGTCCAGAGGGCAAGTGTCTCGTTCATTTATGACTGATCCGCCAGCAGTGGTGGGGTTTATGTCGCTTGAAGTCTTCAGGCTGTGTCTGCGTGGAGATGTCTTCGATATTCGCAAATTGCTCAATTTCTGGATCGAGCCTGAATCGCTTCAGGTTGTTCGAGAAGAAGAGTTCTCCCTTGGGATTGAGAATTTCCAGGCAGCCTCTGATAAGTCGCAGGTGGTCACGCTGCACGTCCAGCACTTCTTTCATTTTCTTGGAATTGGAGAAGCTGGGCGGGTCCATTACGATCAGGTCGAATCTCTCCTTTTTTGAAGCCGCTTTCTCCAAAAAGCCGAATACATCTTCACGGACCAGTCGGTGCAGATCGAGATCCATTGCATTGAGTTCGAAGTTTCGCTTCGACCAATCCTGATAGGTGTTGGATAGATCGACTGTGACCGATGTCGTCGCGCTGCCGGCGGCAGCGTAGACCGTGAAGCTTCCGGTATAGGCGAAGAGGTTGAGAAAGCGCTTGTCCCTGGCCAGTTCCCTCACCATGGCGCGGGTCTGTCGGTGGTCCAGAAACAGTCCGGTATCCAGGTAGCGTTGCAGGTTGACCAGAAATCTTAGCCCGTCTTCCTGCACCACGAAATCGTCGCTTTGCTCGTCACTCTTTTCGTACTGGGATAGACCCCGTTGGCGCTCCCTTGTCTTGAAAACGATATTTTCGGCTGAGATGTCCAGGGCGTCTGCGATGGCTGTGGCCAGTTCGTTGGCCTGCTCACTGAATGACCTGCTCTGCTTTGCGAACTCCTGGAGATGCACCCGCCCTTCATACCAGTCCACTGCCAGCGGAAACTCGGGGATATCCCGATCATAGAGCCGATAACAGCTGATTCCGCGCCGCCTCGCCCACTTGCTGATATGCCGGGTGTTTTTTTTCAGCCGGTTGATAAAGGGGGTGAAATCGGTCATTCCCTGTCCATTCGCCATAGGGCCATGAGCAGGCTGGCCCATCCCATCAGGAAGGCGAGGCCGCCGATGGGGGTGATGATACCCAGGGTGCGTGAACCCACAGTGGCCAAGAGATAGAGGCTTCCGGAGAACAGCACAATTCCACCAAAAAAAGCCATGCAGCACGTTTAAGCCAGGGTGACGGGAAATGAAAAGCCAGCAGGCCAACCACTAACAGAGCCAATGCATGCAGCACCTGGTACTGCACCGCGGTCTGGAATACATCGTAGTGATAGTCGCTCACCTGGCCACGAATGGCATGTGCTCCGAAGGCACCCAGGGCGACGGCCAGGAAGCCGTTCAGTGCACCAAGAATCAGAAAAAGCCTTGCCCTAGTGAACATCGGTCTTGGCCAGTTCATCGAGGATTCCCAGGACCAGTTGCTCGGTCTGGGTGTTCATTCCCTTGCAGAGTTTGTCCAGATCCCGTTCACCGTTGATCAGGGGGCGGATCAACGAGGCCAACCTGGCCATGGGTCCGCCGGCCTTGCTCATCTGTTCTGCCATGTTGGAGATGAGTGTCAGGGCTTCCACGTTTCCACTGGCTGCCGCCTGGATCATCCCGGCCATTCCGGGTACAGCCATAGTCGGATCCGGCTTGGCGTTGGGGTCGGGCAGGGTGGCGGGATTATGCAGACCGCGCATGATCGCCTTGGCGATCACCTGGTCCTCTTCGTCCAGTCCCTTGATGGCGCTCATGTCCCGCTGGCCGGCGACGATTTGGCGAATGGCGCTGACAAGGCCGGCCCATCCGTTCTCCTCTGCGCTCTTGAGCAACTGTTCATAGTGGAGGCGGTCGGCCTCGCTCTGGCTGAACTGCACCACCTGGTTGATGAAAGCGGCATGTATGGTAATGATCTGCTGATGCCGATCGGGCAATTGGGCCATGGTTGATTTCCTTGGTTTGGCAACTATTCAGAGGATTTTAACCCCGTGGATTTCACGATCACAGGGATCTTTGAGGGGTGCAATGTATTCTTGGGGTGCCTGATCTTCTCTTTTTGCTTACAAAAGCGCGATATTCTCTACGCCAAATTTTAAACTGCTTCGAGGATGGCGATGGATTCCATGGCGATTTCACGCACTTCGGGGTCCTCGTCTGCTAACAGGGGGCGGATTGCATTGAGCGCTTCGCTGTTTTCAGTGAGGCTGAGATAGTGGCAGGCGTCGGCGCGTATCTGGGGCTCTTCAGCTCGGGTGAGTCTTATCAATTCCGGGACGATGGTTTCCAGTAGTTCTGTACCAGCAAAATCCTCCAGCACGGCACCGATTCCGATGCGGACTGCCATGGGGGGGCCAGGGAAGCGAGCAGAACCACAAGATTGACCAGGGTGCCTGGCCGTTCTCTGATCTGTGCAATCACCTGTTCGAGCTGCTGGTTCTCAAGCAGGTGCTGGTAGTAGGCGGTCGTCCCTTCACCGCTTTGGGCATTATCTGCCCATTTCTTCAGTTCGCCATAAGTGTGGTTGCCGGCGATTTCAAACGTGCCGATGCGGGTCCAAGGGACAGAACGCACCCCCAGTTCCTCGGCAACCTCGGGATGTTCTCCCAGGTTGATGACCTCCAGTCGTCCTAGCTTGCCCTCCTTTAACAATCGACCAAGGGAGTCCAGCACCGACGGGCAGTGAGGGCAGGCGGGGCTATCAGTAGCAGGGCGCCTGGCGGGGTTCGGTTTTCGGTCATCGGGGTTCTCGAATGAAGATCAATTTTGCGCACCATATCTGATCTTCAGGAAGCAGGCAAAACGGAGGGTTTCCTTGGGTTTTGTGGGCAGACAAAATGTTAGTCAGATTTCCTAAGCATGGCGATTGAAAGTTGCCTTCTTCTGGTCAGTTTGGTCGAGATAACGCATGCAGGTAATAGATCTTTCGCTGATTTGAAATAGCAAGAAACTCGTTTTGCAGTGAACTTTCTGTGAACTCTCAGGTTTTGTTTGATCAGATGCTTTGTTGATAGATAGCCGCTCCCAGTAAAGCGGTGTTGTTGGTTGTGATTACATGTACAGGCATCTGTTCGAGGAGTGGCCGCATGCGGCCCTTGCTCAGGAAGGCTTCCATGAAGAACGGCATCTGTATCCAGTCGAGCATTTTTGGTGCGATCCCGCCGCCTATGAATACGCCGCCAGTCGCTTTCATTTTAAGCGCCTGGTTACCGGCTTCCGTCCCAAGCAGCCTGATAAAGAGGCCGACTGCCTCGGTGTAGAGATCGTCCACCTCCTGGATCGCCTTTGTAGAGACAATTTCAGCGACATCGTCGCCCTCTTTGAGCTCCTCGAACCAATCGGGGGCCGGAACATCCCGATACTCGAGCATGAAGTCGTAGATGGTCGCCAGTCCAGGGCCGGATACAAGGCGCTCCCAGCTGACATGCTGATGCTTTCTCTGTGCAAACCGCAATAACTCAATCTGCAATTCGTCGGCAGGGGCGAAATCGCAATGCCCGCCTTCCGTGGCAAATGGGAGATGCACATCGCCGTCCCAGTAGAGACCTGCCTGGCCTAGTCCGGTTCCAGCTGCGATAACCATGGCGTTGCCGGCACCGTCGCCATTTCCCTCCTGCAGGGTCAGGAAGTCACTTTGGCTCAGTCCGCCAATACCCCAGGCCAGGGCCTCGAGGTCGTTGATCAGGTGCGTTTCGGTTCCTCCGAGGGTGTTTTGCAGTCGCTTCTGGCTGATTTTCCATGGCAGGTTGGTGGTGTTGCATACACCGCCGGTGATGGGGCAGGGAAGGCCGAAGCAGGCGGCATCCGGCTCACTTTCGAGGTTTTCACTGAAAGTTTTTACTATCTTTTCGAGTGAGGCGTATTCCCCGCTGGGATA
The DNA here is from genome assembly GCF_002020805.1 of Solemya velesiana gill symbiont. Lineage (GTDB taxonomy): Bacteria > Pseudomonadota > Gammaproteobacteria > Chromatiales > Chromatiaceae > Sedimenticola_A. The sequence continues at coordinate 4,670 of NZ_MPRJ01000008.1, read as the reverse complement.
AGTGGTCTGTGTGACAATCTCTATGTCATTAGCACCGATCCGGCAAAGGGCCAAACGGGCATTGGTGCCACCAATATCGCCAGTAATGATGTCCATGCAACTCCTTATCCTGAATGTATTTATTAGTTCGTAGTGCAGGGTAGTACAGCAGATTAAGTTTGTCTTTATCAATATTCATATGATTGATTTTATTTGTAAAAATCGCTGATACTGGCTCCGGCGGGGTGAGTCTTCGGGCAGCGAACCCATGGTGGCGTATCGTGTTCCCTGGTTTCAGGCAAAGAAATGCCCTTCAAAGAAGGCTCATATTACGGCGCCGGTAGATTTATAGGCCGCAGGTCGGGAAGCATGGATTGGGGACATAAATCAGTCGCTATATAAGAACTCGGTAAGATACTCGTATTTTGTCTGCCGCAATTTAGACGAGCTGAAATGTGACCGGAATTTCCGATAAAACCGTAGAGGCGGTATATACGAAGTTGGTGGCATATGTCGTTTCAGTAGCGAAACCGGAATTGTTTTACCCAGCAGCATCATAAACCAGGGATGAGCGTCTATACTGAGTTTGGGGAATACTGGTTTTTATACCCATTCCTGTCGATGCGGGACTGAAAGAGCATTCTGATGCTGTATTCCAGGGAACGCTGATAGGATGGTGAGGATAAACATAATAATTGAACTGATTTTTGATGGCTGCCCGATATTTCGGTGCCTGCAGTCGAGAGTGGAGTCAGTGTCAGCATAGAAAGGAGTTTGGCGTGACAAAATCCAGCAATCCTTTTTTATTGCCCAATTGCGAGCCACCTGCTCCGGGGGACGATAGCTTTACAATCAAGTCATTTGAGGACTGGGTGCAGGGGTTGCCAACAGGTAATGTGGGCCAGACTGCAAAAGAGCTTTATGCCAAGCTCAAGCAGATGAACAGTACTGAAATCGCACCAACAGAGCGTATGCGAATGCTGGCGCTAATGGACCAGCCGCTTCAGTTTGTGCTTCAGACGCTGGCTGAGCATTATCTGCGTGAGCCACCGCCATTGAGCAAGCGCAACAAAACCGCCGCGGAACTCGTGACAGCGCTGTGTACCCTGGTTGTACAGGCCTACAAGCTGGCGTTGAACCAGTTTCATCACGAGTCCCTGGCCGGCAGGGTGCTTCACAAGGGCGGACGGGCAGAGGCAATACACAAGGTCATCTACTTTCTCGGGCAGATGCTGTTGCGTTCCTTTCAACTCTATCAGCCCGCGCCAAAGTGGCTGTGGCATGAGACCCATGGTCTCTACAGCTATGCTGCCGATCACAATCTACACGAGAAACCCCTGGAAAACGAAGATCCCAGAGTGGGAGACCTGCAGACTGCAACCTCGCTCTATAAGCAGATCCTGCTGCTTTCGCTCTCCGGACCCTACCGGATGCTGCAGGGCGAAGTTGAGCGGGTCTATTTTGCTTTGCAACGCTGGGCACCCAAGAGCAACCTGATAGAGCTTGGCAAGGCAGATGGCGATACCGGGCTCTTTCTGGTTGACAGCAAGGCGGATGAAGCGCCTCGCTACAAGGGGCTGGGTAGTGATGAGCAAGTGGAGCGAGGCTGGATTCTTGACACCCAGGGATTGGCGGAATTCCTCGCCGAGGAACTGGAGCGTGTCAATTCATCGGCCGTTCCGGTTGGCTCCAATCGCCCAATGAGTGTCAGGGATTCTGTATCCTCGGATCTGTTGGCCAGGCTGATGCTCACTTGGGGTATCGGTGCGAAGCGGGCAACTGACCGGACCGAGTCCACTGGCGATGTGATCCTCTACAGTGGCCTGGAAAACGTTTACGCAGTGATGGGCGGATCAGATCTGAACGAGGTTGTTTCTGGCGGTTATGGGGTGAACGCCTTTGCTGGTGAGGGAGAGGAGGAGCCGGTACCGAGACATCCTGAGTTCGATGAGCACGTAGTGGAGGGTGCGGGTCATTTGACCGGTTTTTCAGAGCGTGCGGCCCAGGAAGAGTTGGAGAAACCGGTTGAAGTGTTCGACAGAGGCGATGAGATAGAAGGTGAGCCAGCCAGGGACTGCTGGATAATCGACGAGAGCCAGAACGGCTTCCACCTCGGATGGTTTGGTTCAGGCCGAACTTCAGTGCATGTGGGGGACCTGGTCGCCGTTCAAAAACGGATCAGTGGCCTCTTGGGAGATCTGCATCTGGGGGTCATCCGGTGGTTGATGTCCGAGGGTGGAGATACCATTGATTTTGGCGTGGAGCTGTTTCAGGGCGATACGGTACCGGTTGGCGTCAATCGTCAACGTGCCTCGGGTGATATGGAGATCATTCCAGGGTTACTGCAGAGTTCCCAGGCGGGTAGCCAGTCGTTGATTACGGAGCCGTTCTTTTCAGCGGAAGATGACAAGATCACGCTCATCTATGGAAACAAGGAGCATAAAATCAATCTGAACAAGATGCTCGACGGTTCGGCTTCATTTGTTCAGGTCTCTTTTGACGAGATGGCGGTCAGCGACGCGATTGTCGAGGAGGTGGAAGCCGAGGAGATCGTGGTTGAAGCGCCTCCTCTGAGTACAGCTGAAGGGGGAAGACCTGGATTTCGACGAACTGTGGGATGAACTCTGATTCCAATTAAACACACTCACCGGATTTATCTTGTAAATCCGGCGAGTGTGTGTTTTGTTGGGAAACAGCTTAGCTGTATTCCAGCATAATAAATAAATGGAGGAGGGAGTATGCGTTTCTGGTCAGTGGCTTTGTTGAGCGTATTGGTTTTTTCGGCGGGTACGGTACAGTCCCAGCCGGGTCGTTATGGATATGGGCCTGGAATGGCTCGCCAGGCGCAGGCGCCTGCACCCTCTGCGATCCTGCAGCAGGGTTTGAAGAAATTGATGAAGTTTGTCGGTGGAAAGCAGCGTCCTAATCCAAAGCAACTCGCCGCTTTCCTTAATACTGAAATCGCCCCCTATTTTGATTTCGACTACATGGCGCGCTGGAGCAGCGGGCCCCGTTGGCATCAGATGAACGAGAAGCAGCGTGGGAAGATGGCGTCTAAATTGAAACAGAATTTTCTGGGGACGCTGGCGAAAAAGTTGAAAGGTTTTTCAGGCCAGAACTACACCATGCCGACTACCCGAAGGGGTCGGGGAGGAGTTGTTTCTGTCAATGTTTCGATTCAGAATCCTGGCCGCTATCCCGCCCGCATGAAATTCCGCTTCTATCGCAGCAGCGATGGCTGGAAGGTGTTTGACGTGGAGGCAAACGGTAACAGTGCATTAGCCTACTACAGGCAATATTTCAGGTCACAAACGCCTGGCTACAGAAGCTGGCCCCGTTACAGGTAATCGGTTACCTGGTATTTTATGAAGAGGGCCGGATCTCCGGCCCTTTTTTGTTGTCACAATGAGAGATCGTTTTTCTCCAGGGTGTCTAGCATGGTAAGCCCGTTTAGTAACAGCTTTACTTTGTATGCCAGGGGTCTTTTATATCGTGTCATCCACGTTTATGTGGGCGGTTAAGTGAATATGAGTGGTGTAGGAAATAAAGAGGGTGCCCGTCGTCTTGGCAAGGGAATGATGATTGGTGGGTGGGTCTTGCTGATCGGACTGCTTACATTGCTGTTCCAGGACCAGCTCGAGCGGGCAGTCAACCCTAACAGTGATATTGAAGTCATTGTGGATGAGCAAGGTGTTCGCGAAGTAGTGCTGGAGAGGAACAGGGCGGGGCACTATGTCGCCAGCGGTCGCATAAACGGTGTTCCCGTTGTATTTCTGCTGGATACGGGGGCTACGGACGTTGCAATTCCCCAGGTATTGGCTGATCGCATTGGATTGAAGCGCGGTCCGGCTTTTACGAGCCGTACTGCCAATGGCAACGTGATGTCCTGGAGGACGGTTCTTGATCGTGTCAGCCTTGGAAGCATAAGTGTTGAGGGCGTAAGGGCCAGTATTCTGCCAACGTTGTTGGGCGACGACGAAGTGCTGTTGGGGATGAGCTTCCTTAAAAAACTTGAGCTCGTCCAGCGTGATGGAAGCCTGACGCTACGGCAGTATTGAGGGTTGGGGGGAACAATAAAAAACGGCGCCAGGGGCGCCGTTTTTTATGCCGTAAACAACCTGCGTTTTAGCCCAGGGTGTCTTTGAGGGCTTTAAGTACAGTTACCTTGACTACGGTAGTAGCCGGCTTGGCTGCAATCTTGATGGTTTCGCCAGTGGTAGGGTTGCGTCCCATACGTGCCTTGCGGGCTGACTTTTTGTCGCGGCGGATCTTTACGCCGATCTCCGGAATGGCGAACTCACCAGAACCCCTGCGCTGCATGTGGCGCTGGATCAGGTCGCCAAGAGAGTTGAAAACCTCTCCGACCTGTTTGCGGGTGAGGCCAGTATCTTCAGCGATAGCCTGCATGATCTGCAGCTTGGTCTGCTTTTTCCCGATGGATTTCAGTTTAGCAGGAGCAGCGGCTTTTGCCGGTGCCTTCCTGGCAGCTGTCTTCTTCGCGGTTTTTTTCTTAACGGCCATTTATGACTCCTGGTGATCGTGAGATGTTGCATCGTAAAAATAGCATAGTTTGTTATTTTTCCAACCGTTATAAAAGGCGGTTTCGGATAATAAGTGCAATTGGTAGTTGAAGGGCCAGCTGGTAGAGTCGGCGCTTCTCCCGACCAAGAGACGAAGCACTTATGAGCTAC
>NZ_MPRJ01000070.1 GCF_002020805.1 Solemya velesiana gill symbiont | reverse complement strand
AGTTCGCATCTAATAGGATTATTAATCGCTATGGATGGTGACCTTCCTACAGAGGACTTTCACCTCATTAGTTCATACCCATGCTGGGCGTACACAAAGGGCAAACCGACAAGGCCCACCAGGTTGCAAGTAACATACTCTCCGACACTCTCAAAGTGATTCAGCAGCGCAGACCGGATGAATACGGCGAAATGTTCGTGACCAACCGGCTCGGCGCCACCGTTGCTATGACCAAGACGCTCTCCGATTACTACCAGGCCGACGAGTACTGGTGGAAGGCTGGGAGCAAGCTTGGTGAGAGCGGCGCCTTCTTCGATGACAGGGGCTATGATGAAACCGTTAAAACCATCGTGGTCGGTGTCACGGTTCCCATCCGTGACAGCAGCGAAGTGATCGGTGTCTTCAAGATCAACTACAAGCTCCAGAGCATCCTCAACATCATTACCCAGAAATCCGCCGAGGCCGCACAGATCATCGGCCTAGTGCGTTCTATTGGTGATGCTATCGTCAGCTCAAGGCCCGAGGTGACCGAGGCCCTGGTGGGGCATGAAGAGGAGATGGCCTCCATGCCTGAAGGTGGTTGGTGGGAAGACGCACATGAGGGTGCCGCTTTTATCGGTGCCCATGCACCGGTGAGACACAACTTCAACGCAAGAATTCTCAAGGATGCCAAGATAGGTGTAAGTGGAGAAACAGCCAAAGAGATCACCTGGCATGTCATCTCGGAGCTGGATGAGAAGGTCGCTTTCGGATCACTGGATGACCTGCGTAATACCGCCATGACACTCGGTACCGGTGCCCTGCTGCTGGCCGCCCTCCTCGGCTACATGCTGTCCCGGTCAATCAGCGCTCCACTTTCAATTATGCGCCGGGGTGCAGAGACAATCGGATCCGGTAATCTGGATAGCCGTATCAATCTCCGGCAAAAAAACGAGTTCGGTGACCTGGCCCGTTCATTTGACGGCATGGCAGAACAGTTAAAGGAGACTCTTGCCTCGCGCGACGAATTGAACAGGGAAATTACAGAAAGAAAACAGGCTGAGGCTGAAAGCAATCACCTGCGAAACTACCTGAACGACGTATTCGATACCATGCCCTCAGTTCTGGTTGGAACAGAAAAGAATGGCAAGGTACTTCACTGGAACAGGCAGGCGGCTGAAGTCACATGTATAACCGCAGATCAGGCAATTGGCAGACTGGTCCAAGACCTTATGCCCATGGTTCCGGATGTCATGAAGAATATTGAATGTGCCTCGGGTAGTGGACAGGCAGTCAGGCTGGATAAGCAGCCTTACCGAAAAGGCACTGAAACCCATTTTTCGGAAATCACCATCTATCCCCTCACCGCAGCAGGCATTGAAGGCATCATGATCCGCATGGAAGACATGATGATGCAGACGGAGAAGATGCTCTCTGTCGGCGGTCTGGCAGCTGGCATGGCCCACGAGATCAACAACCCCCTGGGCGGCATGCTGCAGGGCATGCAGAATATTCGCCGCAGGCTCTCCCCGGAACTAGAAAAGAACAGAGAGTCCGCCTCTGAACCGGGAATCGACCTGAACAAACTTCAGAAATACCTCGAACAGCGCGAGATATTCAAGTTCATGGAGAGCATGGCAGAATCCGGTGACCGTGCCGGTGACATCATCAATAACATGCTGCGCTTCAGCAGAAAAGCGGAAGAGGGTTTTGAAACTGTCAATATGGCAGAGTTGATTGATAAGACCATCGAACTGGCTGCGGTGGACTACGACATGAAGAAGAAGTATGACTTCCGCGGCATCGCCATAGAACGTGATTACGAAGAAGGGCTTCCCCCAATACAATGCAATACCGGTGAGATTCAGCAAGTGATCCTTAACCTGCTGCGCAATGCTGCACAGGCGATCTATGAACACCCGGAAAAACGCGAGCCGGCCAAGATCTCCATCAGGCTACGGCAAAAGGATAAGATGATCCATCTCCAGGTGGAAGACAACGGGCCCGGGATGGATGATGCCACGTGCAGTAGAGTATTCGAACCCTTCTTCACTACCAAGCCACCAGGGCTTGGGCTTTCAGTCTCCTACAATAGACGAGCACATGGGCGACATGCAGGTGGAATGTGTACCGGGCCAGGGCAGCACGTTTACCATCCAGCTACCGCTGAAAGCAAAAGCAGGCTAAGCGATCACGAGAAAAGCCCTCGCAACAGATCGCGGCGGCTCACTGGCTGTTCGATCTTCTCGCTAAGTGGAACCGCTTCTGTTTCCGCATCATCGGCTTCATGGTCGTTCACCATCTCCCCGCCATCGAGGAAACGCTGCAATCGCTCCTCCTCGATGTCGGTCTCCACTTGAAGGGATTCATCCATCAAATCCCTGAGATAGGCAGATGCTGTTCCTACGGCCGACCGATGATCCGGGAAGCCGTTCATCGGCGAGTAGATCGGGCTGCTCATGCAGCGCCCTATTCCCTCCACCTCGGTGAGTACAAATATCACTTTGCGAGCGGGAAAATCAAATTCGCGTTTTGAGTCCAGGGGCAGAGCCTCCCACTCATCCCCTTCCATGGGCAGCATGACCAAGTTCATGAACCAGGGCGTGATCAGTACGCCAACCTCATGGCCGTTCCATGACAGGAAACCGATGGCCTCCACCTCGAGTTCGTCGTTGACGATAGGCAGGCCTTTCATGCGCTCCTCGTAGATGGTCCTGAAGCAGGATTCGAGTTTGGTGGTGATGTAGTCGGAGTGGTTCATAAAATCTCACAAATAAATAAACAGCGCTAATTGCTCACTTACCCTGTAGGAGCGAACTTGTTCGCGAACAGAGGTTGGCAATATTTCAATGCCGATCGCGAACGAATTCGCTCCTTCAGGGATAATCCCTTCCCTGCGAAATAACTTCTGCTCAACTAACTGCTCCCCAAATCCGGAAAATACGCATCGACATCCACGTTATCATCGCCGCTTATTACGGCAGACAGCGCATCCAGTGCGCTGTTTATCCTCTCAGCATCCTCCTCGCTCAACACTTCCCGTGCAGAGCCCAGAAAATTGAACAACCAGGTACCTTCGGGCTGGGGACCAATCAACATCATGTTGGCCTCCTCATCACCATTGCGTCCCCGGCACAGGGCCGTGAACCCACGTGACTCGATGACCTGAACCGGCGCGCCTATGCACTTATGGAGCGTTCCAGCCTACCCTGCTCATCCCAGAAACACCGCAAGGGCTCGGTGCGCGACTGCAGCTTGATACCTGCCAGTTCCAACTCATCCACCAGCATCTGCACCATCTCTTCCAGGCGAGCGGTGGATTCATCACTCAGGCCCAGCTTGTTCTCCAGGTGATAGGGGACCATGCCGATGATGGTGACATGCTCAGGCGCTTCACCGGTGACGGTAAGCACCGCAAGCAGGTCGGATATTCCAAGCTGATGATTGGAAATCTTGGTCTGGAAAAATGCAGGGATCTCCTCATCGGTCAAGCGCACCAGGGAGCCGGCAGGGGCTCCGGTATTGACACAGTCGGCGATGATAAGGCGCTCTTTCCCGCGCATGGGTTCCAGCAGTTCAGTACCCGCAGTACCACCGTCGAGAAACTCCACGTACTCAGGCACATGGTAGCGGCTCTCCAGCAGTTCCACCGCACGTACCCCTGCCCCTTCGTCCTGCATCAGCACATTGCCGACGCCAATGACGAGGGTGGTGATCTCCTTGCCATTCATGACAGCATCGCCAGGGCAAGGCCGGTGGATACCGTAACCCCACCCAGTAGTTTGTAGAGAGGTGCCGGCATACTCTGCAAGCGGCGACCAATACCGATACCGGCCAGGTGCAATGCAGCCGTGGAAACAGCGAAGCCGATCATGTAGCTGGTTGCAGAGACCTGGGCCGCATGCTCCATGCCGTGGGCATGACCATGAAACAGTCCGAACAGTGCGGTCAGTACGGAAGCAGACAGCACCGGAAGTTTAAAACCCATCGCGATCAACACACCGAAGGCAATCAACGAGAGTTGGATAGCGGTCTCAACCATGGGCAGCGCGATACCGGAGAACGCAAACAGGCCTCCCATCAACATCATGCCAACGAAAGCGATTGGCAGCATCCAGAGGGAACGCCCGCCGGCCTGGGCCGCGATAACGCCCACAGCAAGCATTGCCAGAAGATGATCGATACCACCAACCGGATGTCCCAAACCATAGAGCAGGCCTGAGGTCACATCATGACCAGGGTGTGCCGCAGCTACAGAGGGCAGCAGAATTGCAGCGACAACCAGGGCTGTAGATCTATTTCCATGCATCATATTCATAACCTGTATTGGGTGAGGCGCCACACCTTATTTCGGAGAAGATGCGACACCTCGTTTTCTAATTAATGAATCGTCATTCCGGACGAAACGTAGCGAAGATCCGGAATCCAGTGCTACGAAGCCAGGCTCTCTGGATTCCGGCATTCGCCGGAATGACGTGTCATTTACAAGGCCTTCACCTTCACGATCTCCTTCTGCTCTGTATCCACCATGTGAATGGCGCAGGCGATACAGGGATCGAAGGAGTGAACGGTACGCAGCACCTCCAGCGGCTTCTCTGGATCGGCCACCGGGTTGTCCATCAGTGATGCCTCATAGGGACCGATCTCGTCGTTCTGGTCCCGTGGACCGGAGTTCCAGGTACTGGGCACCACCGCCTGGTAGTTCTTGATCTTGCCGTCTTCGATCACTACCCAGTGTGAGAGTGCACCGCGGGGCGCCTCGTGGAATTCGAAGCCCCTCACCTCCCCTTTCGGGAATACAGGCGGGTTGAAGGTGTCTGTATCGCCGGTGGCAATGTTGTCGATCAGCTTCTGCCACTGTTGCTTCAGGGTATCCATCATCACACCGCAGCGCACCGCGCGGGCGGCGTGGCGACCTATGGTGGAGTGCAGCGCCTCGATCGGGATATCCGGATTGCCTGCAACGGTACGCAGGGTACCCATTGCACCGTCCAGGTACTTCTTGGTACCTTCGTGGCCGGAAGCGACCATGACGAAGACATTGGCCAGGGGGCCTACCTGGGCACGTTTGCCATAGAAGGTGGGCGCCTTGACCCAAGAGTACTGTCCCTCGTCCTGAAAGTCCGTGTACTGGGGCTCGGTCTCACCGTAATACGGATGCAGCGCTGCGTCACCTTCGTACCAGGCGTGCTTGGAACTCTCCGCCACACCGTCACGGAAGTAGGGGTCGCCGTGGCTGGTGATGGGTTTGAAGGTGCTGAGATCACCGTTTTCAATATAACCGCCGGGCAGATCAAATACCGTGCCCTTGCTGTCCTGGGGACAGTCAGGCACCGACAGGTAGTTGGCCACGCCCTTGCCATAGCCTGCCCAATCCAGGTAGAAGGCACCCACAGCAGGCACGTCGGTCATGTAGGTGGTCTTCACGAAGTGGTCCAGCTTGTCGATCCAGCCCTTGGTCATCATCAGCCGCTCCATGTTCAGCACCGACTGACTGTCCATGTTGATTGAGTTGCTGATTCCGCCTACCGCCAGGTTCTGAATGTGGGGGGACTTGCCGCCAAGGATGGCGACAATCTTGTTGGCGTAGTTCTGTACTTCCAGCGCCTGGAGGTAGTGGGCAACTGCCAGCAGGTTCACCTCGGGCGGCAGCTTCATGGCCGGGTGTCCCCAATAACCTGAAGCGAAGGGACCGAGCTGGCCGCTGCTGACAAACGCTTTCAGCCTGTCCTGCACCGCCTTCATCTCGTGGGGACCGTTTAGATGCCAGTCAGAGAGGCTCTCGGCAAGCTGTGCTGCCTTCTTGGGGTCGGCATCCAGGGCGGAGACCACGTCCACCCAGTCCACCGCGGAGAGGTGGTAGAAGTGAACGATATGATCCTGAATGGCGTGTGCGGTCTGAATGATGTTGCGCACCAGTTGCGCGTTGACCGGTACCTCCATGCCCAGGGCATTCTCAACCGCGCGCACCGAGATGATGGCATGTACCGTGGTGCATACGCCGCAGAAACGCTGTGTAAAAAGCCAGGCCTCGCGGGGATCGCGTCCCACCAGGATTTTTTCAATACCACGCCACATCTGGCCCGATGACCACGCCTTGGTAACTTTTCCCTCGTCCACCTCCACATCAATGCGCAGGTGCCCCTCGATACGGGTAACGGGATCTACTGTAATACGAGTCGTCACAATGATTTCTCCTCAAACTCTATTTGTTATCTCAGGCGTGCTCTTCTGTGTGGAGCACAGGGAGTGTCTTGACCAATACGATGAAGACCATGATTTCGAAGGCCACGATGCCCACTGTCACCATGATCTCCGGCACCGACGGGAAGTAGCTGTAACCGGGACCGGGATCGAGAGTGAAGAGGAAGGCGTTGAAGCGGTAGAACGCCCCGGCCAGCAGCATGGAGATAGCGGCCAGAAGCAGCAGGCGACCGTTTCTGCGTTTTTCCTCCGAGGCGAGTATCACCACCGGCACCACGAACAGCAGGGTCTCGAGTATGAACATCAGGCTCGAGAAATCACCGGCAAAGATAAGCCCGCACTTACCCCTGAACAGTAGCTCGGCGAAACGCACCACCAGGTAGACGATGATCAAACCCACTATCGCCTTGCCCAGACCTGAGAGCAGCGGCGTCTCCGTCGGGCGACGGAAACCAATCGCGGAGAAGGAGCCCTCGAACACCACGATGGAGAAGCCCATCGTGACCGCAGTGAGAATGGCGAGGAGGGGCTGCAGCTGCAGCGACTGCCAGAGCGGATCCACCTTGTAGCCCATGGCGATCAGCAGTGACCCCAGGGAGGACTGGTGCATGGTAGGCAGCAGTACACCGAGGGCAATGAAGATGAACAACAACTTGTTGAGGGTCTTCAACAGCCCCTTCGCACCGATACGCTCCAGGAACGCCGGGGAGAACTCGATCACAAGTACCAGAATATAGGTGGCCACGCAGAGACCCACCTCCAGCATCACCGAGTTGAAGTTCCAGTTCCAGGGCAGCAGGATGTTATAGAACTGCCACCAGCGACCCATGTCGAAGATGGCACCGAAACCGCCCAATGCATAACCAAGCAGACTGGCCAGTACTGCAGGACGTATCAGAGGATGGTACTTGCCCTTGTTCAGCACATAGATCGTGATCGCCAATGCATAGCCGCCACAGGCAAAGGCTGTGCCGATTACCACGTCGTAGACCACCCATATGCCCCAGGCGTGCCCCCCATTGAGGTTGGTTACCGCAGCCATGCCGTCGGTAAAACGCACACCCAGGTAGTAGAAGCCAATCAGGGCCAGCACACCCAGGGCGATGAATGGCAGGGTAACGATGCGGCCACCCAAAGGTTTGTATCCACTCATGACTCACCTCCATCATCATCGGTGTTGCGGCGAACCACGTAGGTCAAGCCTGCCAGAGCAACCGCCGGCAGTGCCAGGTAGCTGTAAAGGGTATGCTGCACACCTTCAGCTATGGAGGCAGCTGAACGTTCGCCCAAGGGTGGCATGCCCAGCTTGTCGAAAGGTATGGAGGAGATGTGCAACACGTTGGTACCACCAGCTTCTTTCTCGCCCCATACATGCTGCTTGTACTCGGGTGCGGCCTTCTCGTGACTGTTGTAGGGTTTGCCCAGGTCACCCCGGGGATAGTTGTAGATCTCTCCCGGTTTCAGGGCCAGGCGGCGCTTGGCCTCTTCCATGAGTGCCTCGCGGGTACCAAACAGTGTCGCTCCTGTGGGGCAGACCTCGGCACAGCCGGTCATCTGGCCGTTGTCGATACGTTCCACTCCAGCCTGGTTGCACATCTGGCACTTCTGGATCTGGCCGAAGGGGTTGTCGTACTCGAACTGGGGGACGTTGTAGGGGCAGCCCACGGTACAGTTACGGCAGCCGATGCAGGCATCGGCGTGATAGGTGACGATGCCGGTAGCAGGATCCCTTCGCATGGCGGTAACCGGACACACAGATACACAACCCGGATTAACGCAATGCATGCAGCTGCGCTTCTCGAATGCGAAGCCATCCACCTCGCTGTCCTTTACTTTTGCAGTGCCGTCCTTGTAGATCTTGATGACATTGAGTGTGTCGCCGGAAAGGTCGCTGGCCGAGTCGAACTGGACCTGGCCATCCCTGATCACCGGCGGCATGCCGTTGACCTCTTTACACTTGCTGACGCAGGCCTTGCAGCCGACACAGAGGGTGGAGTCGAACAGCATACCCACCGCCTGGGGGGCGGGCTGCAGGTTCTCCCTCGCCTGTGCGGCACCACCGGTACAGAGCACGGCGGCTCCCCCGGCGGCAGCCTTCAGAAAATCTCTACGCTTCATGATGAACCCCCTCAGCCCTGGTTGTCGCTGGAGTTGTTCTCGGCATCACCGATCTTCTTGGCTGCCATGGCACCGGCACCCACCACCGCGCCACCCACGGCACCTGCCAGGGCTGCAGCCCCGGTGGATGCGCCTGTGGCATTCTCACGCTGATCGATCAACGGGAACTCGTTAGGCGGTGTATGGGTCTTCACATCAGCCAGGCTGAACAGGGGCTTGGTGAAACCGACACCCTCCTCCGCGCAGCCGAAGCAGGGATGACCAACACCCACAGGCCAGGTACCGCCACCGATGTCGTTGAACTCAACCGCAGGACAGTTGGCATAGGTCTCCGGCCCCTTGCACCCCAGCTTGTAGAGACACCAGCCCTTCGCATGTCCCTCATCGCCGAACTCTTCTGCAAAACGGCCCGCATCGAAATGTGGACGACGTTCGCAGTTCTCGTGGATCAGGCGGCCATAGGCGAACTTGGGACGGTTCTGCTCATCCAGTTCCGGCAACTTGCCGAAGGTTACGAAATGCAGCACCGTGGCCAGGAAGTTGTAGGGATTGGGAGGACAGCCCGGTAGGTTGAGTACGGTCTTGCCCGGCAGCACGGCCTGGGCCCCTTGGGCCTCTGTGGGATTGATGCCTGTGGACTGGACACCGCCCCAGGATGCGCAGGAGCCGAAGGCGACGATGGCCGCTGCGTGTTCGGCCGCCTCCTGGGTGTGCTGGAGCATGGTTTTGCCGGCGATCTTACAGTAGATGCCGCCATCTTTTGTGGGGATCGAACCCTCGATCACCAGCAGGTATTTACCCTTGTTGGCAGCCATGGAAGCATCCTTGGCGTGCTCCACGTCATGACCGGCTCCTGCATCCAGGGTCTGGTGATAATCCAGGGAGATCATCTCCAGGATCAGGCGTTCGAGGGTGGGATGTTCACCTCGAAGCAGGGATTCGGTGGGGCCTGTACACTCCTGGCCGTGGAGCCAGATCACCACCGGGCGCTTGGCTGCACCCTCCACTGCCTCGGCCATGGCCAGGGCGTCAGTAGTCGAAAGCCCTATGGTGGCGGCCATGCCGGTACAGAACTTGAGGAAGTCCCGTCGGGAAACCCCAAGTCGCTGCTCGAATTGATCGTTTTTGTGAATTGCCATCCAAAACCCTCCACTTATTCAAGGCGATGCCGGAAAAGTTCAGCTTTATCGGGAGCTGATTAAGAGGAAAAAATGGCAATGAACGTGCCAGAAATAAGATCCTGTAATTTATCAGGTAATTAGTATGGTTTTTAAAATCAATCCAAATAAAAAAATGAATACCATGTAAATAAAGAGGATTAAAGATGAAAAGTTAGCTTCCACCCTGTAAGCGTCCACAAAGGTCCGTTTACATCAACAGGGCTTGGTTATTACGCAGCCAGGTTTCAAACTCATCCGGAGGCATGGGTCGTGAAAAAAGATATCCCTGGGCCATTTGACACTGCTCCTCCATGAGAAATCTGCGCTGTTCGCCGGTCTCCACACCCTCGGCGATTACGGTGTAGCCCAGGTTTCTTCCCAGCGCGATAACTGCCCGCGCAATAGCGGCATCTTCAGGATCATCTGGCAGATCGCGAACAAAGCTCTGGTCAATCTTCAGGGTATCCACCGGCAAACGCTTGAGATAACTCAGCGAGGAGTAACCGGTACCGAAATCATCAATGGATGTAGCTACACCGAGATCCTTCAGGGACTGCACCGTGAGCAGTGCCTCCTCTGCATTGCCCATGATGAAGCTCTCGGTGATCTCAAGTTCCAACTGCGAAGCAGGCATTCCTGTTTCTTCCAATATGGTTTTGACAGTCTCAGCTATATTCCCCCGTTCCATCTGGGGCCCTGCAATATTGACTGCGATCCGGCCTTGGAAGAAACCGTCCTGGCTCCACGCCATCACCTGCCTACAGGCCGTACCCATGACAAACGCACCCATGGGAATGATCAACCCGGTATCTTCGGCCAGGGGGATGAAATCGGCTGGAGAGATCAAGCCATGGTCGGGACGGTTCCACCTAACCAGGGCTTCGGCACCTATCACCTTGCCGGTGCTCAAATCAACCTGGGGCTGATACCAAACCTCTAACTGATCCTTTTCTATCGCCTTGCGCAGCGCCCCTCCATGGTCAGACGATCACGGGCAGCGATGGTCATCTGTTTGCTGTAGTAACGGTAGGTATTTCGCCCCTCATCCTTTGCCACGTAAAGAGCTGCATCTGCGTTGCGCATGAGCTTGCTGGCATTCATGCCGTCATCAGGATAAAGCGCAATACCTATACTGCCAGTGATGAATGTCTCCCTCCCCTTGAGGCTGAACGGCTCGGTCAAAGAAGCTATCAGTTTGCGCGCAATGAGAGCTACATCATCTGAATTGTCCACCTCTTCGATAAGCACCGCGAACTCGTCACCGCCGAAGCGGGAAACGGTATCCTCTGCACGCACATCCTTAACCAGGCGTTCCGCGACACGTTTCAGCAATTCATCCCCCACGGGATGACCAAAACTGTCGTTGACGATCTTGAAGCGATCAAGATCGAGAAACAGCACTGCAACTTTGTGTTTTTCACGCTGTGCCCGCTCAAAGGCATGCTTCAACCGGGCGTTGAACAGCAACCGGTTGGGGAGATCGGTCAATGGATCATGGTGGGCGAGATATTCCAGTTCACCCTGTGAGCGCTTGATGGTGGTAATGTCGGCGAACACGCCAACGTAGTTCTGCAGCTTGCCCTGCTGGTCATTGACCGAGCTAATGGTAAGCCACTCGGGATAGACCTCACCGTTCTTGCGTCGGTTCCAGATTTCACCCTGCCAGCGACCTGTTGCATTCAGGCTATTCCACATCTGTTGATAGAAGTCTCCGTTCTGACGTCCGGAACTGAGCATTTTCGGTGTCTCTCCTATCGCCTCGGCTTCGGAATACCCGGTAATCTCACTGAATGCACGGTTGATGGTAACAATACGGGTATCTGCATCGGTAATCATGACGCCCTCGGCAGTATTCTCGAAAGCAACTGCCGCCTGGTTTAGCCGATGCTCTGCCTGCACCCGGTCGGTAACATCATGGATGATGCTGTAAAGTACCGTACGCTCCTGGAGCGCAATAGGTCCGGTATAAACCTCGACATCCCGCACCTCTCCGTTTTTGAGTCGATGCTTGAAGTAGAAATGATCGCGTTGCTCTTCCCTTGCCTCGGCCAGTTCATGCTTGATCTTTTCCTGCCCGAGTGTATTGATATCTCCTATATTCAGGTGCAACAGTTCGTTGCGGGTATAACCGTAAAAGCGGGCCGCAGCCTCATTGGCGTCGATGATGCTCCCATCCTCGGGATCCACCAGCAGCTCCACTGCCTTGTTATGGGTAAATAGCTGGCGATAACGCTGCTCCCGTTGACGAAGCGCCTTTTCGAAGGCCTTGCGCTGGGAGATCTCCTGGTCTGTACCAAAGACCTTTACCGCTTCTCCCTTTTCATTGCGCTCGATTCGAGCACGGGTCAACATCTGTCTTACCCTGCCACTCGGCTCAAGTATCCTGTACTCATGATTGAATTGCAGATCCCTGGAACCCAGGGCTCCCCTGAAGGCTTCGTCATGACTTTTCCTGTCATCGGGATGCACGCATTCCAGGTGTTGCAGGTAGTTGAAACTATCGGTTACAGGAACACCATGGTGTCGGTATTCGTTGTCAGACATCCAGCCGACATGATTATCAACATCGTATTCCCATGACCCGATCTTACCCAACCTCTCGGCCTCGTTAAGTCGGTCGAGTATCTTCTCCACTTCAACCTCTGCAGCCTTTCGCTCGGAAATATCCTTAACCACCACGATGTGATAATCGGGCATCTCTCCCTCGGCCCACATGGGGGAAGCGGTGAGGCTGACCCATATGGGAGAATCGTCCGGCTTCAAGTAACGCAGCTCCAGCGTGAACTCTTTTATCTCTCCCGATTTAAGCCTGTCGACGTTGTTGCGGACATCGGTAATATCATCTGGATGGGTGAACTTCGCACACTCAAAAGAGAGTATATCCTTCGGGCTTCGGCCCAGAAATTCACAGAACTTGTCGTTGATACGTATAAACTCGCATGTCGGTGTTGCAATCTGAGCGACACCGACCGCAGCCTGTTCAAACAGGGCACGGAAACGCTCTTCACTCGCCTTGAGGGCCAGTTCGACTTTTATGCTATCGGTAACATCCTTTCCGGATGACAGTACACCCGTGATGTTGGTCATCACACCTTGCAGCATCAGGGTCTGTCCCTCGAGCCCCAACACGGGTGCAGCCTCGTCCCGAACCCATACCGTCTCACCGCTGCGTGAGATCATTCGATACTCGGTTTTGAGTACGGTCCGGTTTGCATGTGACTCGGACACCTCGCGAATTACCCGCTCCTGGTCATCGGGATGTATCAGATCGAACCAGAGATCCGGATTCCGGGTTAATTCTTCAGCGGTATAACCAACAAACTCCTCGATCTGGGGGGCTGACATAGAGGGTCGTGGATGTCTCATCGGAGGCCGCGGCATAGACCACTACCGGGATCTGTTCCACCAGGGCACGGAATCGCGCCTCGGTTTCGGTGAAAACCGAACTGCCGGCCTCTGAGCCCAGCCTTGAACGCCCGGTCAGCTCTGGAGTGATCAGGCCCCTCTCATGAGCAAATGCTTCAATGAAGCGCCTGAAAAAGCGCCGGTGACCGCCAAGTGTAACGGAGTGAACCGGGAGTTCCCCCTTTTTCCGCCCACAGACGCACGGTTGCCGTTGAAACTTTCAGCAAATCAGCAACCTGCGAAGTAGTGAGATACTCCCCGGATGTATTCATGATCTGATTTCGAGTTGGAACCCTTGATACCCAGAAGCCTAGTTCATTTTCACGGATTAGGTGATTTTTTTGCTTTTTGATTATTTAGTATTATTTTCCCTGTAATTCAACCTGTTTAAACTCAGACCAAAACTTTGAACTTTGGTTATCAATGGATATGGCACCTGGAGAACAGCGTAGGAACGAAGCGGACAAAAAGCTTATCCAAGCCCGCGTTATATGAAACGCGAATTCAATTTCCAAGTGCAACTCGACAGAGTTGGTTAGAGGGTAAGCTGCGGTAGCATAGGTAGCTTCTCTCACCGACCAAAGTTTGAGG
>NZ_MPRJ01000069.1 GCF_002020805.1 Solemya velesiana gill symbiont | reverse complement strand
CCACAAGAGGCTATCGATCACCGAATGAATTATTTATGGGGCGGCAAGTGGATTTGCTTGCTGCCTAATTGAATTGCAGTTATTACTTGAAACCGCCAATGATGACACCACCTCCTGCCCAGACTTACATATTTCTAATAATGACAGACGGCTGCATACTCTAAGTCTAAAAAAATTGCTGGCTTAATCGCCGACTCTACGAATGAGATTTCAGTTTCAAAGGATATACAAACCATTGCTGGCACCTCAAGCTGTATAAGGGTTGGGCATTACATTCCTCGCGGTACCATCCGCTATCCAGTTTTCTTTGGAATCGACATTCACGATGGAGATCTGGAAAGCATAATCAACCATGTGATTGGTCTTGATGGATCAGCCATTTTACTGATGCCGTCTATCGACAACATCAGTCAGTCCAAGATTAATGCTATTCGTGCCAAAGGTTCAGATTTAATTGGATTGCAAAATTTGCAAGGCGAGAATTGTTTATTAGATACGGAAAAAGCTTTGCAGAGCTTTAACGCGTTTTTTGAGTCAATTAAGGACCCTGATCCTGAAATAGAGTGTAAGAAGTTCTCCACTCCATCAGGTGCTTCGTGGGATAAATTTATTTTTGAGTGGCAGGAAGAACAGCTTCTAAATGATGAGCGTACACAAAAAGCCCATAAAAGAGAGGTTATCATTGTTACCTGTGGAGATGAAACGCAACGCTATGAGCCAGCAGATCTTCATATGATGAACAAGAAAACTAAAGAACCAACTTTACAGTGGGTGTTGCTCAGAAGCTTTATTCAAAATCAAGGCATTATAGGATGGGGCGATCAGGCAGCTGCCGATAATGTTAAAACACAAAAGAAGGAGCTGATCAGGAAACTTAAAAAAGCTTTCTGGCAGTCCGATGATCCAATACCTCATGTTAAAGGGGAAGGCTATAAATGCCGTTTCACCTGCAGAGCACCAGAAAACACGCAATAAATGCTAGGCATAGACTGCTGCCAACTGGTAAATTGCTAAACCACTGATTTCCCATGACTAAAAGCTCCGTACTTCGCTTTTCCAAGTACGGTGTTTTTCAGGAAAGGGGCATATATAGGAGGAAAATTAGAGAAAAACGGGGTGTTTTTATAGAGAGGAAGTCAATTGAAAATAGCAAAAAAGCCCGCAAATGCTGGGCTTTTGAGGCTATGCCATCTGGGGCATATGAAAGTTCGCTTTAGGTTAATGGCGGAGAGCGAGGGATTCGAACCCTCGATACGCTATTAACGTATACGCCCTTAGCAGGGGCGCGCCTTCAGCCACTCGGCCAGCTCTCCAAAAAAACTGATTGTCAGAACAGACCCTTGGGGCCGCTCCAGAAAAGAGGCGCTATTCTAACCCAAATATTATTTTCCGCTCTACTGTTTTTTTGCCTGAAAAGGCGTGTTGAATCCACTACTTGTTATCAGTGAAATTATCAGACCAAGAAACGGGGATATAATTGAATCGGGGCTCATGAGAGCCCCGATGAGGTGATGCCTTAGGCTTCGTCCTGTTGGGTCTGTTCCCGCTTGATGCGCTCGTAAATCTCTTCACGGTGCACGGTTACATCCCGAGGTGCATTGACGCCAAGGCGAACCTGATTGCCTTTGACGCCCAGCACCGTAACGGTTACCTCGTCGCCAATCATCAGCGTTTCACCTACGCGGCGAGTCAAAATCAACATCGTCCTGTCTCCCTGTATTCCAAGTTCCAGAATGGCGACTCAATTGCAATGCCCGAGCACGTCAATCTGCCCAATAAGTAGTAGAGTCGCCGCCAACCAAGCACTTAACCCACTGGAAAACATCCTGTGGAAAAAGGGCCATAGAATATTATCAGCTAAATCACGGATTTTAAAGGGGATAATCAGAAATTAACGATTATCCGCCTTTGCCCAATATCACTGCTGATACTTTGAAAATAGCCTATTCTGCAGCTTCCATTGCAAGATTGAAGGCTTCGTGCAGGGAGCGGACGCCCAGTTCGAGATATTTCTCGTCGACGACCACAGAGATCTTGATCTCGGAGGTGGAGATCATACGAATATTGATCCCCTCCTTGGCCAGGGTCTCGAACATGGTGGCAGCGATACCGGCGTGGGAACGCATGCCGACACCAACCAGGGAGATCTTCACAATCCCTTCATCGCCATCCACTTCACGTGCCCCGACAATCTCAGCGGTCTCTTTCAACAGCTCCAGCGCCTTGGGATAATCGTTGCGGTGGACGGTGAAGGTGAAGTCGGTGGTGTTATCTTCAGAGATGTTCTGAACGATCATGTCCACTTCAATGTTGGAACCCGAGATGGGTCCCAGGATGCTGTATGCCACACCGGGTTGATCAGGTACGCCTCGTATGGTGAGTTTTGCTTCATCACGGTTGAATGCGATACCAGAAATTTTTGCTTGTTCCATACCCTCGTCCTCAAAGGTGATCAGGGTGCCCTCGCCTTCCTCGAAACTGGAGAGAACGCGCAGGGGTACATTGTATTTACCGGCGAATTCGACGGCTCGGATCTGCAGAACCTTGGAGCCAAGGCTGGCCATCTCGAGCATCTCTTCGAAGGTGATCTTCTCCAGCCTGCAGGCCTTGGGCTCAACACGGGGGTCCGTGGTGTAGACGCCATCCACGTCGGTAAAGATCTGGCACTCGTCAGCAGTCAGGGCAGCCGCCATGGCAACCGCCGTGGTATCTGAGCCGCCACGACCGAGTGTCGTGATATTGCCGTGCTCGTCGACACCCTGGAAACCGGCAACGACCACAACACGCCCCGCTTCCAGGTCGGCCCTGACGCGGGCATCGTCAATATCCTGAATTCGTGCCTTGGAGTGGGCACTGTCAGTGAGGATGTGCACCTGGCCACCGGTGTATGAGCGGGCCGGGCAGCCGATTTTATGCAGCGCCATGCTCAGCAGTGCGATGGTAACCTGCTCGCCTGTTGCAACCAGCACGTCCATCTCGCGGGGATCCGGGCGTTCGTTGATCTCTTTGGAGAGCGAAATCAGGCGATTGGTCTCGCCGGACATGGCGGAGACCACCACGATGATCTGATCGCCTCGTTCACGCACTGCAGCCACTTTTTCGGCAACGGCCTGAATGCGTTCGGGGGTACCCACCGAGGTACCGCCATATTTCTGGACAATAAGAGCCATTTCTTCAGATGCTCGCTTTTACTAACAACACGCCAGGCGGAGAGTCCCTCCTGGCGCCAAAAGCCGGTCATTAAACAATAAAAACGACATGGGATAAACCACCGAAATCAGATACCGATCGCTTTTGCAGGACGATAAGGTAATCAGGCGCCGAGTTTTTCCCGTACCCAGGATTCCACGGAGTCCAAAGCACCCGGCAACGCCTCAGGATTGTTGCCACCGGCCTGGGCCATATCCGGGCGTCCACCGCCCTTGCCTCCGACCTGTTCGGCCACGAACTTGACCAGGTCGCCCGCCTTGACCTGCTTGGTCTGGTCCTTGGTCACACCCGCCACAAGACTTACCTTGTTGCCAGCTACCGTGGCCAGAACGATAACTGCGCTGCCCAGCTTGTTCTTCAGCTGGTCCATGGTCTCGCGCAGGGACTTGGGGTCGGCCCCCTCCAGGTTGGATGCCAGCACCTTGATGCCGTGGACATCCACGGCACTGCCGGCCAGGTCGCTGCCTGCCGCACTGGCCATCTTGGACTTGAGCTGTTCAAGCTCTTTCTCCAGTTTGCGGTTTCGTTCCAGCAACTGTGCGATCTTGTCGTCAATCTCGTCCCGACCCGCCTTGACGAGGTCGGTGATCCGGTGCAGGCGATCTTCATCCGCTTCCATCCACTCGATGGCCCGTGCGCCTGTCACCCCTTCGATACGACGCACACCGGAGGCGATGCCCGTCTCTGCGGTGATCTTGAACAGGCCGATGTCACCTACCGCCTTAACGTGGGTACCACCACACAGTTCCGTGGAGAAATCGGACATGCGCAGAACGCGCACCTGGTCAGCATACTTCTCGCCAAACAGCGCCATGGCGCCACTGGCCTTGGCGTCATCCAGGGACATGATGCGGGTCTCCACCATGTGATTTTCCCGAATCTGCTCGTTGACCATGCGTTCGATGGTCTTGAGCTGCTCCCGGGTTACCGGCTCGAAGTGGGAGAAGTCGAAGCGCAGGCGCTCGGCATCCACCAGGGAGCCTTTCTGCTGCACATGGTTGCCCAACACGTTGCGGAGAGCGGCATGTATGAGATGGGTCGCAGAGTGGTTGAGGGCTGTGCCGTCACGCTTCTCATCGTCCACTTCGGCAACCACGGAGTCACCAACGTTCAGAACATCACCCTTGAATTTTCCGATGTGCACGAAGACATCGCCGCCACGCTTCTGGGTGTCCAGCACCTGGAATGCCTCTCTGCCCAGGCGAAGTAGGCCGGTATCGCCAACCTGGCCACCTGACTCGGCGTAGAAGGGGGTGCGGTCCAGTACAACCATGCCCTCTTCCCCGTCACCCAGGGTATCCACGGACTCACCGTTCTGGAACATGGCGATAACGGTGGCCTCGTCTTCAAGCCGTTCGTAGCCGGTGAAATCGGTTTCACCATCCAGGGAGATCTCCACCTGCTGTTCGCTGCCGAACTGACTGGCTGCACGGGCACGTTGGCGCTGCGCCTCCATCTCCGCTTCAAAGCCGGGCATATCCAGGGTGAGGTTACGCTCCCGGGCAATATCTGCAGTCAGGTCAGTGGGAAATCCGTAAGTATCGTAGAGTTTGAACACCGTTTCGCCGGGAATCTCTTTGCCATCCAGCTCGGCAATGGCCTGGTCGAGAATTTTCATGCCCTGTTCCAGGGTCTCGGCGAAACGCTCCTCCTCCAGCTTGAGCACACGTGCTACCTGGGACTTGGCCTCCCGCAGCTCGGGATAGGCCGCACCCATCTCGTCACACAAGGTCTCAACCAGGCGATAGAAGAAGAGCTCGCTGGTTCCCAACATGTATCCGTGGCGAATGGCGCGACGAATAATACGGCGCAGCACGTAGCCTCTACCTTCGTTTGACGGCAGTACGCCATCCACCACCAGGAACGCGCAGGAACGGATGTGATCGGCGATCACGCGCAGGGATTTCTCTTCCAGGTTGTCGCAACCGGTGAGCTTGGATGCTGCCTTGATCAGGCTCTGAAACAGGTCGATCTCGTAGTTGCTGTGCACGCCCTGCATAACCGCGGCCAGGCGCTCCAGGCCCATGCCGGTATCCACCGAGGGGCGTGGCAGCGGCGTCATGTTGCCATCTGCATCGCGGTTGTACTGCATAAACACAAGGTTCCAGATCTCGATGTAGCGGTCCCCATCCTCTTCAGGAGTCCCTGGAGTCCCCCCCCAGATCCCGGGGCCGTGATCGTAGAAGATCTCGGAGCAGGGACCACAGGGACCGGTATCCCCCATGGACCAGAAGTTGTCACTCTCGTACTGCTTGCCACCAGGCCTGTCGCCAATGCGGCTGAAGCGGGAAGAATCTACACCGATCTCCTTGAGCCAGATGTCCGCCGCCTCGTTGTCATCCTCGTACACCGTCACCCACAGTTTGTCTGCCGGCAGACCAAGGGTTACAGTGAGAAAATCCCAGGCATAGTGAATCGCATCCTGCTTGAAGTAGTCACCGAAGCTGAAGTTGCCCAGCATTTCGAAAAAGGTGTGGTGACGCGCAGTGTAGCCCACATTCTCCAGGTCGTTGTGCTTGCCGCCGGCGCGAACGCAGCGCTGTGAAGTTGTTGCCCGCTGGTAGTTACGCTTGTCGCGTCCCAGAAAAACGTCCTTGAACTGGACCATGCCTGCGTTGGTGAACAGCAAGGTGGGGTCGTTGGCCGGCACCAGGGGACTGCTGGCCACCTCTTCATGATCTTTGGCGACAAAGAAATCGAGGAATGCTTTTCGGAGTTCTGCGCTGGTTTTCATACCGTCTGGAAAATGCTAATACCAAAAAGGAGAATGGTATGCAGAACCAGGCAGAAAGTCACTCTCCATCGTACAAAAAAAAGCCCTGAAATTCAGTAATTCCCCCAGAAATTGGGTTAGTGGCAGCCGGAGCGCCGGCAACAGGTGTCAGGAGACGGGACGACAGATCACCGGGGCGGCCACACTAGTCCCCTCCCAATCTATCGAAAATATCAACCTTCGGCGCTTTTTTCGGCGTCTTTTTACTTGGCTTACTCCTGCCAGAGGACGCCCTCTTGGCCTTTGGCTTGTGTCCAAGCGCCGTCATGCATGGGCTGGGATCAGCAGTTGCCTTGTCAAACAGACTGCCGAAGAGTAATGAGGCGCCCCCTGTGGCTACGGCTGTATAAACCTCCAGGCCCGTCTTGGCAGTGTTGGCAGCGTCCAGGCCCAGCTCCGGGTTCGCCAGGGAACCTTGTATGCGCGCTGTACTCATCAGGTCCCCTGCCCCGATACCCAGGTCAACTGAATCCTTGCGTGGCTTGGGGTTCAACCCGATATCCAGGCGCTCGTTTCGCAGGTCGATGGTTCCCGAACTGACCAGGGTCATCTTGTCTGTCTCTGCGGCGACTCGCTTGTCGTATTCAGCCACTCCACCTTTGAAACTGAGATTTGCAACGGCACATTCGAGGTAGGTCCGATCATCCTTCTTTGCCACTGGACTGACTGCGACCAGCAACTCGCTGAGGAGGTCTGCGCCTGCAAGATCGAGGTAGCAGTTATTGATTTGCCCACTACCGACACTGACCAGCACTTTTCCGGAGAATGAACCCATCAGCGCGGCAACTGACCTGCCCTGGCCCTTGAGCCTGGCGTCTACCTTGGTAGCACCGCCTTCCAATACGTTTTTCTCACCAGCTGCCTTGAGCATTTCTCCCAAACCCAGGGAGTTGCCGGACAAACGCGCGTCGACCTGCGCCACCTTGCCCTTGATATCCAGATTCAGGGATGCCGTAAGTTTGCCGCCACCGGCATTCGCTTTCAGGGGTGCAATCTTCAACACACCGCCCTCCAACAACGCCTTCAGACTAAGGTTGTCCAGGGCAATCTTCGTCCCGAGTACCCTGTCACTCTGCAGGGTGAGAACGGCATCAAAGCTCCGCAGGGCTGACAGATCCAGGGGCTTCGACGAAAAGAGCTTGCCCCCCCTGGCACCTGCTTTCTCCTTTTCATTCCCTCTGAAGTCGAGCAGATCCGTGTTGAACTCTCCTACCAATTGAGGGCGTTGATCAGACAGGTTCCATCGTGCATGACCTTTCAGCTTGTAGTTGCCAAGCTGAATATCCATCTTATTCAGTACAATGGCGCCTGGAACCCCCTGTAGTGCAGTCGAAATACTGAATGCGCCAAGGGCATCCCCATCGTCTTTCCCTGGTTCGAGCAAGGCAGACAACTCATCGGCTGACAGGTCCAGATCAAGCTCAAACCCCTCCATGCCCGCAAACAAATCAACCACGCCCTGCAAGTCCATATCTGCAGCTTCACTCTTTGCATGCAGATCGACCTTTACAGGTTCACCGGTCAACAGGGTGCGATAGGTCGCCACCTGTCCGGATACCTCGACCCCTCTCCCGGCGATATCCCCTCTCCATAACAATGATACGGGTTCATCAATGGCATCCGCCTGGACATCCAAAAGATCCATACGCCATGCGTTGCGCTCACCTGTCCTGGAATCCAGGTACGCGATTTGTCCATTCTCGATCCACAGGCTATTGATCATCAGGAGGTCTGACATCCCTTCCCCCTGCTCCGCTGCTTCAGGATCTTCCGTAGAAGCATTGAAAACCCAGTTCCCCTGGCCATCCTGGCCCCGCTCCAGGAAGAGGTCGGGTTCTGTAAAACTGAGTTCCAGTATCCTGATTTCACCAACCAGCAGCGAGGACAACTCCAGCTGGATGGCAAGGCGCCTGGCAGACAACATCGCTTTACGTGTGCCCCACGCCGCATTGGAAAGTAAAACGTCATCGGCAGTGATCCGCGGATTCAACATGACCCCCAGGTTGACCGGGCCATTGATGAGCAGCTCACGCCCCGTAGCCGCCTTCACCCTGGCTACGATTTCGGGCTTGTATTGATTGAGATCGACGAGCGACAGGGCTGTGAAGCCTGCAATAAAAAGCACGGCAAGCAACCCTGCCAGCACACCCACGATGGTCTTCAGTCTGCCCATTCGATAACCCACAGCCCAGGTTTCATCAGAATAAGGATAGACGCGGGTCCAGGAAAAAAACCGTGAACAGTCGCTTAGATTGCGTATCACGGAAAACGGACCGGGACCAGAAATAGTACTGAATTGACTAAGAAAAAAGTCGATTATCAACGAATGAACGGCGGCAGCAGCCGATCACTCATCGCTCCAGAGAAAATCGCGGATCATATCTGTGGGAAAACCACGGTATTCGAGAAACCGGGCTCGCTTGGCCTTCTCCTTGTACTCCTCTACGGGAGAAGCGCCGTACTTGCGCCCTTCTGCATCACGAAGCAGATCCCTCCACTCGGCGTCTCTCTCATCCAGCCACTCATCGACCAGGTCGCCACTCACCCCCTTTTGCTGGAGTTCCTGGCGAATACGCAGGGGGCCGTAGCCTTTGCGCTTTCTGGATTCGACATATTGCTCGACAAAACGACTGTCGCTCTGGAGCCGTTGCGACTCCAGTCCATTGAGCACCTGGTCGAGAAGTTCGGGATCACCTGCCCTGGCACCAAGCTTGCGCTTCAGTTCAGCCCGGGTGTGTTCCCGGGAGGCGAGCAGGCGCACAGCCGCCTGCTCGATCTCCTGTTTGTCGGACTTGTTCAGGCTTCGGCCTCCAGCTCAACCCCGTCATCCTCGGCGGAAACCTCAGCTTCGTCCTCTGGCTTGGGGAATACCGCATCCCGCACCCTCGCTTCGATCTCCTGGGCGATATCGGGGTTCTCTTTCAGGAAGTTGCGCACGTTCTCCTTGCCCTGGCCGATGCGGTCACCGTTGTAGCTGTACCAGGCACCGGATTTTTTGACAATCTCTTCCTTCACGCCCAGTTCGATAATCTCACCTTCACGGGAAACACCCTCGCCGTAGAGAATTTCGAAAGTGGCCTGCTTGAAAGGTGGCGCCACCTTGTTCTTCACCACCTTTACCCTGGTCTCGTTTCCTACCACCTCGTCGCCCTTCTTGATGGAACCGATACGGCGAATATCCATGCGCACCGAGGAGTAGAACTTGAGGGCGTTGCCACCGGTAGTGGTCTCAGGGCTGCCGAACATGACACCGATCTTCATGCGAATCTGGTTGATGAAGATGACAATGCAGTTGGAGCGCTTGATATTGGCAGTGAGTTTTCTCAGCGCCTGGGACATGAGACGCGCCTGGAGACCCACATGGGAGTCACCCATTTCACCCTCGATTTCGGCCTTGGGCGTCAGCGCTGCCACCGAGTCCACAACGACCACATCCACTGCACCAGAGCGCACCAGCATGTCGGTAATCTCCAGGGCCTGTTCACCGGTATCCGGCTGTGAGACCAGCAGCTCATCCATGTCTACGCCCAGTTTCTCGGCGTAGACAGGATCGAGGGCGTGTTCTGCATCGACGAACGCCGCGGTACCGCCGCTCTTCTGCGCCTCGGCAACGATGTGCAGGGTGAGGGTGGTTTTACCGGAGGACTCCGGGCCGTAGATCTCGACGACACGCCCCTTGGGAACACCACCGATACCAAGCGCGATGTCCAGGCTCAGGGAGCCCGTGGATATGGTTTCGATATTGCGCACGGCACTGGCATCACCCATGCGCATGACAGAACCCTTGCCAAACTGCTTCTCGATCTGGCTAAGCGCTGCGCCTAAAGCTTTCTTACGATTCTCGTCCATTGTATCCCCCGATCTGGTGAAAATTGCGGCCCTGCCGTCACTGCGTTCTCTAATTGTTCTCCATTATGGCACAGCTTGAGGCTCAAGTCATGAGTCCATGTCCCATTTTTTTACAACTTCGTAATGCGGGGGCGCCCTGCCCCCATGGGACGTCACCAGAACGAATTCGCTCACCCCCCACTCCAGGGGCTCATCCAGCCGGTAAGCGTCTACGAAACGGGCCTTTCGGGCGAGGGTGACATGGGGACTGTAGGGCCTTTTCTCCGGCTTGAACCCGCACCCGATGAGCTCCTGCTGCAGGTTCTGCACCAGGGAAACCGCTTCCGGGGCGTCTCACTTGGCCCGCACCAGAGAATGCGCGGGCGCTTCCAATAGCCGACGCTGTCAACGGAAAACCTGAAGGGTTGTGCTGCAACCCGGTCAGCGGCCTCGATGACACAGCCGTACTGCTCGGCATCCACCATGCCGAGAAAGACCAGCGTGATATGCAGTTCCTCGGGGTGAAGCTGGCGTCCGCCGTGCCCGGAGAGAGACTGACTGATGCGGATGAGCCCCTTGCGCACGGCCTGGTCGGGCCAGAGGGCAAAAAAGAGTCTTTGGGCACCCTGCTGTTCAGTCAATGATTTTCAGAACTCCGTTCAGTGCGGTAATCACGGCCTGCCTGCGTACCTGGTCGCGATCACCCTTGAAGCTGTATGTACCGATCACTAACTCCCCGTTGTCTCTTCCCCAGGCGAGACAGACGGTGCCGACGGGCTTCTCCGAGGTCCCGCCCCCGGGACCAGCAATACCGCTGATGGAAACGGCAACATTGGCCTGGCTGTTGTCCAGGGCACCCTGCGTCATCTCCCTAACCGTCTCTTCACTCACGGCACCATGACGTTCGAGGGTGTCTTCGGAAACCCCCAGCATCTCCTGCTTGGCTTCGTTGCTGTATGTGATGAAACCGCGATCGAAACAACCGCTGCTGCCTGCGATATCGGTCAGCGCCTTTGCCACCCAGCCGCCTGTGCAGGACTCTGCGGTAGTCATGACCAAACCTTTTGCGGCCAGCTGCTCGCCGAGCTTTCTCGCCAGTTGTTCCAGTTCCTGATCCATATACGAAGTATCAGCAAGGAGAGACGAGAGTTCAATCAGAAACAACCACAAGGAGGGAGAGAATGCAAGAGATCGCCTGTCGCCGAGCAAATGAACGCTCTGTCGCAAACATGGCGACATACAGCCAGACGGTTCGCATGAGATACCGCACACGGGGTTTCGGGGTGCGGTTGCCTTAATCAGCCGGCCTGAGAGCTGCCGCTTAAACGGCTTGAGCCAAGAGCTTGCTCTCTTTAGGTGCCGTAAGGACAATCGTGACAGTGATTATCTCCAGGCTGCTCCCTTCTGCAGGGATCTTTACCAGCTCTTTCTGCTGCTTCCATGCACTCTACTACTTTGAAGTGATCTTCTCTGACCACTCCATGATAAATTTCAGAGTACATTGTTTTTTACCTACGCTTTGTTAGTCGGATTAAGAACAAGCGTTGCGACACATTACTCCCCACCCGACAGGGAGGTCAAGCACCGACATGGTGCATAGCCGACATATGCCTTACAAACATTATGGGAAATAGTCGAATTGTGATCCACTTCGCATTGCCACCGCCCAACTTCGAAATCTGACCGGAATACAAAATTGAGATACACTGTCCCGCCAGCCATGGCATTAATGTTGATAGAAACTGAAAAGAACAGACCCATGCAGATACATTGTGAGCGCCGCCCATCCCCTGCAAAACTGGAGATATTGGGCGTCTTCGACTGGCCCATCTGGGA
Source organism: Solemya velesiana gill symbiont (assembly GCF_002020805.1). Lineage (GTDB taxonomy): Bacteria > Pseudomonadota > Gammaproteobacteria > Chromatiales > Chromatiaceae > Sedimenticola_A. Next base: position 2,115 of record NZ_MPRJ01000069.1, on the reverse strand, counting down.
GAAGGTAATCTCTGAATTTCCATGGAGTTACGATAAGCAGGAGACCTGCTACTTCCTTCGCGGCAAAGTGATCGTCACCCCGGACGGTGGCGAACCCCAGGAGTTTGGCCGCGGAGACCTCGTGACCTTCCCTGCCGGCATGAGCTGCACCTGGAAGATCCTGGAGCCGGTGGAAAAACACTACGCCTTCGGATAATAAAAACCGCCATTAAGCCAGATGAGCAAAGCGCCGGAGAGTTCCAAGCACACCCCCATGATGCACAGGTGTTTAATCATTGTTTAACAAGGATATTTTTAATAACAGAAGCATAAAGGCTACACTACAGGTTACAGTTTTTCAGCCCCTTGCTTCATGGTGTGTGTTTTTGTTGTAACCAATTGTTTTATTAAACTTAATTCTTATTACCCATTACTCCTGCCGCAAAGGCGTTAACGCATTGTTTAACAAACATATTCTCAAATTACACGGCATAAAAGCTACACTTAACGGCCGGTGACCTTTGCTCCCACCGGTTCCAGCTGGTACCTCTTAAAACCGTGGTCCGCTTTGCGTTGGCACCAAATATGGACTATATTTGGTACGTTCTGGAATCAGAAATACGGCGGATACATTATGAAACTTAGCGAATCGATCAAACCCATCAGCTACCTCAAAAGTCATACGGCCGAGGCCTTACGAGACGTCAACGAGGGCCAGCGGACCATGGTGATCACCCAGCACGGTGAAGCCAAGGCGGTTCTCCAGGACATCCCCAGTTACGAACAAACCCAGGAATCGCTGGCGCTGCTCAAGATGCTGGCCCAGAGCTCCAAGTGCAATCGAGAGGGGCGCAGCAAGCCCGTCAAAACCGCCTTCGCGGATATCCGCAAACGCATCAAGGAAAGCACCGGGTGACACGCTACCGCGTCCGGGTTTCAGAAGAAGCGGAACACGACCTGATCGACATCTACCGTTACGTTGCAATCCATGACTCGGTGGAGAAGGTAACGTACGTGCTGGAGCAACTAGAACCGCTCTGTTCGAGCCTTGCCGATCTGCCCATGCGGGGCCATATCCCGCCCGAACTGGATCGGATCGGCGTGACGAATTACCGGGAGGTTCACTTCAAGCCGTATCGTGTCATCTACGAGGTCATCGGGCAGGACGTCTTTGTTCATTGCGTCCTGGATGGGCGACGAGACATGCAATCGTTACTTGAGCGGCGTCTGGTTCGGTAGGGGCTACCTCTACACTTCCGCCTTCGCGCAGTAGGTTTGCCGCTCTCATATTACTGTTGCCATCCTGCTGTTGAGCATGCCGAGCAAGGGGTATCGATAAATCCCACTCGATTGTAAATGAACCATTTTTTAGATTTAATATCAAGGGCTTAATAGATAATCCATGTAGTAATACCATGCTCAGAAGTAGTTGTACTGGTAGCGCTTATAATAACAGCGCGGATTCAACTCGCTAGTGCAACAGGTGGGTTGATCCCGAAATGAATTAAGCAGTCTGGAAGAATAAAAAAAGCGGTCGTGCTCTATTGGCATGGCCGCGTTACGTGGTCCTATCAGGGGCTTGTGGCTCTTGCGCCTCCTCAGACCGACACAAGTGTCGATCACTGCGGCGGGGCGCTACTGGCTCAAACTGCGCAGCGATCAGTATCCGCACCAATGACGGCGGCGTTCTCTCCACGCATCCGGGCCGGGCCTCCACTCGACGGCTAACCCCTCGGCAATGAGGGTTTGCCCCACGTCTCGACCGTCGATCAGCAGGTGAACAAGGCGACGGTCGTACTTGTCGGCTTGGCCAGAATCGACAACCTCGATGCGCTGAGCGTTGGCAACCAGTTCGCGGAGGCGTGCGGTTGCCTCGCGGCCCTTCGTTAGCTCGGCGTCGCACCTGGACTTGTAGGTCTCCTTCCTCTACGATATTCGCCGCTACCTGCGGCGGGGTCTCGCTCCTGAGTCCGGCCTTAACAAGGAAGGTAAGAGGAAAACGGGACAGATTTACTTTCTCGGCAACCGCGAACTAGCTGCGCGGATTCAACTCGCTAGTGCAACAGGTGGGTTGATCCCGAAAAATACCTGATTAGGTGTTTTAATGCCAAGGCATTTTCGAGGGCGATTGTTCAG
>NZ_MPRJ01000068.1 GCF_002020805.1 Solemya velesiana gill symbiont | reverse complement strand
TTGGTTTGGGGAACAACGGCTCAATGATTTTGTACTGCTCTTTCGTTAGTTCCATAGAGTGGCATTTTACTGACTTTTACGTGAACAGGCCCTAATAAAAATCATTTAAATTGTCCTGATGTGAACAAGGTTAGGACTCCCCAGGCAGCAATCGACACATCTACAGCCGCAGCATGTGAATGTGCCGTATAAGTAATGGTTCAGTGGTAAGATCTTCATCCCAGTTGATAGAATGCGCCCAAGGATTTCGCCTCTTCCGACAAGGAAGGCTTTCTGTACCCTGAATTTTCTGTGAAAACGGATTTCTGACCGGCAACTTGTAACCTGAGACGAAAGAAAGAAGATGAATGTAACAGTATTTGGTATTGGATATGTAGGTCTGGTTCAGGCAGCCGTTTTGGCTGATGTTGGACATCATGTGATGTGCGTGGACGTAGACAATACTAAGGTGGAGAACCTGAAGAAGGGCATTATTCCAATCTACGAACCTGGTTTGACCCCGATCGTCGAGGAAAATCACAAGGGAGGACGCCTGGAGTTCACCACGGATTCCCAAAAGGGCATAGCCCATGGCGCCATTCAGTTCATTGCCGTGGGCACCCCCCCTGATGAAGATGGCTCGGCCGACCTCCAGTACGTTCTGGCCGTGACAGAGTCCATCGCCAGCCACATGGAGAGCCCAAAGATCATTGTCAACAAGAGCACCGTACCGGTCGGCACTGCCGACAAGGTCAGGAATAAAGTGGGTGAAGTTCTGCAAAAGCGCGACGTCAACATCGAATTTGATGTCGTCTCCAACCCGGAATTTCTGAAAGAGGGCTCTGCCGTCAATGATTGCCAGCGCCCTGACCGCATCGTGGTAGGTACGGACAGCAGCAATGTGGCAGAGACCATGCGCGAGCTCTATGCGCCATTCAACCGCAATCATGACCGCATGATCGTCATGGATGTACGCAGCGCAGAACTGACGAAATATGCTGCGAACTGCATGCTGGCTACCAAGATCAGCTTCATGAACGAGATGTCCAACCTGGCAGAGAAACTGGGGGCGGATATCGAGGCAGTACGCCAGGGCATCGGTTCGGATACCCGCATCGGCTACCAGTTCATCTATCCCGGCTGTGGCTTCGGGGGCTCCTGTTTCCCCAAGGATGTGCAGGCCCTTATTCGCACTGCCGACTCCATTGGCTACGATGCCGAGATCCTCAAGTCCGTTGAAGCGGTAAACCACCGCCAGAAAGAGAAACTGTTTGAAAAGATCAGCAGTCACTACGACGGGGAGCTCAAGGGTAAAACCTTCGCCCTGTGGGGGCTCAGCTTCAAACCCAATACAGACGACATGCGCGAAGCGCCCAGCAGGGTCCTGATAGAAGCCCTATGGGACGCAGGCGCTAATGTTCTGGCGTACGATCCGGAAGCGATGAAAGAGTGTCAACGAATATACGGCCAGCGTGACGACCTGACCCTCATGGGTACTATGGAGGCAGCGCTCCAGGAGGCCGATGCGCTTATCATCGTTACCGAGTGGCAACACTTCAAGGCACTAGACTTCGATCTGATCAAAGAGAGTCTTTCAGCGCCTGTTATTTTTGATGGTCGGAACCAGTTTGAGCCAGAATTGATGGTAAAAAAAGGGATTGCCTACTACTCCATTGGCCGTAAATGATGAGGGTTCTGGTAACCGGCTCTGCGGGGTTCATCGGGTCCGCAGTGACCCTCAGGTTACTGGACCGCGGCGACCAGGTTGTTGGGATCGACAACCACAACGACTACTACAACCCCGGACTGAAAGAAGACCGGCTGGCCAGGCACATTGATCACCCCGACTACACCCATATTCGGGGTGACCTGGCCGATCGGGAGTTGATTGAGGAGTTGTTCAGGACACATAAACCCAACCGGGTGGTCAACCTGGCCGCCCAGGCCGGTGTGCGTTACTCCCTCAAGAATCCCCAGGCCTATATAGACTCCAACCTTGTAGGATTCAGCCATATTCTGGAAGGGTGTCGTCACAACGGTGTTGATCACCTGGTGTATGCCTCGTCCAGTTCAGTGTATGGCAGCAACACCAGGATGCCATTCTCGGTACACGACAACGTCAACCACCCGGTGAGCCTCTACGCCGCCACCAAAAAGGCCAATGAGTTGATGGCCCACAGTTACAGCCATCTTTACTCACTGCCAACCACGGGATTGCGCTTCTTCACCGTCTACGGCCCCTGGGACCGTCCCGATATGGCACTGCAGCGGTTTGCCCGGGCCATCGTCAATAACGAACCGATCAAGCTCTTCAACTACGGCAACCACCGGCGTGATTTCACCTATATAGATGACATCGTCGAAGGTGTGATTCGCGTTCTCGACAAGCCTGCCCAGCCCAACCCGGACTGGAGCAGTGACAATCCCGACTCAGGTACGAGCTACGCACCCTGGCGCCTCTACAACATCGGCAATAACTCTCCCGTAGAGCTCAAGGACTATGTCGGGGCGCTGGTGAAAGCCCTGGGCAGGGAGGCGGAAAAGGAGCTGCTACCCCTTCAGCCGGGCGACATACCGGATACCTATGCCGATGTGGGCGATCTTGCGAGGGACTTTGATTATCAGCCGAAAACAAAGCTGGAGGACGGCATGCAGCATTTCGTCGAATGGTTCAGGGATTACTATCTCTAGACCTGCTGCATCGCAAACCAGATCAGAACCCCACCCAGCAGAAGGCGATACACCACGAACGGCAGCATGCTGATGCGCTCGATAAGGCGCAGGAAAACGTGAATGCAGATATAGGCTGCCGCGAAAGAGAAGAGTGCCCCGACCAGCAAGTCTGCCCAAGCGACCGGCAAGGGGTCCAGAACCAGCTCGAACGTAACCAGGGCGCCGGACATAAGAATGGTGGGTATCGACAGTAAAAATGAAAAGCGCGATGCCGCCTCCCGGGTCAGGCCGATCACCATGCCCGCGGTCATGGTAACCCCCGACCTGGATGTGCCCGGAAAGATCGCCAGGGCCTGAAACAGGCCTATGAACAGGGCATCTTTCCAGGTGACGCTGTATTCGTCGCGATTCCGCACCCCCTTGATGTCTGCCCACAGCAGCAATACGCCAAATGCGATGGTGCTGATCGCAATGACACTGATCGTTCGGTAATCGGACTGAATCATCGAGTACATCAACTTGCCCAGGATCACGATCGGCACCGTTGCCAGGATGATTTTCCAGGCCATGCGGGAGTTCTTTGTTTGAACACCCCGAGAGCCGAGAGACTTGAGGAAATCTCGTATCATTACAAACACTTCACACCGGAAGTAGGTAATGACCGCTACCAGTGAACCGAGGTGTACGGCAACGTCAAATGCCAGGCCCTGATCGCTGTAGCCGAGTATTTTAGGGGTCAGGATCAGGTGGGCGGAGCTGGACATGGGGAGGAACTCGGTGAGACCCTGAACCAGTGCAAGCACGACAATCTGAAATCCGTCCATCAATCAGGCTGCCTTGCATCAAAGAGTGTTCTTGTTTGTTGTGAATTTTCCATATACACGGGACAAACGATACATCAGCATTCATTGGGTTGTACACCCGGAGGTAGGAACTCGTTCAAAGCTGTGACAGGTTGGCTATTTCTAAAGACCATCGCTTTCAGCATTGTATGCATCATCCCACGACACTATCATGCTTCAGCAACACGGATAGGTTCATTATAGATTTACTGGAAGAGAAAGTATGCGAATTCTTGTTTGCGGCGGTGCAGGTTATATCGGCTCCCACATGGTCAAGCTACTGGCCAGGCAGGGACACGAGGTTGTGACCTTTGACAATCTCTCCACCGGCCACAGTGCAGCTGTCAAATGGGGTGAATTGGTCCACGGTGACCTGCTCAACCCCTCGGACCTATCCAGCCTGTTTCAGGGCGACGCCTTCGATGTGGTGATGCATTTCTCGGCACGATCCCTGGTAGGGGAATCCATTCAAAAGCCCGCGCTTTACTATCAGAACAATGTCGTAGGAACCTACAACCTTCTCGAGGCGATGCGGAATCATGGTGTAGATAAATTCATCTTTTCTTCATCGGCTGCCATATTCGGTAACCCGGTAAAAGAGAGAATAGATGAAGATCACCCAAAGGCGCCCATCAATCCATACGGTAAAACCAAACTGATGGTTGAGCAGATCCTTCAGGACTATGCAGCTTCCTATGGCACCAGTTCAGTGAGCCTGCGCTACTTCAATGCCGCAGGGGCTGATGCAGAGAGAGAACTGGGTGAGGAGCACGACCCCGAAACCCACCTCATTCCCAATATTCTGAAGGCCGCATACGGCCAGCAGGAGAATACACTCAAAATCTTCGGTGACGACTACGATACGGCAGATGGCACCTGCGTCAGGGACTACATCCATGTTGAAGATCTTTGTGACGCGCACCTGAAAGCGGTGGAATACCTGCTCGCGGAGAAGCGTGGCGCCGAGGCGTTCAACCTGGGTAATGGGAACGGTTTCAGCGTTAAGGAGGTGCTGCTGTCCGCCCAGGAGGTGGTTGGAAAAGAGATACCCTACCAGGTCGATGATCGAAAACCCGGAGATCCGGCCGTACTGATTGCAGACAGTGCCAAGGCGAGGCGAGAGCTTGGCTGGACGTCAAGATATACCGAGATCTCCGACATCATCTCAACCGCCTGGGCGTGGATGAATCGGGACTGATGTTGCTTTATCCCTGTTCAGACAGCGGTGTGTGCCTGCTGTTGCAGGGGACCCGATCGCTGTTCCAGCACGCTGTTGCCTGTTCCCAGAATTCCTGAAGTGACCCGGGCGACTGGGAAAAGGCCGGTTGTCCGAGGAATTTATAAGCTTCCAGAAGTGCCGGCAGTGGCCTCTCTCTGCTGACAGGCAATGCCGCAAACTGTTTGCTGAGTTTTCGACCCTCTTCGTCCGGTACCAGGGGGAGATGAGCATAGGTGGGCGTCGGGAGATCCAGGAAGTGCTGCAGCAGGATCTGCCTGGGGGTCGAAATCAGCAGGTCAGCGCCCCTGACGACCTGGTTTATCCCTTGATAGGCATCGTCCACGACCGCCGCCAACTGGTAGGCGAAGAGTCCATCGGATCGGCGGATGATGAAATCGCCGATGTCGTCCTCAACCACCTGTCGCACATGGCCGCAGATCCGGTCCTTGAATGCTATGGGGGTGGGGTGATCCGTGTGCAGACGGACAGCCAGGTTCTCTCTGTCCGCTTGTGCGCCGGTTCTGCAGGTCCCGGGGTACCTGGTGCCTTCTATGCCCTCAAGTTCCGCCTCGGCTACTTCCCTGCGGCTACAGCCACAGTCATAGGCGTGGTCATCAGCCATCAACCTGTAAATGGTTTCGAGGTATACCGCTTGTCGGCTGCTCTGGTAGAGCACCTCGCCGTCCCATTCGAAACCGAATGCCTCTAGGGTGCGGAGGATATCGTCTGCGGCGCCCGGCTTCTCCCTGGGAGGGTCGATATCCTCCATCCGCATCAGCCACTGGCCATTGTTGCACCTGGCATCCAGGTAGCTGCCAAGGGCGGCCACCAGGGAACCGAAATGCAACGGCCCGCTGGGTGAGGGGGCGAATCGGCCGATATAGGGTTGTTCCTTCTGGGGACTCATGTGTTGGATGGTGAGGTTCTATCGTCATCCCAGCGCATGCCGGAATCCAGGTGCGATGATGGTCTGATTGATGTTAGACGTACAATATCAGATCGGGCCGGGATATGAAGGATCTGCAAGCATGGAGATCATATTTTCGCTCTATGCCGTGTTCCCTGGATTCCGGCATCGGCTTTGTCTTCCTGCTTCGCTCTACCTCCGGCATCCATGCAGTCGTGCGCCGGAATGACGGGAGGGGAGGTCGGACTGAATGACGGGAAATAAAAAAAAGCCGGCATGGGAGCCGACTTTTTCATGCTTTAAAGATCAGCCTCAGCTCATCTGCTTTTCACGGATCTCATCCAGTGTCTTACAGTCGATGCAGAGCGTAGCCGTGGGGCGGGCCTCGAGGCGGCGAATGCCGATCTCCACACCGCAGGCTTCACAGTAGCCGTACTCATGGGCGTCGATCAGATTGATGGTATCTTCGATCTTCTTGATGAGTTTCCTCTCGCGATCCCTCGTGCGAAGCTCCAGGCTGAATTCTGATTCCTGGGAAGCGCGGTCATTGGGGTCCGGGAAGTTGGCGGCTTCATCCTTCATGTGATGAACCGTCCGATCCACCTCTTCCATCAACTCTTTCTTCCACGCGCCGAGGACGGCACGGAAGTGATCTTCCTGCTTTTCATTCATATACTCTTCGCCCTTTTTCGCTTTGTAGGGCTCAAAGCCGAACGGACCACTCAGGTCACGTTCTTTTTTCTTTTTTGCGGCCATTCAATGACTCCTGCAAACCACACGCTAGTGAAAGGCGGTATCTTAACCAGAATTGGAGGTCACGGGCAAGAAAATAGTCAATCAAATTGATGGTTGAAGTAGGTTCTGATATGCCCGATTTACTTTTCCAATCAGCCGTTTACCGTGTATTTTTTGAGAAACCCGCCATAATGGGCATTTCTTGGCGGGTTATGGCAACCTTTTTCTTGCCTCTTCCATGGGAAAAAAGTGGATAATCGAGGCCAAAGATAGGGTGAAGCGGCCTTGAACATGGCATATCATGGTGCCTGATTGTTACCCCCCATTTTGTAGTTATTTTGGAATAGAAGTATGGCAGATCTGGAAGTTTTACTGTTCGATGTGGATGGCACCATAGCCAATACCGAGAGAGATGGGCATCGGATTGCCTTCAACGAGGCTTTCGCCGAGGAGGGGCTGGACTGGAATTGGAGCGTCGAGCTCTACGGCAAGCTGCTCGCCGTAACCGGTGGCAAAGAGCGCATCAAGCACTACCTGCAGCATTTCAACACCGAGTTTCAACTCCCGGCCGACGGTGATGCCTTTATCACCCATCTGCACAAAACCAAGACCGCCCACTACACCCGGATGATGGCCGAAGGGGCGATTCCACTGCGTTCCGGCATCAAGCGCCTGCTGGATGAGTCCCGGGAGGCGGGAATCAGGCTGGGTATCGCAACCACCACAACACCGGAAAACGTCACCGCGTTGCTGCGCTCGGGCCTGGGTGACGAAGGTGAGTCCTGGTTCGAAGTGGTCGCAGCCGGTGATATCGTGCCCAAGAAGAAACCGGCCCCGGATATCTACATCTGGGCCATGGAGAAGCTGGGCGTCAAGCCAGACGTATGTGCAGCCCTCGAGGATTCGCATAACGGTATCATGTCGGTCAACGATGCGGATATCCCAACCGTTATCATCACCGTCAATGGCTACACCGAGCACGAGGCGTTCCCGGGAGCGAACCTGGTTGTCGACCAGCTGGGTGATCCCGGCACACCCTGCAAAGCACTCAGCGGCAGCTGCGAAGGGCGCAGTTACGTGGACCTGGATCTGATTCGCTCACTCCACGCCGGTTAGAAAGCCGTGGACCAGCTGATCGCCGACCGACTGTCGCAGATCCGCCCCTTCTACGTGATGGAGCTGCTGGCCCGTGCGCGGCAGTTGGAGAGTGAAGGACGCTCGATCATCCACATGGAGGTCGGCGAGCCCGATTTTCCTACCCCGGATCCCATTGTCGAGGCCGGCCGCCAGGCATTGATGGAAGACCACACCCACTACACACCGGCTATGGGCATCACGGAGTTACGAGAGGCTATCGCAGGTCACTATGCAACACGGTTCGGCTGCCGGGTCGATCCACAGCAGGTGGTGGTGACCCCGGGCTCTTCCGGTGCCCTGCAGCTGGTGATGGGGGTGCTGGTCAATCCAGGTGAAGCCGTACTGATGGCGGATCCGGGCTATCCCTGCAACCGCCACTTCGTCTACCTGGCCGGTGGCGATCCGGTTACGGTACCGGTCGGACCGGCCACCCAATACCAGCTCACCGCCGAGTTGGTCGAGAAGGCCTGGACACCGAACACCAAGGCAGTGATGCTGGCCACGCCATCCAATCCCACCGGTACCCTGGTCAGCCGCCAGGCAATGGAAGAGATCCACGAGGTGGTGAAAAGCCGGAACGGTGTCTTGATCATCGACGAGATCTACCAGGGACTAGTATATGGTGGAGAGGAGTTCACCGCTGCCTCTATCGCCGACGATATCTTCGTGATCAACAGCTTCTCCAAGTATTTCGGCATGACGGGTTGGCGGCTCGGCTGGATGATTGCGCCCAGGGAGATGGTCGCGGCCGTGGACAAGCTAGCCCAGAACATCTTCCTCTCGCCGCCCACCCCGTCACAGCACGCAGCATTGGCCGCCTTTACGGAAGAGACCCAACAAATCCTGGAGTCGAGAAGAGAGGCGTTCAGGGCGCGACGGGATTTTCTTCTGCCGAAATTGCAGGAACTCGGCTTCGAGATGGCCACGGAGCCCCAGGGCGCCTTCTATCTCTATGCCAACTGTTCATCGCTGACCGGTGACAGTTTCGATTTCGCCATGCGCCTGCTGGAAGAGGAGGGGGGTGCCATAACCCCGGGCAAGGACTTCGGCAGCAACAGGCCGGAGCAGCATGTCCGGTTTGCCTATACCACGGACATATCGAAGCTGGAAGAGGGCGTGAAGCGTATTGCCCGGTTTCTGGGGCGCTCTTAGTACCATCATTCCGGCAAATGCCGGAATCCAGGTGTCTACCCTGTCAGCTATGCCGTATGGATTCTGGCATTCGCCAGAATGACGATACGTTATAAACGACGCTACTCGCTCTCTTCGCCCAACACATCCCGCTTTTTACACCACATCACCGTAGCCCCGGCAACGGCGGCCGGCATAATTGCCAGGTTCAGCAGGGGAATCATCATGAACAGCGTGATACCGCCGCCAAAACCGAGGGCGGTAAGGCGCAGTTTTTTCATCCTCTTGTGTTGAACAGGGAAGGAGAGGCCATGATTTCCCATGGGATAGTCTGCGTATTCCAATGCCAGGAACCAGGCGCTGAACAGCAGCCAGAGAAACGGGGCAATGACATTGATTCCGGGAATGACAAAGAGGATCAGCAGCGGTATCGCCCTGAGCAGAAAGTAGCCGAGTTTTCTGAGTTCAGAAAGAATGGCAGGTCCGATGGCCGCGAAGAGGGAGCCATTCCCGTCATTGGCCTTCTGCCCGGTCAGCAGCAGTTCCACCCGCTCGGCCAGTATGCTGTTGAAGGGGGCGGCAATAAGATTGGCCACCACGGTAAAGGTGTAGAAGGTGATCAACAGCGCTGCCAGCGCGAACAGCGGCCAGAGTATCCAGCGCAGGTAGTTCAGCCAGCTCGATTCAGGCAGCATCCAATCCTGAATGGCTTCGAACTGGGTGTATCCGATCCAGCCGATCAGGGTGAAGATCAGGATGTTGGTGATCAGTGGCACGATCAGGTAGCGCTTGAGACCGGGTTTCAGCAGCAGTTTCAGACCTTCAAGCAGAAAATTGAAACCGGCGATTGGATTGTTGTTCATAGGGTGGAGTCTGTTGCTCTTGATTGGTGAGGGGCAAATATATCAGAAAGCGAGTGCATGGAGATGATGGCGTCAGCTCAAGTCCAGGTAGAGCATGACCCATTTCGTTTTCTCGGGAAGAGGGGATAAAGCCGAGACACTGGCCATCCATCCGCTCTGTGGCTCGAAGTTGTGAGCCTCCAATGCCGAGACGCTTGAGGCATAATCAAAAACCCCGACTCCGATTGCTTTTATCCTCGATTCCAATGAGGTCCAATATTGGAAGAATGGGGAAAAGAAATGCTCATCTTCCAGCTGATCAAGCTCATCGAGTACCGCCTGGTCGAATACGCGCTGAGCAATATGCCGGGCGTTTTTTCGCTGAACGACCGGTTCCAGGTCGATTCCCACCGGATTGCCACGGGTGACCGCCAGCAGCCCCAGGTCTCCTGAATGGGTGATATTGAACTGGATGTCACTCTCCGGGAACTTGATTGCAGGCTTTCCTTTCTTTCCATAGGCGAAGCTGATGTCCGCAGGCTTGCATTCCAGGTAGGCGGCCAGTATCTGTCGCATCTCTTTTCTTGCGACCACGAAACGTTTCTTCTGATCCTCGGATCGCAGCTTTTCCGCTCGGCGGGTTTCGTCAGATGAGAGGGGAGGGTGGATCGTGTTCCCATGTTCAGAAAGATCCAGTTTCCATATATGCAGATCCCCCCCGTGCAAAGGAGGGGGTGGCAAGCTGCATGGATTCCAGTTGGACTGTTCAGGCATCTGTTTAGTCTATCATCCGAGCCCGGCTCCCCGAACAGCTCAATCTGTTATAGAATGGCGGCTCACTCTAACAACAGGACTCCGACATGAATCTCGAGCTGGTCAGTTTCGTTATCTGCCCCTTTGTACAGCGCGCCGTGATCACCCTGCGTGAGAAGGGGATGAGTTTCGAGGTGGCTTACATCGACGTGGAGAACCCGCCGGAGTGGTTCAAGGAGATCTCACCTTTTGGCAAGGTGCCCCTGCTCAAGGTCGATGGCGAGGTCCTGTTCGAATCGGCCATTATCAACGAGTACCTGGATGAGATACAGCCGCCGCAGCTTCATCCGTCAGATCCCCTGGCCCGCGCCAGGCACCGTGGCTGGATCGAATATGGCTCCAACCTGCTGTTCGAGCAGGCCAAGCTGATCCTGGCAAAGAGCGAGGATGAATATCAGCAGCAGAAAGAGTCCCAGGGCGGCTCCTTCGCGCGCCTGGTGGATGAGGTGAGTGATGGACCTTACTTTTCTGGCAGTGACTTCACCTTGGTGGATGCCGCCTATGCGCCGCTGTTCATGCGTTTCGAATTGTTGAAGCAGAAGCGCGAGGATCTCGCCGAACTGTTGCCGACCCGTCTTCAGAACTGGAGCAGGAACCTGTTGGAACGCCCCTCTGTTAAAACCTCGGTGACTGACGATTTCGAACAGCAGTACATCGACTTCTTCAAGGCTAAGGAGTCCTACCTCTTTTCAACCGAAGAAGCATGATCAAAAAAATCATCCGTTACCAGGAAACCAATGATGGTGACTTAAACGGACTTCATCCGGTTCTCAACAGGGTTTTTAGCAGCCGCAAGATCACTGCGCTTGAAGAGGCCGAGCTCGGCATGGAGAGGCTTCATCCCCCTGCTAGGCTGGGCGGATTGGACCGTGCTGTGGCACTGATAGAACAGGTCATGGCTGAGAGCGGCCGCATCCTGGTCATCGGCGACTTCGATGCCGATGGTGCAACCAGCTGCGCACTGGCCATCAGGGCGCTGCGTGCGATGGGGGTGGATAATGTAGGCTACCTGGTACCCAATCGGTTCGAATACGGCTATGGCCTTACGCCGGAAATCGTTCAGGATGCCCTGGCGCGACAGCCTGATCTGATTATCACCGTCGACAATGGCATCTCCAGTCACGATGGGGTGGCCGCTGCAAAGACCGCAGGCGTCAAGGTGCTGGTAACGGATCATCATCTGCCAGGCGCTGAACTGCCGGCTGCCGATGCCATCGTCAATCCTAACTGTTCAGGCGATGATTTTCCCAGCAAGAACCTGGCTGGTGTGGGAGTGGTGTTCTACCTCCTGGCAGCCCTTCGGACACGGCTTTCGAAGTCCGGCTGGTTCCAGGATCGTGTGATCACGGTTCCAAACCTGGCAGCCTTTCTTGACCTGGTGGCCCTTGGCTCTGTGGCGGATGTGGTACCCCTGGATCAGAACAACAGGATACTGATCCACCATGGTTTGCAGCGTATTCGTGCTGGCAAGTGCTGCATGGGTATTCAGGCCCTGCTCGATGTGGCAGGCAAAAACCGCGGAAGCTGTATTGCATCCGACATGGGATTCAGCATCGGGCCGCGTCTCAATGCGGCTGGACGGTTGGACGATATGGCCCTGGGTATCGAATGCCTGCTGGCCGATGACTACCAGACAGCGCGGGACATCGCCCAGACACTGGACAGTTTGAACCGGCAGCGCCGCGAGATCGAGGCCGGGATGCAGCAACAGGCGCTAGAGGCGCTCGAATCGATCACCCTTGGCGACAACGCACCCGTCGGTATCTGCATCTATCAGCCCGATTGGCACCAGGGCATCATCGGAATTCTTGCGGCCAGGATCAAAGAGCGCTTTCATCGGCCGGTGATCGCTTTCGCACAAGCCGAGGAGGAGGGCGTGCTGAAGGGGTCCGCCCGCTCTATACCCGGTCTTCACATGCGCGACACCCTAGATGAGGTGGCTACCGCAAATCCGGGGCTGATCCTGAAGTTCGGGGGGCATGCCGGCGCGGCCGGCCTGAGCATCAGGACAGATGACCTGTCGTCGTTTTCCAGTGCCTTCGATGAGCATGTGCGCATGAGGTTGGATGACGCCGCGTTGCAGGGGGTTATTCTATCTGACGGTCCGCTGGAGCCGAATCAGTTAACCCTGGAGTTGGCAACACTCCTGCGAGAGGCCAGTCCATGGGGGCAGGGGTTTCCCGAACCGCTGTTCGATGGGAAGTTCGTGGTGATCTCTCATCGGGTAGTCGGTGAGAAGCACCTCAAGATGGTACTGAGACCAGAGCAGGGAAAGAACACCATAGACGCCATCGCCTTCAACCAGGCAGAAGCAACCACGCTGGACAGAGATGCAGTTATAGAGGCGGCCTACCGACTGGATGTGAATGAATACATGGGCCGCCGCTCAGCTCAACTCATCGTGGAGCAGTTTGAAACCGTAATTCCTGCATAAGGCGGGTAAAAGTTGAAATCTCTAAAATCGTCATTCCGGCGAATGCCGGAATCCAGGGAACTTGGCAGGGAATACAAATGGGGCGACAGCCGTGCGTATATCTTCTGGCCAGGGTTCATCGCAGAATAGCGGTGGGTAGATGAATGTTCTTCTCGTGACGTCAATGGTAAATTGCAATCGGTAATGGTAGGAGCCCGATCCTCCGGGTGATCAGGCATCAAACGCACAATCGCGCTGAGGACAGCGCTCCTACGCCATTGACTGACACCCTTGCAAATCTGCGAAAAAACCAAAAAATGGCACATTGTATACAAGTGTAACTTCAAATCTCATTAGAACAACATGGCTGAGGGGTGCACCAGCAAGTATCAGGTACACACTTTCGCTCGTTTTATTAACAGGGTGTGGAGGTACCTGGATCCCGGCATTCGCCGGAATGACGGAGTTCACTGATGAAGCATATGATTTACAATGGGTTTCAGAACAGCATTTTCGAATAGAGATATGAACGAAGAAGACCTTACAGACACTTCAAAGGATGAAGAGGAGTTCGTAAGCCGGACTCAGTTAAAGAAGGAGATGCAAGCATTTCAGGATCTTGGTGAGCGCCTGATGAAGCTCAAGCCCGAGATATGGGAGCAGTTCAATTTCAGTGAAAGCATGCGCGATGCACTGCAGGAATCCAGGCGTATCAAAAATCACAACGCTATCAGGCGACACATACGCCGTCTTGGAAAACTGCTGAAGGATGAAGACACGGCGCAGGTTCAGACGCTTTTCGAACGCATGGACAACGAGCATCTCCAGGATGTCCAGCGATTTCACCGTATCGAACGCTGGCGAGACCGTTTGATGGACGAGGGTGATGACGCGTTGAATGAATTGTTGGATATTTGTCCTAATGCGGACAGGCAGCATCTCAGACAGTTGATCAGGACAGGGGTTAAGGAACGTCTGCAAGGAAAGTCGCCAGCAGTACAAAGGGAATTATTTAAATATATCAAAGTATTAGATATTAATTGAGAATATCTTTACAGTTATATTTGGCGGTTTCAAGTAATAACTGCAATTCAATTAGGCAGCAAGCAAATCCACTTGCCGCCCCATAAATAATTCATTCGGTGATCGATAGCCTCTTGTG
>NZ_MPRJ01000067.1 GCF_002020805.1 Solemya velesiana gill symbiont | reverse complement strand
TACTCCTGCAAAGCCTTGATGCAGGTAGAGTTGTACGTGGGTCAAAATTCGATGCAAATTATGGGGGTAGGTGGGTCAGTTTTGGGCGCAATTCAACAGGACACTCCCCCCCACAGTGAAATTCTGCTGCGGATATTCGATGAAAAAGGCAATCCCACCAGCCCGGCCAGCTTCATCCAGGCAGCCGAGGAATTCAATCGCATGCGCAGCGTTGACCGTTGGGTGATCAATACCTTCTTCGAGTGGCTGAAAAACAACGAGACACTCGTTGAGGCAGATGACAATTTCTGTATCAATCTTTCAGTACAGTCAATGCAGGATGAGTCTTTCTGCAGTTTCCTGAAAGAAAAAATAACCCAGAGCGCTTTCCCGCCAGAACGCCTAGGGTTTGAAATCACTGAAACGGCTTTTGCCCGTGACATCAGCAAAATCAAGCACCTGCTGAATGAAATCAAGGCACTGGGCTGCAAGTTTCTGCTGGACGATTTTGGGTCAGGCTACTCCTCATACTCTTATCTGAAAAAATTGCCCGTGGATATCATCAAAATCGACGGCATTTCCGTAAAGGATATGCTTCAGGATAAATCCAGCCATGCCATGGTCAAATCCATTACCGATGTTGCCCATTTTATGGGCAAGCAGGTTATAGCCGAGTTCGTGGAGAATGAAGCGATCCTGATCGAGCTGAGGAATCTCGGAGTGGATTATGCCCAGGGTTATGGCATTGGCCAGCCCGCAAAAATCGAGAATGCCTGAGCATCATGTAACACACCGTAAAGCGCACAGTAATTACATACACGATGAAAAGAATCCTCACGTTACTTGTTCTCTCCATGATTCTTCCGTCTGCCCTTGCCGGTCAAAATCAAGGTATCACCGGGTATTCCATCAAAGTGCTTTCCGGGGACCGCTTTTTGTTCACGCCAGGGGACAAAGCGATCTACCGGATAAAGCTGCAAGGGGTCCAGGCCCCTCCGGTCTCTTCATATTTAGGACAAGCGGCCAAACGACACCTGGGCATGTTGGTGTCAGGCCATCTTATCGAGATCAGCAATCTTCACCAGGGTAATGACAACACGATTACAGGAAAGGTGACCTATGGCGGAAGTGATATCAGCTTGAGGATGCTTAAAGCCGGTCTTGCCGTGGAGACAACTGCCGAAATCCGGAGCCCTTCCGAGGTTCAGCAGTATAAAAATGCCCAAAAACAGGCGCGCGATAGACAGTTGGGGATATGGAAAGAGCGGATTCGGTGAGATCGCCCGTTCTGTAGGAGGTCGGCGTCGGCAAAAAATTACCGGTATGTTACATGCCTTAACCTGCAGATTTACCCTTTTTCCCCCTTTTCGACATGCCGCGAAGCTTCTCGAGATGCTCTGTCAGGATATTGATCAACTCCTGGTATGCCCGCAGTTGCGCATCCTCGTAATATGTCCTTGGCCGATCGCTTAAAAGTGCAAGGCGAGCGTCAAAATAAGCAATATCCGCTTCAAGCGCACTAACGCTTAAAGGTGGTGCCCAATTTTTTACTTCACTCTGGAGGCTTTTTTTCCGCCCCATCCACAAGCCTCTGTTCTGGCCAATCTGTAAATGAACTATAACCCAACCACCTACATTTGATAACCGTTTGGAAAAAATAAGTAATCTCCAAAATCCCCCATATCAAAACAAACGTTCCAAGAAAAAACACGCGGTTTATTTGGACAACCGCACTAATAATAAAAAACCTATTCCATTAAATATTTCTTGTGCTAGTATCCACACAATTGATACTCCATAACCCAAAAATAGGTCGATCATCCAAATGAGCGCATTACTGGAGCTCCTCAGAAAAACTTCAGCCCTCTCCGGCGGCAATGCAGCATTCATAGAAGACCTGTACGAACGCTATCTGCAGGACCCCGGCAGTATCGATGAAGCCTGGCGCAAGCGTTTTGACAGCCTGGTACTGGTAAAAGAGTCCGCCAATGAACCCGCTGATATCGCCCACGGGCCGGTCCGGTCGAACTTCGCCCGGCTGGCGAAAGAGAAGCGACCTGCCAGCAAATTCGCAACCGAGCGCATTTCACCAGCAGGAGCGGAAAAACAGGCTGCAGTTCTCAGGCTCATCAATGCCTGGCGTGTACGTAGCCACCAGCACGCCAATCTCGACCCTTTACTGCTGAGGGAACGCGAGGAGGTTCCAGATACCGATCCTGCCTATCACCGGCTGGCCGATTCGGACATGGATACGATTTTCAATACCGGCTCACTGTTCGCACCGGACCGCATGCCCTTGAGAGAGATCCTGAACCTGGTTGCCGAGGTGTACGGTGGCAATGTCGGCTCCGAGTACATGCACATCACCGACACTCGGCAAAAACGCTGGATTCAGAAACGCGTTGAAGGCTATCGCGCAAAACCCGAACTGGACACCAACGATCAGCGCTGGCTTCTGACCCTGCTGACAGCTGCTGAAGGCCTGGAGAAGTACCTGCACACCCGCTACGTAGGCCAGAAGCGTTTCTCACTTGAAGGGGGCGAGTCGCTGATACCACTACTGGATGAACTGGTTCAGCGCGCCGGTACCAACGGCATCAAGGAGATCGTTATCGGCATGGCTCATCGCGGCCGTCTCAACGTGCTGACCAATATCCTTGGAAAACCACCATCGGAACTTTTCATGGAATTTGAGGGCAAGAAAAGTCCCGACCAGTTCAGAAGCATGGGAGACGTGAAGTACCACATGGGTTTCTCTACCGACATTGAAACCCCAGGGGGATTTTCCCACGTGGTGCTCGGCTTCAATCCTTCCCACCTTGAGATTATCAACCCGGTGATCGAAGGTTCCGTAAGGGCCCGCCAGCAGCGCAGGGAAGACCGTACTGGTGACGAGGTACTGCCGGTGCAGATCCATGGTGACTCCGCTTTTGCCGGCCAGGGTGTGGTGATGGAGACACTGCAAATGTCCCAGGCCAGGGGCTACAGCACCGGTGGCACCGTGCACATCGTGGTCAACAACCAGATCGGGTTCACCACCTCCCACCCCATGGACACCCGATCCACACTCTACTGCACGGATGTGGGCAAAATGGTCCAGGCCCCCATTTTCCATGTCAACGGCGACGATCCGGAGGCGGTGCTCTTCGTCACACGGCTCGCCCTGGACTTCCGCCAAAAATTCCATAAGGACGTCATCATCGACCTGGTCTGCTATCGTCGTCACGGACACAACGAGGCGGATGAGCCGGCGGTTACCCAGCCCCATATGTACCAGAAAATCAGGCGGCTGCCGACAACCCGCAGCAACTACTCCGACAAGTTGATTGCTGCCGGCGCAATCACACCGGAAGAGAGCCTCTCGATGGTTGAGGACTACCGCTCCTCCCTGGAGCAGAACTCGGTTGTCGCCAGGCCGACCCTGCAGGACCTGGAGTACCCCTATCATGTCAACTGGGAGCCCTACCGGCATACCGGCTGGGAACACCCCGTAGAGACTACCATCAGCGATGAAAGGCTGTTCAAGCTCTCCGACAGTCTGCTGGTTCTGCCGGAAGAGTTCGAACTTCATCCCAGGGTCGCAAAGATCATGCAGGAGCGACACAAGATGGCCAGCGGCGACCAGCTTGTGGACTGGGGTTTCGGCGAAACCCTGGCCTACGCATCACTGGTCGATGAAGGCCACCCGATTCGCCTCTCCGGGCAGGACTGTGGCCGTGGCACTTTCTTTCATCGTCACGCCGTTCTGCATAACCAGCTCAATGGAGAAAGCTACATCCCCCTTCAGCACTTGAGCGAGGACCAGGCCAACTTCCTGGTGATCGATTCCCTGCTCTCGGAAGAGGCAGTGCTCGGCTTCGAGTACGGCTATGCCACGGCTGAACCCAATGCCCTGACCATCTGGGAAGCCCAGTTTGGTGATTTCGCCAACGGCGCACAGGTGGTGATCGATCAGTTCATCAGCGCGGGCGGTTCGAAGTGGGGGCTCTATTGCGGGCTCACCATGTTCCTTCCCCACGGCTACGAGGGGCAAGGCGCCGAGCACTCATCCGCTCGCCTGGAACGCTACCTGCAGCTCTGTGCCGAACAGAACATACAGGTCTGCGTACCCACCACACCAGCCCAGGTGTTCCACATGTTACGCCGACAGATGCTGCGCCCCATGAGAAAACCGCTGGTGGTAATGACCCCCAAGAGCCTGCTGCGCCACCGCCTGGCCACCTCGCCGCTGGAGGATTTCACCTCCGGTAGTTTCCAGCCGGTGATGAAAGAGGTCGATGATCTCGATCCGGCAGAGGTCGAGAGAATCATCGTCTGCTCCGGCAAGGTCTACTACGAGTTACTGGAAGCCAGGCGCACCAGGGGCATGCGTGATGTTGCCATCATCCGGTTGGAACAGCTCTACCCGTTCCCCAGGGGGCAGTTCGACCAGGTGATCAACCAATACCCCAATGTTAAGACGCTGATCTGGTGCCAGGAGGAACCCCAGAACCAGGGTGCCTGGGACCAGATCAAGCACCGTTTTCACACCCAGCTCGATCTCGGCAAGAAGCTTTACTACGTCGGCAGACAGGCATCCGCCGCGCCTGCCGTCGGTTACTACCCCTTGCATGTCGAGCAGCAGGAAACCCTGATCGATGAGGCCCTTACCGGGCGTATCAACCCGTCCATGAACCGGAGGACTCCAGAAGAATGAGTACCAACATCAACGTCCCTGCCCTGCCGGAATCCGTTGCAGACGCCACTATCCTGGCCTGGCATAAAAAACCGGGGGATGCAGTAAAGCGCGACGAGAACCTGGTGGACCTTGAAACTGACAAGGTTGTACTTGAAGTACCCGCTCCATGCGATGGTGTTATGGGCCAGATCAGTGCCGGTGAGGGTGATACGGTCCAGGCAGGCGATCTTCTGGGCGTGATCGAGGCCGGGGCTGCCGGACCCAAAACTGCACCCCAGGAAAAGCCGAAAGCCGAACCCGCTCCTGCAGCATCGGGTGAACCGGTTCTGACACCGGCAGTACGCCGCCTGGTCAAGGAACTGAACGTCGATGCCAGCCAGGTCACAGGCACCGGCAAGGACGGACGTATCCTCAAGTCGGATGTCATGGCCTACCTGGACGCCAAGGAGGCTGAAAGCGCAACCGTTCACGAAGAAGCTGCAGCGCCGCCCTCAGAGCCGGATATCACCCAGTCGGGAATCGAAGGTGAACGACCTGAACAGCGCGTACCCATGACCCGACTGCGCGCACGTATCGCCGAGCGCCTTCTCGAGGCGCAGTCCAATGCAGCCATCCTGACAACCTTCAACGAGGTCAACCTCCAGGCAGTGAACAACCTGCGTGAAAAATACAAGGTCACGTTCGAAAAAAACCACGAGGTACGCCTCGGCTTCATGTCCTTCTTCGTCAAGGCCGCAGTTGAAGCGCTGAAACAGTTCCCGGTGGTCAACGCTTCCGTAGACGGCCAGGATATTATCTATCACGGCTACTACGACATCGGCATTGCCGTTGGCGGTTCCAGGGGCCTGGTTGTCCCTATTCTCCGCGATGCCGATCAGCTCAGTTTTGCAGATACCGAGAAGGCGATACGCGAGTACGGAAAGAAAGCACAGGACGGCACCCTCAGTTACGAGGAGCTGTCCGGTGGAACCTTCACCATTTCCAACGGCGGGGTGTACGGTTCGATGCTATCGACCCCGATCCTCAACTCGCCACAGAGCGCAATCCTGGGCATGCACAACATCCAGCAGCGCCCCGTGGTTGAGAATGGAGAGATCGTGATACGTCCCATGATGTACCTGGCGCTCTCCTATGACCATCGGATCATTGATGGCAAGGAGGCAGTCCAATTCCTGATTACCATAAAAAATATTCTGGAAGATCCCGCAAGACTGCTGTTGCAAATCTAAACAGAAACTTTATTTCCATGTCCCCTCTTGGCCCGGAGACCGCAAAGGCTCCGGGCGATTTTTTGCCCACTGATTCACCAGACCTTTCCAGTCGAATGAACATGTACCGGTTGATCATCAGATAACAACCGAGACATTCAGACCTACAGACCACGCAATGAACATATTCATCTCAATTGAGAAAGGATAGATATCAACGTTGCGGGGTATACACGGAGAGTTATTCCCACGCGCAGAGAAAAATTGCTGAAAACCTGATCTGAAGCGAATGCACTGAGAGCCTGTAGCCAATAAGCAATAAACCCTGATATTGCAGTTTTGTCACTGCTTCACTACATTCCAAGAAGTGGATCTCAAAAGCGTAGAACAGCATGCCGCGAAAAATCCTCCTACCCACGATCTTCATCGTCCTGGCTTACGGCTTCCGGGCAAGCCCTGACTTCAAGGAGATTGCCGCAGGCGTTGCAATATTTCTCTTTGGCATGCTCTCCCTCGAGCAGGGATTCAAAGCCTTTACCGGCGGTGTACTTGAGAAACTGCTGCGTAAGACCACATCCAGTCTCTGGAAAAGCCTTGGCTTTGGTATTGTTTCCACCACCATCATGCAATCCAGCTCCCTGGTATCGGTTATCACCATCTCGTTCCTGAGCGCTGGACTGATCACCCTGACGGCGGGGATCGGAATCATCTTTGGTGCCAACATCGGCACCACGACCGGTGCCTGGCTGGTAGCGGGCTTCGGCCTTAAGGTAAAAATATCTGCCTACGCCATGCCAATGCTGGTATTTGGCATCATCCTGATATTCCAGAAATCAAAGGCACTCAGCGGCATCGGCTACATACTTGCCGGACTTGGCTTCCTGTTTTTGGGCATCCATCACATGAAGGTGGGGTTCGAAGCGTTCAAGGCGAGCATCGATCTGAGCCAGTTCGCCGTGACCGGTTACAGCGGGCTCTTCATCTTTACCGGCATCGGTATCTTTGCCACGGTGGTGATGCAGTCGAGCCACGCCACCCTGGTGTTGATCATCACTGCCCTTGCCGCCCAGCAGATCAGCTACGAAAACGCCCTTGCCCTGGCCATCGGTGCAAATATCGGCACCACCATTACCGCCATCCTTGGAGCTATGAGCGCCAATGCCCAGGGAAAGCGACTGGCAGGTGCCCACTTGATCTTCAATATGACCACAGGCCTCATCGCCATCATCTTCATCTACCAATTGGTCGAAGTGGTAAACAACCTCAGTGTCTACCTGGGCATCCGTGATGATGACTACACCCTTAAGCTGGCGGTATTCCACACGGTGTTCAACCTGATCGGCATCCTGGTGATGATCCCTTTCATCAATCCACTGGTGAAACTCCTGAAACGTGTATTGAAAGAGAAAAAATCGGTTGTCGACAAACCGAAGTACCTCACTGAATCAGCCATCGACTTCCCGGACACCGCGGCAGAGGCCGTGCTGAACGAAACCAAGCATGTCTACGAAAACGCCCTGAGCATCATCGTCCATGGGCTGGGATTCAAGCGCAGCAATGTATTTTCGGATGAGAATATCGAGGAAATCGCAACAAGCCAGAAAAAGATAACGCGTCTCGACATCGATTCGGCCTATGAACGCAGCATCAAGGGTATCTACAGCGCAATCATTCAATTCATCAGCCGTGCCAGCTTCTCCTGGGAGATGGAGCAGTCAGGAGAACTGCACCACCTGAGACAGGCGAACCAGTATATTGTCGAGGCAGTCAAGGACGTCAAACACCTGCAGAAAAACCTGATGCAGTATCTGTTGTCCAACTCAGACGCAATGCATGAAGCCTATAACAAGCTTAGAGTTCAACTTGCGGGCATCCTGAGAGAACTGGAGGAAATCAGGACGTCTGATCCACCTGATACCGACATTCTCTCACTTGACGCACTGCAACTTGTAGTCGAGGATTCCCAGAACGAGTTGAATCTCTGGCTGACCGAGTTGATTCTGTCAGGACGGATTACACCGGAGATGGGCACCTCTTTAATGAACGACAGTGCATACGCACGCGATGTTTCGAATAACCTGATCAGTGCTGCCCGAACACTGTTTGTCGCCACAAACCGCGAACTAACCCAAGCTGAGCGCAGCGTCAGTCTGGACGAGAAAGAGATCGAACAGGCTGCAGCAGAATAAGTTACTGAAAGGAAGTGCTTCATGAAGAAAAAGAAACTGCTCCAGAAGCTCTCAGACTACTTCGATATGGGCAAACGCAAACAGTGCGAACAGAAAAGCTGCCTGAAGAAAATCATACGTGAGCTACGTGAGAAGGAACACAAGCTGTCCACAAAGCTGCAGAATGAAGAGAGCGAGATCAAGCGCAAGCGTCTGAAGAAAGAGAGCCAGATCATTCATGCCCAGCGCTTGAAAGGACTGAAACGTCTCAAAGCCCTGCGCTGCGACGAATAACCGGGTTATAATGCAGCGCAGCATTTCGTTATACAGGTCAGGCTAAAACTGACCTACACGCCGGACCCATTGTCCAAAAAGTTACAGCTTCAGAACAGAGAACGAACCACCAACCATGGCCACTATAAAGCAAGAAGACTTCATCCAGAGTATTGCCGACGCCCTGCAGTTCATCTCCTACTACCACCCGGCGGACTATATCAAGGCCCTGACCGAAGCCTGGGAGAATGAGGAATCTCCGGCCGCTAAGGACGCCATGGCCCAGATCCTGGTCAACTCCCGCATGTGCGCCGAGGGTCACCGCCCGATATGCCAGGATACCGGCATGGTGGTCGCCTTTGTCGAGGTGGGTATGAATGTACAGTGGGATGCGGAATTGAGCCTGGAGGAAATGGTCAACGAAGGCGTACGACGGGGCTACAACCACCCGGACAATGTACTGCGCGCATCCATGGTGGCCGATCCCGCGGGAGCGAGGACCAACACCCGCGACAATACGCCGGCGATCATCCACACCCGTATCGTTCCGGGAGACGAGGTGGAGGTGAAACTGGCCGCCAAAGGTGGCGGATCGGAGAACAAGTCGAAGTTCACGGTGCTCAACCCGTCCGCAAGCCTGGTGGACTGGGTGGTGGAGACGGTTCCCCAGATGGGCGCAGGTTGGTGTCCTCCCGGTATGTTGGGTATCGGCATCGGCGGCTCTGCTGAGAAGGCGATGCTGCTGGCCAAGGAGTCCCTGATGGAGCCCATCGATATCCATGAACTCAAGGCCCGCGGCCCGGCCAATCGTGCAGAGGAGCTGCGCCTGGAGCTCTTCGAGAAGGTCAACGCCCTGGGTATCGGCGCCCAGGGACTCGGCGGACTG
Organism: Solemya velesiana gill symbiont; assembly: GCF_002020805.1. Classification (GTDB taxonomy): domain Bacteria; phylum Pseudomonadota; class Gammaproteobacteria; order Chromatiales; family Chromatiaceae; genus Sedimenticola_A. The sequence goes on along the minus strand of NZ_MPRJ01000067.1, from coordinate 5,333 downwards.
ACCACCGTACTGGATGTAAAGATCAGCGATTACCCCACACACGCCGCCTCGCTACCCGTAGCCATGATCCCCAATTGCGCAGCCACCCGCCACGTGGAGTTCACCCTCGACGGCTCCGGTCCTGCAACGCTTGAACCGCCGAAACTGGAGGACTGGCCGGAGATCGCCCTCGAAGGCGCTGGAGAGGCCCGCAGGGTCAACCTGGACAGTATCAGCAAGGAGGAGATCGCCAGTTGGAAGGCCGGTGATCGCATCCTCCTGTCGGGCAAACTCCTGACCGGCCGCGACGCAGCCCACAAGCGTATCCAGGACCTACTGAGCCGTGGTGAGCCCCTGCCAGAGGGCGTGGATTTCAATAACCGATTCATCTACTACGTCGGCCCGGTGGACCCGGTAGGCGACGAGGTGGTGGGCCCCGCCGGTCCGACTACCTCCACCCGCATGGACAAGTTTACCGAGATGATGCTGGGAGAGACCGGCCTCATCGGCATGGTGGGCAAGGCAGAGCGGGGCCCAACCGCTGTCGAATCGATCAAGCAGCATGGTGCGGTCTACCTGATGGCGGTGGGAGGTGCCGCCTACCTAGTGGCCAAGGCGATCAAGGGTTCGCGGCTTATCGCATTCGAAGAACTTGGTATGGAAGCAATACGCGAGTTCGAAGTGGAGGATATGCCTGTCACGGTGGCAGTGGACAGCAACGGCACCTCCGTCCATCAAACAGGACCCGCCGAGTGGCGCGTAAAGATCGGAAAAATATAGGGCTGCGCTCTACAAACACAGGCGCTCGATATCCTTCCCCTCTCCCGAACACAGGGAGAGAAGAAGGAGGGAAACTCTAAAACTTATCTCTTCAGCTCATCATCCCGATAGTGGACATCCACCCAGCACCTGGGCAGTGCTTCCCCGGAGAGGAACTCGAGTCCGGCCTTGTCGAACTTCTCTGGATCCTGAAGATCCTCACCGACATTGAAACGGCCCACAAGCTGGGGGTGATTGGGATTGAACAGGTCGTTAAGGCTCAGCACCTCGACCATTTTCCCACTCGCAACATGCTTGAGGAACATGACAACCTCCTTTTGGCATCCTGACCCGCCATTCCATTATTACCAGTTATTGAAACGACAGGCGGGTTCGAATTTTAAACCTGCTAAAGGAAGTATGGCCCTGGAACGGCGCTTTGCAAGGCTCCCGTTGTCAGCCCCGGGAGGCCCACTTTTCCGGCGTATAGGTCTTGATGGAGAAAGCGTGAAGTTCATTGCTCTCGAGCTGGGTCTTCACGGTATCCTTCACCATGCGGTGCTGCTTGAGCAGGGGCATGCCCTTGAACGCTTCCGAGATGACCTCAACCGAAAAGTCGCAGCCTTCTCCCTGCACGTGCACTTCGCATCCGGGTATTCCGGCCTCGATCAAGGTCTTAACTGCATCGTGTTCCATTATTCACCTCAAAAAAATTTGCACTCGATTCTACTGCATTCGGGATCTCAAAATACCTTCCAGCATCAGAGGTTAGCCGAGCTGTGACACCACCCTTTTAGGAAACGTCAAATAACCGTCCTAAAGCCTTTTTCAGGCTGGCCGCTAGTCCGTTTTACCCTGTAGGAGCCGTTTCCTGACGGCGATAACTTCACATCTTGGATTTATCGCCCGGAGGACCGGGCTCCTACCTGCATCTAGAGTTTTACCTGGCAGTAAGCACACGCATTCCCGGTCACAAGGAGGATATCATGGACAGACAGGCCAAGCGTCGCACCGAACACTGGCTGGTAATCCTGATAGCGACAGCCCTATTTCTGATCCACGCTGTCGGCTACCGGGGATATTAGGACTAGAGTTCCCGGGTGGCCAGGAACTCCACCTCTGGCCAGCGCTCCATGGTGAGATCAAGATTCACCCTAGTTGGCGCTAGGTAGACCAGCTGATCATCACCGTCGATGGCCAGGTTTTCGTGGGCCTTAACCTTGAGCTTCTCCAGCATCTTCGGATCGTCGCACTTAACCCAACGTGCGGTTGCCACGCTCACCGCCTCCACGATCGCTTCGACGTTGTACTCGTTTTTCAGGCGCTCTGCCGCCACGTCGAACTGCAGAACACCCACGGCACCGAGGATCATGTCGTTGTTCTTCAGGGGCCTGAAGACCTGGGTTGCCCCCTCCTCGCACAACTGCAGAACACCCTTCTGCAGCGCCTTCAGGCGCAGGGGGTCCTTCAGCACCACCCGGCGGAACAGCTCGGGCGCGAAATAGGGTATGCCCTCGTATTTGAGCTCTTCACCCTCGGTGAAGGTATCGCCGATCTGCATGGTGCCGTGGTTGTGCAGACCGATGATGTCACCGGGCCAGGCCTCTTCCACGTGCCGACGCTCGTCCGCCTGGAAGGTGATGGCATTGCTCACCTGGACAGTTTTGCCGATGCGCACGTGGCGCATCTTCATACCCTTCTTGTAGGTGCCTGAACAGACCCGAAGAAACGCGATGCGATCGCGGTGAGCCGGGTCCATGTTTGCCTGGATCTTGAACACGAAACCGGAGAACTTGCCCTCGGAGGGCTCTACTGCACGCTGCTGTGTTTCCCGGACCAGGGGGGCCGGGGCGTATTCCACGAAGGCATCGAGCAGCTCTTTGACGCCGAAGTTGTTGATTGCCGAACCGAAAAAAACCGGGGTCAGTTCGCCGCGGCGGTAGGCGTCCAGGTCCAGCTCATGGCTGGCGCCCTGGACCAGTTCGATCTCCTCGCGCAGCTCCTCTGCCTGGTCACCGATCACCTCGTCCAGACGGGGGTTGTCCAGTCCCTTGATCACCTCGCCCTCCTGGATCTTGCCGCCGTGGGTGGCGGAAAAGAGGTGGGTCTTGTCGGTACGCAGGTCGTAGACCCCCTTGAAGCGCTTGCCCATGCCAATGGGCCAGGTGACGGGGGAACACTTGATCTTGAGCACCTCTTCCACCTCGTCGAGGAGCTCCATCGCATCACGACCTTCCCGGTCGAGCTTGTTGATAAACGTGAGAATGGGCGTGGTGCGCAGGCGGCACACCTCCATCAGCTTGATCGTGCGGGCCTCCACACCCTTGGCCACGTCGATCACCATCAGGGCGGAGTCCACCGCGGTGAGGGTGCGGTAGGTATCTTCCGAGAAGTCCTCGTGTCCGGGGGTATCCAGCAGGTTAACCACCGCATTGCCGTGGGGAAACTGCATTACCGACGAGGTGACAGAGATACCGCGCTGCTTCTCCATCTCCATCCAGTCCGATGTGGCATGGCGTGCCGCCTTGCGGCCCTTGACGGTACCCGCCATCTGGATAGCGCCACCGAACAACAGCAGCTTCTCCGTGAGGGTGGTTTTACCCGCATCCGGGTGGGAGATGATAGCAAAGGTCCTTCGCTTATTGATTTCATTGAGAAATTCTTGGTTTGCCATGTATAAATTCTTTTAGTTTGTACACGGATTTGCACACACTTTTGGAAGTACTCTCTTTTCAGTTCTCCGCTTGTCAAATCCGTCGTGTTAATCGTAATTGGCCGCTATTTTCGCTGATCTTGACTTTATAAACAATCAATGGTTATCTGATTGGTTACCATTTACTCTCAGCGTGCGCCAATGCTCAGTTGTAGCTGTTTGCAATCGTTGCTTCTTCAGCTCATGAACAACTGTGGCTAAACCACAAATTCCTTCGCTACCAGAAATCGATGATAGCTTGTCGTACTACACCGATGATGGTGCAGTTGCCGTTGATCGGTATTGCAGGGTATTGCGGGTTCAAAGGTTTTAGGTACTTCTGTTCACCGTCAATGACCAACTGCTTAAAGGTTGCTTCTTTCGAATCATCCAAACGCGCAACAACCAATGAACCTGAAGAGTAAGGTAACTCAGGATCAACAACGATCACTGCCCCCTCAGGTATGGATTTTTTTCCGCTTGGATTTTCCATACTGTCGCCTTTTACGCGAAGTGCGAAACAACCCTCATGTGCTTTCCCTGTGACGTCACGCCACTCCTCAGCATCTTCATGGGCAAATCCCTCCGCTATTTCAGTCCAATCACCGGCCTGAACCCAGTTAATGAGAGGAATTCTTCCCTTAATATCAGGCCCGACTTCTACATTACCGACCCCCAAGCCAATCTCGCCATCACCTGTGGCGAGCCAATGAGCATTCACGCGAAGCGCCTCCGCGATCTGCATGGTGTAACGAGACCTAGCCGATTTACCAGAGCAAATCTGGCTGATCGACTGCTGTTTGATACCAATGCGACGAGCCAACTCAGACTGAGTCACCCCAGTAAGCTGCAAGGCATGGTTTAGTCGTTCGGATAAAGTTTTCATAAGCCCGTATATTACAAATAAAACTGTAGCCTTCCAACAATTTTAACTGTTGACTCATCTACTGTTTTTACTGTATCTTTCAATCTCGTAACAGTTATTATTGTAACAGGAGACAGTATGGAAGTGTTCAACACGACACAAAAACATCTCCGCCGTGCCATTGACTTGGTCGGCGGGCAATCAGCATTAGCACGAGCCATCAACTCAAAACAGCAAAACGTCTGGTTTTGGTTGAATGAATCAGGGCGTGTTCCCGCTGAATTCGTTTTGAGTTTCTCCATCAGCTCCAATTTCTTCAGGCGCTCACGAAACAGCCAAATGGTCTTGGCATCCGGCACCCTCTCTTGCGGGGTGATGTTGAGAAAGCGACAGAAGCTGTAGCGGTCTCGTATCTGGAATTCTGTCTGATCGTCAGAGAGATTGTAGAAATGCTGAAGTACCAGCACCTTGAACATCAGCACCGCATCGAAAGGCGGACGTCCGCCTTTGCTGGGATCGCCTTTCCTGTAGACCGAGCTGAGCAGTTTGCGAAATGCTTCCCACTGCACTGTTTTGTCCAGTTTAGGTAACGGATCGCCAAGGCGTTCAAGCAATTCAAGACGGTCTTCGTGGTCAAAAAAGTTCGGTTGCATAGTCTGTGAACTGTGGTTGAGAAGTTGTATGTGTTACTATGACAGATTAAGGTGGGTTTTTAGAGATTCCCTGCATTCATAGTTACATGAGTCCCAACGATTATGAACGACAACTGACGAAGACGAAGAAAGCGGCTTAACCGGGTTGTAACAAAACCCTTGACGTTAATTACTTATGAGACAGCAGTGACGATGAATGTTTTGCGTAAATTATCTTTTGGCCTCTTATGGCTTGCGGTGGCCTGTTTTGTATTGAGCAGTAATTTGCAAGCGTCTCCAGCACAAGTTCCAAAGCTTTTGCACTCGGTATGGCTAGGCGAACCGATTCCTGCGGTGCAACTGGCACATTTAAAAGTGTGGCTTGAAGCCAACCCTGATTTGAAGA
>NZ_MPRJ01000066.1 GCF_002020805.1 Solemya velesiana gill symbiont | reverse complement strand
AAATCAACCGGGTGATGGATAAACTGAACAATCGCCCTCGAAAATGCCTTGGCATTAAAACACCTAATCAGGTATTTTTCGGGATCAACCCACCTGTTGTACTAGCGAGTTGAATCCGCGAAATATCATTAATGATTCAAGGCATTTTAATTTGTGCAGATTTCCCTCCAGTGGGGAGATGGCAAATGGGTGGATTTCCACCCATTTTTTAACGGGTAGATTTTTCTGTATGACCTACTTTTATTAATTACTCCAATAGTTTGGGGAGGATTTGATTCCTTTTTAAAAAACTGGCCCGGCAATTGCTCCTGTATTGGGGAGCATTTGTGAGCGCCCCGCTCCGTAATGAGACTAGAGAAAAGCGAGGCGGGATGCTTGTGCCTTTATAACTTACCAGGAGGTGGTTCAATGAAAATGAAACGAAGGTCAATTTTGGTAGCCGGTGCGGCGCTGTTGGCGACCAGCATGCTGCCGATGACAGCCATGGCCAAAGAGCGCGTGGTATTCAGTGGTGGTCCTGCAGGCGGTACCTTTCAGGTGGTCGCCAATGCGGTCCAGGTTTACAAGCCAATCAAGGCTTCCAAGGATTTCCGTGTTAGAGCCCAGTCTTCCGCCGGTTCCGTGGAGAACCTGCGCAAGGTGAACTCCGGCAAGGCACAGATGGGCGTGGTCTACTCCGGCCATGTCTACCTGGGCAGAAACGGCCAGATGAAGAACGACACCAAGAAGTATGAAGACGTCATGGCAGTCGCCTGGCTCTACGGCGCTCCTGCCCAGCTGGTGACCCGTAAGGGTTCCGGCATCAAGAGTGTCAAAGACCTGGTTGGCAAGAAAGTCGGTGTGGGCAATGCTGGTTCCGGCGCATTCGCCAACTGTGAACTCTTCTTCACCCACATGGGCGTCTGGGACAAGATCGAGCGCAACGCCATGGGTTATAACGATGCAGCCCAGGCGTTTGGCAACAAGCAGCTGGACGCCTTCTGGCTCTTCACCGCCTTCCCCAGTGGCGCGGTGATCATGGCAGCCCAGACCAACGACATCGAATTGGTTAATGTAGGCAAGGATGCGCAGGACAGTGGCTTCTTCGATAAGTACCCCTACTTCTCCCAGCTGTCCGTACCGGCAGATACCTACCGCGGTGTTGATTACGAGAGCCCCTCCTTCCAGGATTCCGCTCTCTGGGTAGCCAACTCCAAAGTATCTGAAGACACCGTCTACAAGATGCTCTCCACCATCTACACAGACGAGGGCCTGGCCCACATGAAGACCCAGAAGAAGACCTTCAAGCACATGAGCCTGAACACCGGCACCCAGGGTGTTGTCACCCCCTGGCACCCCGGTGCCATCAAGTTCTGGAAAGAGAAGGGCATGATGTAAGCCTTGGCAAAGGGAGAGGGCGGGATGATCTATCCCGTCCTTTATTTTCTTTTCTATACCGCAGTTGCAGTTTTTGTGCTTATTAAAAAGAGCTGCATGTTTGCAATCGTTGCAGCAACTGAATAACAAACAGAGGAGCATGGCGTGCAGGTAGAAAAAATGAGTAAGATCGAACAGGTACTGTTCGATGCAATGGCGCTGGGCCTGGTCCTCTTCTACTCCTATTCCGCCGTGCTTGAACCGGCTGCCACGCAATTTCATCGCGGCATCTATGTCGTGATCACTTACGTGCTGGTATTCCTGGTCTACCGCTCAAAGAGCCAGATCGGACGGGTATGGGATTTCACTCTGATACTGGTATCCATTGTCACCCTGGGGTACTGGATCTATAACTTCGAGGCGATCAACTATCGCGCCGGCGCCGAGACAGAGGTTGATAAGTGGATCGCCATGTTTGGTGTGCTGGTGGGCGTGGAAGTAGCGCGCCGGGTGGTGGGTATCGTGTTCGTTATTATCGGCGCCGTCATGATCCTGTATGGCGTCTACGGAGGATATGCGCCGGAGTTGATCTCCCATGCCGGTGATACCTTCCCGGATCTCTGTACCAGTATCTTCTACAAGAGTGATGGCGTATTCGGCATCATGGCCAATGTACTCGCCACCTATATTATTCTGTTCGTGATTTTCGGCGCCTTTCTGGAAAAGAGTGGCGCTCAACGGTTTTTTATCGATTTCCCCCTTGCCGCCGTTGGCCATAAGATCGGTGGCCCCGGCAAGGTATCCGTAATCGCCAGTGGCCTGTTCGGTTCCATTTCGGGTAGTGCCATTGCCAACACGGTATCCACCGGTGCCTTTACCATCCCGATGATGAAGAAGGCCGGCTTCAGGCCCCACGTAGCGGGTGGTATTGAGCCTGCAGCTTCCATTGGCGGCATGTTCATGCCCCCCATCATGGGTGCCGGTGGATTCATCATGGCGGAGATGACGGGACTGCCCTACTCCCAGATCATGCTGGTAGCCATCTTCCCGGCCCTGATGTACTTCTTCAGTGTCTTCATGATGGTTCATTACGAGGCCAAGAAGTACAACATCGTCGGTGAGAAAAGCGAGAAGAGCGCCAAAGAGATTCTCAAAAAGGAGTGGTTCTATGTGTTGCCCCTGGTGGTGATCACCATCCTCATGCTGATGGGTTACTCGCCGGGTTACTCCGCGATAATCGGTATCATCACCTGTATTGTCGTCAGCTGGTTCCGCAAGGATACGCGCATTGACCTCAAGGGCTTTGTTGCTGCATCCCGGGCAGGTGCCGAATCGAGCCTGAAGATCGGCGCCACGGTGGGCGTTATCGGCATCATCATCGGCGTGCTCACCTACAGCGGATTGGTGCTCACCTTTGCCGATATCGTGATCGAACTGGCGGATGGATCACTGATCCTGACCATCCTCTTTATCGCCCTGGCATCCCTGATTCTCGGCATGGGCGTGCCGGTTACAGCGGCCTACCTGATTACAGCGGTAGTGGCGGTACCTGCCCTGACGCATCTGGGCGTGAATGAGCTCGCTGCACACATGATCGTCTACTGGCTCTCCCAGGACTCCAATATCACGCCCCCTGTCTGTATTGCCGCTTTTGCCGGAGCGACCATTGCCAAGGCCAAAATGTGGGCAACGGCTTGGGTCGCCTTTAAATTTGCCAAGTTCCTCTATCTGGCGCCCTTCATCTTCGGCTATGTTCCTGCCTTTTCCCTGGACGGCAGCTCCACGGACATCGCCATAACCTTCGTGCTGGTCTTCTTTGGTACCTGGGCCTATAGCTGGTTCCTCAGCGGGATCTGGATGAACAAGTTCAAAAAGAGCGCCACGGCATAAGGAACGTTGAGAGATGCAAACCGAAAACAAGCTGCCAACAATCGAATACAAGAAAATACTCTACGTTACCGATCTTTCGGAATCGGGGCGCCACGCTTTCCCCCATGCAGCCAGTATCGCCCGGCGCTGCGGTTCGCAGCTGACGGTATTTCACGTGGTGCCGACAAGGGATCTGGAGACCCTGATGGGCTATGTCAGCGAGGATCTCTGGGAGGACCTGACCAACCGGAGCCTCGAGGAGGCGCGGCAGATCCTCCTCACCAGGAAGCGGGACAATGTGGAGGTGGGGGCTGATGTCCAGAAATTTTGCGAAGACAGCCTTAAGGGAGAAACAGATCACCCCCTCTTGAGCTACGACATCAAGGTGGAGATGGGCGAACCCCTGGAGAAGATACTCGAGGAGGCCCATAACGGCGGCTACGATCTGCTGGTTATCAGCAAGCATGGCGACCGCGCCTCGGTAAAGGATGCCGTGATCGGCGATACCGCACGGTGGGTTGTCAGGCGTTGCCATATTCCGGTTATGGTAGTGCCGCTGTCCGAGTAGAGTCGCCTGCCTGTTTTACAGGCTAAGCTGCGCCGTTAAACCGTCAAAATTGTTTGCAAAATCAACAGGATTTTGCAATGTCCTTGGCAACTATCAGTAACATCTATACCTATAAGATATTAACTTATAGAATCCATTACTCCCCCTGGGAACCCGTGCTGTCTCAGCCACAATGCGAGAGGATAGAGACCCTTCATGTCTGACGATCTGAAAAAGAGCGCCCTTGAGTACCACCGTTATCCCCAGCCCGGAAAGCTGGAGATCAAGGCCACCAAACCCCTGGACAACCAGCGCGACCTGGCCCTGGCCTACTCGCCGGGTGTGGCCTTCGCCTGCAAGGAGATCGAGGAGAATCCGGTAACCGCAGCTGACTATACTGCCCGCGGCAACCTGGTTGCGGTGATCTCCAACGGAACGGCGGTGCTCGGTCTTGGTGCCATCGGGAGTCTCGCTTCAAAGCCCGTGATGGAAGGTAAGGCAGTGCTGTTCAAGCAGTTTGCCGATATCGATGTATTCGATGTCGAGGTGGACGAACTGGATCCCGAGAAATTCATCAATACCGTGGCCCGCCTTGAGCCCTCCTTCGGCGGCATTAACCTGGAAGATATCAAGGCGCCGGAGTGCTTCATCATCGAGAAGGGCTTAAAAGAGCGGATGAACATCCCGGTCTTTCACGATGACCAGCACGGTACCGCTATCGTCGTGGCTGCCGCCATCTACAGCGGCCTGCGGGTGGTGGGAAAGGATATCGGTGAAGTGAAACTGGTCGCTTCGGGGGCAGGTGCTGCCGCCCTCGCCTGCCTGGACCTGCTGGTGGAACTGGGCCTGAAGAAAGAGAACATTACCGTCACCGACATTGCCGGCGTGGTCTACGAGGGCCGCGCCGAGGAGATGGACCCCTACAAGCGGCGTTACGCTGTCGCCACCGACAAGCGTACCCTGCAGGAGGTGATGCCCGGGGCAGATATCTTCCTCGGATTGTCTGCCGCCGGGGTGCTGAAACCCGAGTATCTGAAGGAGATGGCGGACAAGCCCCTGGTTCTGGCCCTGGCAAATCCCACCCCCGAGATCATGCCCGACCTGGCCCTGGAGGCGCGGCCCGATGCCATTATCGCCACCGGCCGCTCGGACTTCCCCAACCAGGTCAACAATGTACTCTGTTTCCCCTTCCTCTTCCGGGGTGCCCTGGACGTGGGTGCCACAGAAATCAATGAAGAGATGAAGATGGCGGCGGTGCGGGCCATTGCCGACCTGGCCATGGCGGAGGCATCGGATATCGTTCGTTCCGCCTATGGCGGTCAGGAACTGCAGTTCGGCCCAGGCTACCTGATACCCAAGCCCTTCGATCCGCGATTGATGGGCTACGTGGCCCCCGCAGTAGCCAAGGCTGCCATGGAGAGCGGTGTGGCCCAGCGGCCTGTGGATGATCTCGATGCCTATCGCGAGCAACTGAACCATACCGTGTTCCGTACAGGCATGATGATGAAGCCGGTCTTCGACCTGGCCCGACAGAAAGCGAGACGCGTTGTTTTCGCCGAAGGCGAGGAGGAGAAGGTTCTGCAGGTCCTGCCCCAGATCGTCGACCAGGGCATTGCACGTCCCATCGTCATCGGCCGTCGCGACGTGATCGAGCGTAGGGTAAAGAACCTGGGCCTGGGGGTGGAGATAGACGAGGATTTCGATCTGATCGACCCCCACGATCACGACAGCTATTTCGATTACGTGAAGGCTTATTACGAGAAGGTTTCGCGGATGGGTTATTCACCCATCGAGGCGCGTTACTTTCTACGAACCAACTCTACGGTGCTAGCTGCCCTGATGGTCAGCCAGGGGCGGGCAGACGCCATGATTTGCGGTACCCGCGGGCGGTACAACGACCACCTGCGCCACATCGAAGAGATTATCGGCAAGGCGGAGGGCGTCAACAAGCTGACAGCCATGCATGGACTGGTGATGAACCGGGGCACGCTGTTCATGACCGACACCTATGTCCAGGACGACCCCTCCGCCGAGGACCTCGAAGAGATTATCCGCCTCTGCTCCCAGGAGGTTCGCTGGTTCGGTGAAGAACCCAGGGTGGGTTTGCTCTCACACTCCAATTTCGGCACCCGTGATACACCATCTGCGGTAAAAATGCGCAAGGCCTACGAGTTGATCAGTGCGTCTCAGCCTGACCTGGAGATCGAGGGAGAGATGCATGCGGACATGGCCCTCTCCATCGATGTGCTGAAGGAACGCTTCCCGGAGACTCGACTCAAAGAGGCGGCAAACCTGCTCGTGATGCCCAGCCTGGATGCGGCCAATATCTCCTTCAACCTGGCCAAGCACCTGGCGGACGGTATTGCCATCGGGCCGATCCTGGTAGGTGCTGCGGAGTCGGTGCACATTGTCACGCCCAGTACTACGGTACGCGGCCTGCTGAACATGACCGCGATAGCGGCGGTGCGCTCAAGGTAACTTGTCGATCATGTTGCCGGCGGCCTCTTTCACGATCAGGTTGAAGGAGACCGGGTCTTCGGTGCTGGTGTCATAGGCAAAGTTCAGCTCCTCCACCGCCTCCCAGGAGATGGCGCCGTTTTGGGCGTCCCAGATCTGTAGAAAGAGGCGGACATGTGCCTGTTTGGTCTCGAACAGGCGAATGCCCATGGCGCTGAACCGCCCCTTGGAGTACTGCAGGAAATAAGAAAGCTTCAGCTGGGCGATGTAGCGTGTATCTGTGGCTTCGCCAATTCTTGCCAGCGTCTCCCTGTTGAATATTCCCGTAACACGGTAATCGATCACCATCTGTTTGTCGTCATTGGCTAGGTTGGCGCGATTGATCGAACAGAGGGTATGGGGCAGGGACTTGAAGCGGATGTCGGGACGCTTGGCCTGAAGGGTTTCGGTAAAGACGAGGGCGAAGGTTTGCTTGTCCTCTTCCTTTCCCGTGACGGTGCTGGGTGTCAGAAAGGCCACGCCATCACATGCCAGGTCCCCAGCTTCGAGTTTCAGAATATGCTGCTTGGAACTGGAGTGAACCTGGGTCGTCGAACAGCCGGTCATTCCGACGCCGAGAGTGCGAGCAATACTAACAGCTATAAGCCGGAACGCCGTATTTACACTTGTATACTCAAAATTATAGTTCTATCTCCTACAGCCTGCGCCAATGTCACTTTTTGCTCCTTCAAATGGGTATACCCTTCTCAAAATCAGGACCCTTTGCCATATTTACTAGGGGTGCATGAGGAAGGATTCGATATTCTGTGGATACCAATTTTCTGCTTTTGATCAGTCTGGTTGCGGTTCTAGCACTCCTGGCATGGGGAGCTAAACGTGCGGCAGTGCTCCGGCGCAGTGGGACTGATACAGAAGAGGAGATCCTGGAGACGGTTGACTGGCATGCGCTGACATCGAGCCAGTCCTTCGAGGAGGTGGACAGCGGCGTAGAAGGTCTGTCCAGGGAACAGGCCAGGCATCGCCTCGAGGCCTACGGTCCCAACCGCTTGCCTGAAGTTAAACCCCGCAGCCCGATCATGCGCTTTCTTGCTCAGTTTCACGATGTGTTGATCTATGTTCTACTGGTTGCTGGTGCAGTAACCGCGTTGCTCCAGCATTGGCTGGATGCGGGTGTGATCTTCGGCGTAGTGGTCATCAACGCGCTTATCGGTTTTGTACAGGAGGGAAAGGCAGAGGACGCCCTGCGGGCGATTCGACAGATGCTCTCTCCCCAGGCCATGGTACTCAGAGATGAGAGGCGCACCACGGTGCCGTCGGAGGAGCTGGTGCCGGGGGACGTGGTGGTGCTGCAGTCGGGGGACAAGGTGCCTGCAGACCTGCGCCTGTTCCATAGTAAAGGGTTGCAGATAGAAGAGGCCTCCCTGACCGGCGAGTCGGTACCGGTGGAGAAGTGCACCGGGCCTTTGGGGCGTGCCACGGTCCTGGCGGACCGCTGCTGCATGGCCTATTCGGGAACACTGGTGACCCATGGTCAGGGCTCCGGCATCGTGATTGCCACCGGCACAGAGACCGAGATCGGCCGCATCAGCTCGCTGGTAGCCGGCGTGGAGCAGTTGACCACGCCCCTGCTGCGCCAGATGGCCCAATTCGGACACTGGTTGACCATGGCAATCCTCGGCCTGGCGAGCGTCAGCTTCACTTTCGGTGTACTGGTGCGGGACTATACCGCCTCAGAAATGTTCCTCGCTTCAGTCGGCCTTGCGGTGGCGGCCATTCCTGAAGGACTGCCGGCAATCATGACCATCACCCTGGCGATCGGCGTTCAGCGCATGGCATCTCGCAATGCCATCATTCGTCGCCTGCCTGCAGTGGAGACTCTGGGTACGGTAGCTGTCATCTGTTCAGACAAGACCGGTACCCTGACCCGAAACGAGATGACCGTGAGGGCCATTGCCGTGGATGGTGTCGATATCGGGCTGACGGGCACCGGCTACGATGTGCATGGTGGGTTCGTGGTCGAGGGGCAGGACTACCCTGCTGACAGCAACCGGGTGCTGATGCAGGCATTGCAGGCCGTTTCCCTGTGCAACGACTCTTCGGTGGTTTGCACTACAGAAGGTTGTGAAACCAGTGGCGACCCCATGGAGGCGGCGCTGCTGGTGGCCGGTATAAAGGCGGGACTCGATATTGATACCGAGGTCAAGCAGAACCCCCGGACCGACCTGATCCCCTTCGAGTCCGAGCACAAGTTCATGGTCACCCTGCACCACAGCCACGAGGGCGAGAGTTTTATCTTCGTGAAAGGGGCTCCTGAGCGGGTGGTGGAGATGTGCAGTGAGTTGCGTACCGCCCATGAGGATATCCCCCTGGATCAGGAAGGCTGGCTGCAACGCATGGAGGTCATGGCGGCAAAGGGTTACCGGGTGTTGGCGGTGGCAGTGAAGCCTGCCCACGAGAGCCAGACGGAGCTCACCTTCGACGACGTGGAAGATGGCCTGATTCTGCTCGGGCTTTTCGGTCTCATCGACCCGCCGAGGCCGGAGGCGATCGAGGCGGTCCGTATCTGTCGCCAGGCGGGTATCCGGGTCAAGATGATCACGGGGGACCACAGCGTTACCGCCTCCGCCATTGCACGCCAGGTAGGCCTTGTGAATTACGATGGGGTATTGACCGGGCGTGAGCTGGATAAACTGGATGACCGGGCATTGCATCGGCAGGTGCTCGATGTGGATGTTTACGCCAGGGTCACTCCGGAACATAAACTGAGATTGGTTAGCCAGCTGCAGGACAACCATCACGTAGTGGCCATGACCGGGGATGGTGTAAACGATGCACCGGCCCTGAAACGTTCGGATGTCGGTGTCGCCATGGGGGATAACGGCACCGAGGTGGCAAAGGAGTCCTCCGAGATGGTGCTCACCGATGACAATTTTGCCACCATCGTCGCTGCCGTGGAGGAGGGGCGCACGGTATACGACAACATTCGAAAGGCGATTCTCTTCATCCTCCCTACCAACGGGGGCGAGGCGCTGGTGATTCTCGGTGCCATCCTTTATGGCTTTAGCGAGTTCCCCCTGACTCCGGTGCAGATTCTCTGGGTGAACATGATTACCGCTGTAACCCTTGCCCTTGCCCTTGCCTTTGAGCCGTCCGAAGAGGATGTGATGGGGCGCCATCCACGTGACCCGGCAGAGCCGGTACTCAAGCCCCTCTTTCTGTGGCGCATAGCTTTTGTTTCGGTGATCCTGATGAGTGGCACCTTCGGCCTCTTTGTGTGGGAAATCGACGGGGGTGCCTCCATCGAGCAGGCCCGTACCGTAGCGGTCAATACCCTGGTCATGTTCGAGATCTTCTATCTCTTCAACTCCCGTTACATCACCGCGCCGGTACTCAACTACAAGGGATTGTTCGGTAATCACTATGCCCTCATGGCCATTGGCATCCTGATCTTTTTCCAGTTGGTATTCACCTATTTCGGGCCGCTGCAAACACTGTTCGGTACGGCGAACATCAATCTGGAGACCTGGACCAGGATCGTTCTTACCGCATCCACGGTGCTGTTTCTGGTGGAGGCGGAGAAGGCGTTGCTGCGCTACCTGTACTTCCGGCGGGGCTAGTGGGTTTCCTGGAGAACAACCGGCCCGTAAGCTGTTACAATAGCGGCCCCCTCCTCTCGGGAGGGGGCTCTGTTTTATGCGCCTGATTGCCGATATGTGCCGGGATTCAGGGTGCAGTGGAGAATTTTGAGCATGTCCCAAGAAGTGATTAAACCGGGTAAAATCGTTTCCCTCACCTATTCCATTGCCAGTTTCGATGGTAACGTGTTGAAAAAGGACGATATCCCGGTCAGCTACTTCCATGAGGACGAGACCGAACAGATCAAGGATTGAGATAGGCGATTAATGAAACTTGGTGTTGTAATTCTTGCGGCAGGCCAGGGTACGCGAATGAAATCCGCCCTGCCGAAAGTGCTCCATCCCCTTGCCGGAAAGCCACTGGTTGGCCATGTGATCGATACCGCTCATCAGTTGGGTGCAGCCAAGATCACCGTGGTCTATGGGCATGGTGGCGAGCAGGTGCCTGCGGCGATCAGCGACCCCAGTGTTACCTGGGCTGAGCAGACAGAGCAGTTGGGTACCGGGCATGCGGTAGAACAGGCGCTGCCTGCCTTGGCCGGCATGGACCGGGTACTGGTGCTCTATGGCGATGTTCCCCTCACCTCCAGGGATACCCTGCAGGCGCTGATCGAGGCCGCTGCCGATACGCAGCTCGCCCTGTTGACCGTCAATCTTGTCAATCCCACGGGTTACGGGCGTATCGTACGCGACAGTGAAGGCAACCCGGATCGCATCGTCGAACAGAAAGATGCCAGCGCCGAAGAGCTGAAGATCAACGAGGTCAATACGGGCATACTGGTGGCGGATGGCCCCAGGCTCGATGCCTGGCTCCGGCAGCTGGACAATGATAATGCCCAGGGTGAATTCTACCTGACCGATATCGTGGCCATGGCCGTAGCGGATGGTATCGAGGTGCACACCACGCAACCGGCAGATGAGTACGAAGTGATGGGCGTCAACGACCGGGTACAGCTTGCTGAGCTTGAGCGTCACTACCAGCAGGCACAGGCTGAACGCCTGATGCGTGAAGGCGTAACGCTAAGAGATCCGGCACGGTTCGATCTGCGCGGTACGCTGGGTTCCGGCCGCGACGTGGAGATTGATGTCAACGTCCTGATCGAAGGTGAGGTGAGCCTGGGTGACAATGTCCGGGTGGGCGCCAACACCGTGCTGCGCAATGTAAAAGTGGCTGATGATGTCGTGATCAAAGAGAACTGTGTCATTGAAGATGCCGTGATCGGCGAAGAGAGCATCATCGGACCCTTTGCGCGTATCCGGCCGGAAACAGAACTTGCGCCAAGAGTCCACATTGGCAATTTCGTTGAGATCAAGAAATCCACCGTAGGCGAGGGGAGCAAGATCAACCACCTCAGCTATGTCGGAGACTCCGAGGTTGGCAAGATAGTGAACATCGGTGCAGGAACCATCACCTGTAATTACGACGGAGCCAACAAGTTCAAGACCGTTATCGGTGATGGCGCCTTCATCGGCTCGGACAGCCAACTGATTGCGCCGGTCGAGGTTGAAGCCGGGGCGACTATTGGTGCCGGCTCCACGATTACTCGCACCGCGCCCAAAGATCAGCTCACCCTGAGCCGCTCCAAGCAGATGACACTCAAGGGCTGGAAGCGGCCGGTCAAGAAGAAATAGATATAGCGATATGTGTGGAATTGTCGGTGCCGTAGTACAAAGAAACGTTTTGCCCATTCTGCTGGATGGTCTGCAGCGCCTGGAGTACCGGGGTTATGATTCTGCCGGGGTTGCAGTACGCCAGGAGAGTGGTGAACTCCAGCGTTTCCGCGCCCTTGGTAAAGTAGAAGTATTGCGCAGGCTGGTCGAAGAGTCCGGTATATCGGGTAACCTTGGTATTGCCCATACCCGCTGGGCGACCCACGGTGAACCCTCCGAGCGTAATGCCCATCCCCACATGAGCGGCGTGCGCGTGGCCATCGTCCACAACGGCATTATCGAGAACCACAATGCTCTGCGCGACCGCCTAGGGAAGCTCGGATACAGTTTTACCTCCGAAACCGATACCGAGGTGATTGCCCACCTGCTGGATCATAAGCTGCAGTCCGGCTGTGATCTGCTTAGCGCCGTCCAGGAGGTGAGCCAGGAACTGGCGGGTGCCTACGCCCTTGTAGCCTCGAGCCCTCATGATGCAGATCGCATCGTGGTTACCCGCGAAGGTAGCCCGCTGGTGATCGGCATCGGTGAAGGTGAGAGCTTCATCGCTTCGGATGTCGCCGCCCTGCTGTCTGAGACAAACAATTTCATCTTCCTCGAAGAGGGGGATATTGCCGAGGTGCGTCGCGATGGCGTGACCATATACGATGCCCTGGGCCAGCAGGTCCAGCGCCCGATCCGCCAGTCCATGATGTGTGCCAGCAACGTGGATAAGGGACCATACCGCCACTACATGCTCAAGGAGATCTTCGAGCAGCCGGGTGTCATCTCCGAGACCCTTGAGGGGCGCATTCACAAGGGCCGCTTGCTGGAAGAGAGCTTTGGTCACGAAACCCGCGAGTTGCTGGATAAGACCAGGCAGGTGCAGATTGTGGCCTGTGGAACCAGTTACCATGCGGGACTGGTTGCCAAGTATTGGCTGGAGGAGGTTGGCATACCCTGCAACATCGAGGTGGCCAGTGAATACCGTTACCGCAAGGTGGTGGTGTCGGCGGGTACCCTGTTCGTCACCATTTCCCAGTCGGGTGAGACAGCGGACACCCTTGCCGCCTTGCGTGGAACCAAGGCCAAGGGTTATGTAGGCAGTCTTTGTGTCTGTAATGTACCCGAGAGTTCACTGGTCAGAGAGTCCGATGTCAGTCTCATGACCCGTGCGGGCCCTGAGATCGGCGTTGCCTCGACCAAGGCTTTTACCACTCAGCTGGTGGCTTTGCGACTACTGACCCTGGCGCTGGCCAAGCGAAACGGTATGAGCCAGGAGCAGGAAGAGGAGCAGGTCAACGAGCTCCACGCGCTGCCCTGCCAGGTCGAGGTGGTGCTGACCCTGAGTGATGCCATCAAGGAGATGGCCAACGGGTTCGCCGACAAGCAGAATGCCCTGTTTCTCGGTCGTGGTACCTTCTATCCGATCGCGCTGGAAGGTGCACTCAAGCTCAAGGAAATCTCCTATATCCATGCTGAGGCCTACCCTGCGGGTGAATTGAAACACGGGCCGCTGGCGCTGGTTGATGCAGACATGCCGGTGGTATGCGCCCTTCCTGACGACCCCCTGCTGGACAAGATCCTCTCCAACCTTCAGGAGGTACGCGCCCGCGGAGGTGAGCTTTTCCTGTTCAGTGATCACAGTGTCAATATCGAGTTGGACCGCTTTCAGAACCTCACACTGTCGGATATCTATCCGGGTACGGCGCCGATCGTCTACAGTATCCCGCTACAACTGCTTGCCTACCACGTTGCGGTACTCAAGGGTACCGACGTCGATCAACCCCGCAACCTGGCCAAGTCAGTGACCGTAGAGTAGCCAGTTTTCCATGCAAATGTGGTGTTGTGGGAGAGTAATAAAGATCCATGCCAAGTATTAAAGTGCCATACCAAGTAATAAAGTTGCATACTAGAGCTGTCCGTCCTATGCTCAAATGTGAGCTTAAAAGGATGGTATTGGATGGCAAGAAAAAATACGCTAACACAGAGGCCAAAAATCAGCGATGGATAAAGGAGGGCCGCGGTCAAGGGCGAGGAGATCCTTAAGCCTTGGCTAACTGTTCGTGACCTGCCATCAGAAGGCCGCTCCCATCGTGTCTTTGGCCACACATCCCAACGAACCCACCACCTTCTCTCCGGTCTCGAGCTAGCTGTGTTCCTGCTACTTGAGTGGTGCTAGGACATTACTGAAATTCGAGAGCAATTTCCTCTTCAGCATGATATCACTACTCAACTAGCCAATGAGCATGGTATTAGCCATCCGAAGTATGCTGGTGTAGACCAGTTCATGTCCACGGACTTTTTAGTAAATTCTCGCAATGAATCATGCCCCAAATTTGCCTTACAGGCTAAGGATGGTCTGAAAAATTAGAGTTTTCATTCGCCAGGCACCCAAATTCAAATATCCGTCAAATAAGCCTGTCTTTTATCCCCGAATTGGCCTTGA
>NZ_MPRJ01000065.1 GCF_002020805.1 Solemya velesiana gill symbiont | reverse complement strand
GGTTGTAGCTCATAAGTGCTTCGTCTCTTGGTCGGGAGAAGCACCGACTCTACCAGCTGGCCCTTCAACTACCAATTGCACTTATTATCCGAAACCGCCAGGCATGATCGTGTGGCGTATTTTAGATATGTGCCGGACGCTCCTGTTTAGTAAGAGAAAAATAGGTCAAATCGCCCTGAAAGGTGCATAAAATAGGGATTTTTTGTGACATCATTGCTTGACACTCGTTCTCACGCGCTGGTATAAATTTACCCCGTTTCGCGCACCAAGCGGATGAGTAAAAAATTACTAAGTCAGGTGCATGATATGCACCACATATATAACCGAAGGGGAGACTCTCTGAATGAATAAGACGGAATTGATCGACGCAATGGCTGATGCCGCAGATATCTCTAAGGCAGCTGCCGGTCGTGCACTGGATGGCATGGTAGAAGCAATAACCGACGCCCTGAAAAACGATGACCAGGTATTCATCGTTGGCTTTGGCTCTTTCTCCGTACGTGAGCGCGCAGCACGTACTGGCCGTAATCCTCAGACAGGTGCAACCATTCAAATTGCAGCTTCAAAAAATCCTGCATTTAAGGCTGGTAAAGCACTTAAGGACGCAGTAAACTAGCGCGCTTTCCTCGGGTGCTTAGCTCAGCTGGAAGAGCATCGCCCTTACAAGGCGAGGGTCGCAGGTTCGATCCCTGCAGCACCCACCAAATTAGGAGTGGTAGTTCAGTTGGTTAGAATACCGGCCTGTCACGCCGGGGGTCGCGGGTTCGAGTCCCGTCCACTCCGCCAACCTTTAGAAGACACGCGGGGTATCATCAGATACCCCGTTTGTGTTTTAGATATAAGTCCTTTATTTCGCGAGTAAGATCATGCTTCAGTCGATTAGGGAACGAGCTCAAGGCGTACTTGCCTGGATTATTGTCGGTTTGATCAGTATTCCTTTCGCCCTGTTCGGAATCAATGAATACCTGGGTGGCGGCGCTGATGCGGTAGTTGCCACGGTCAACGACCAGGAGATTACGGAACGGGAATTCGAAACAGGCTTCCGTGATTTCAAGCAGAGTATGCGTGAACGCATGGGCAGCAACTACCGCCCGGAATTGATCGATGATGAGCTGTGGCGGAAAGAGGTGCTGAAGGCCATGATCCGCAATGCACTGGTTTCCCAGGCATCAAACAGCCTGGGGCTTCGTGCAGGAGACGAAGCGGTACGCGAAACCATTCGCAGCATTCAAGCCTTTCATGTCGGCGGACGGTTCAATCAAGAGGCTTACGAGCGTACCGTGCGTAACCAGGGCATGACGACTGCAGCTTTTTTTGAGCGGATCAGGCAGGGTATCGTCAGTGAGCAGCTTTCCAAGGCGATCAGTGGCTCTGAGTTTGCCACGGCATCTGAAATTGAATCCCTGGTCAGGCTTCAGCAACAGCAGCGGGAGCTTGCCTACATCACCGTTCCGGTCTCTTCCTTCATGGACCAGGTGTCTGTAACCGATGAGGAAGTGCGTAGTCAATATGACAGCAATCAGAGTGCCTACATGGCGCCGGAACGGGCAAAGGTCGACTACCTCGAACTCAATATCGAAAACATAGCCAAAACCCTCAGCGCGGATGAACAGGTGCTGATAGGCTTTTACGAGCAGCACAAGAACGAATATGTCTCGCCTGAACAGCGCAGGGCCAGTCACATCCTGATTGCCGTGGAAGAGGGCGCGGATGCTACGGCAGTTGCAGATGCTGAATCTGCGGCCAGGAAGGCATTGGAGCGGATCAACGCCGGCGAGGATTTTGCCACTGTGGCAAAGGAACTCTCCCAGGATCCGGGCTCGGCAGATCTTGGTGGTGATCTCGACTACTTTGAGAAGGGTATCATGGCTGCCGCCTTCGAAGATGCCGTTTTCTCCATGCAGACCGGTGAAATCAGTCAACCTGTAAAAACCGAGTTCGGTTATCACGTCATCAAGCTGACCGATATACGTTCTCCTAAGGGCAAAAGTTTCGAAGAGGCGCAGGATGACATCCGCAAGGCCTATCTGAGCAGCGAGGCTGAACGCCTTTTCTATGAGTATGCAGAGCGTCTCAGTGATTTCGCCTACGAGGACCCGGGCAGCCTGGAACCTGCCGCAGAAGCCCTGGGCATGGCGGTCTCCCAAAGCGACTGGGTGACCCGTTCCGGTGGTGCTGGTGCGTTTGCCTCATCAAAAGTCACCGGGGCAATTTTCAGCGCAGATGTATTGCTGGAGGGTCACAACAGCGAGGCAATCGAAGTTGGTCCCGAGCATATCCTGGTGCTGAGGGTCAGGGAGCACGAAGAGTCCTCAGTTAAACCGTTTGGAGAGGTTGAGGCGGCCATTCGCGATCAGCTCCATTCCGACAAAGCTGCAGAGAAGGCAAGGGCAAAAGGCAGTGAAATGATAACTGCGCTCAGTACCGGTGGTGATCTCGCCCAGCTTGCCGAGCAGGAAGGCCTCAAGCTGGAAGAGACAGGATTGGTAATGAGGAGTGAACGTAATGTTGCCGGAGCAATCATAGTCAAATTGTTTGCAATGCCCAAGCCGGCAGCAGATAAATCCGAATATGCTGCAGCAGAACTCCCCAATGGCGACTCAGTGGTGATTGCACTCTCCTCGGTCAAGGATGGTCAGCCCGACCAGGCTGATAAACTTGGCGGAAAGAGGGTACTCGGTGAGGCACTTCAGCGTGCCAGGGGAGAGAGCTACTATCAGAAGATGGTGCAGAACCTGCGGGCCAGTGCTGACATCAATATCCTGAATAAAGATCAGTAGAGTCTGATCGATTGCCGGGGCCTGTTAACAGGCCTCAAGGAAAAAGCCGTTTCCGGATGACCGGAAACGGCTTTTCTTTTGCTGGTGGTGATATGACGTATCAGGTCTTGCCTACTACCTGGTAACCGGAGTCCACGTAGAGCACATCGCCGGTGATACCGGATGCCAGGTCAGAGCAGAGAAACGCGGTAGCATTGCCCACTTCGTCGATGGTGACATTACGGCGCAGGGGGGTCTTCTGTTCCGCCTCTTCCAGCATGGTTTTGAAATTCTTGATGCCGGAGGCGGCCAGGGTGCGAATAGGGCCGGCGGAGACCGCGTTGACCCGAATGCCGTCGGGGCCGAGAGAGTCGGCCAGGTAGCGCATGGTGGCCTCAAGGCTGGCCTTGGCTACACCCATAACGTTGTAGTTGGGTACGGTGCGCACAGCACCCAGGTAGGTTATGGTGACCATGGAGGCGTTGCGGCCGGCCATCATGCTGCGGCCTGCCTTCGCCATGGCGGCGAAGCTGTAGGCGCTGATATCGTGAGCGGTGGCAAAACCTTCGCGGGTCACCGCCTCGGCGAAGGTCCCCTCCAGCTGGTCGGCAGGGGCATAGGCGATGGAGTGAACCATGCAGTCCAGGCCATCCCACTGTTTGCCCAATTCGGCAAACAGGTTTTCGATCTCCTCGTCGTTGGTGACATCCAGGGGCAGTGCGATGTCCGAACCGAACTCCGCGGCAAACTTGTCCACGCGCTTTTTGAGCTTTTCGTTTTGATAGGTGAGGGTCAATTGAGCACCTTCACGACGCATCGCCTTGGCGATGCCGTAGGCGATGGAGCGGTTGCTTGCGATGCCGGTGACCAGGACTTTTTTGTCTTGAAGAAAACCCATTTGAATTCCTTGCGATTCTGTTTCTCGAGTGCAGTTTCCGGAAACCGTCATGGCGCCGGAGAATCAGCCTAAGGTACCGGAAAACTGGAGTTTATTAAAGAACCAAGGGCTAATGGCGTGGTCAAAGGTTACTCGGGGTTCACCGTCGGCCCCAATAAGGTAAACTAGCTTGAGCCACTCTATTGTGGCGGTATAGGGACTGTTACAGAAGAATAATACCCGGATGCTCAAGGCATTTATGGATCACCAATTCAGGAACATGGCGTACATGCTCTTCGGAGTGTGGGCGGTATTGCTGCTTACTGCCTGCACGGACGGCGGCTGGAACAATCCCTATCCGACTGCCGAGGCGGACCGGAATATCCTCTACAGCTCTTTCTCTGAGCGGCCCAAGCACCTGGATCCCGTACGCTCCTACAGCTCCGATGAGTACGCCTTCATCGCCCAGATCTACGAGCCGCCCCTGCAGTACCACTTCCTGAAACGCCCCTATGTACTGGAGCCCCTGTCGGCCACGGCCGTACCCAAAGCCAGGTATCTCGATGCAGACGGCAACTGGTTGCCTGCGGGTGCCCCCGAGGAGACCATCGCGTTCAGTGACTACGAAATCGAAATCAAGCAGGGGATGCAGTACCAGCCCCACCCGGCGCTGGCCAGGGACGGGCAGGGTAACTATCTCTACCACGACCTGACCGGGGAAGAGATCGAGTCCCTGAATACACTGTCGGACTTTTCAGAGACAGGCTCCCGGGAAGTCATAGCCGAAGATTTCGTCAACCAGATTAAGCGTCTTGCGGTGCCCCATCTCCACTCGCCCATTGCAGGCCTGATGGGCGAGTACATCCTTGGGCTGAATGCGTTCGGGAAGACGATCGAAGATGTCTATACCCAATTGAAAAACGAGGCAGGGCTGGAGAAGCCCTATCTGGATCTGCGTCCCCACCGGATTGAGGGGGTCGAGGTGGTTGACCGCCACAGCTTCCGTATTCGGCTGAAGGGCAAGTATCCCCAGTTCGTCTACTGGCTGGCCATGCCGTTCTTCTCTCCCATGCCCTGGGAGGCCGACGCTTTCTTCTCCCAGCAGGGCATGGAGAAACGCAACATCACCCTCGACTGGTATCCCTTCGGCAGCGGCCCCTTCATGCTGACCGAGAACAACCCGAACCTGCGCATGGTGCTTTCGCGCAATCCGAATTTTCACGGTGAACAATATCCTTCCGAGGGGGAGGAATCAGACAAGGCGCTGGGCCTGTTGAACGATGCCGGTGCGGAGCTGCCGTTCATCGAGAAGGCGGTCTACAGCCTGGAGAAGGAGAATATTCCCAACTGGAACAAGTTCCTGCAGGGCTACTACGATACGTCGGGTATCTCTTCTGACAGTTTCGACCAAGCAGTGAAGTTTTCCGACCAGGGAGAATTGGGACTGACAGAGCCCATGCAGGAGAAGGGCATAAACCTGCTCACCGCGGTCACCACATCCATGAACTACATGGGATTCAACATGGCCGACCCGGTGGTGGGTGGTGACACGGAACGGGCGCGCCTGCTGCGCCAGGCCATCTCCGTGGCCCTGGACTTCGAGGAGTACATCTCCATCTTCAACAACGGCGAGGGTATCACTGCCCAGAGTCCGTTGCCTCCGGGCATCTTCGGCAACCGCACGGGTGAAGAGGGGATGAACCCTTACGTCTACGAGATGAGCAACGGCAAACTCAACCGCAAACCCCTGGCCCATGCCAAGGCTTTGATGGCGCAGGCGGGTTATCCCAACGGCAAGGATCGGGAGACGGGCAAGCCGCTGATACTCTACTATGACACCACCGCCTCCGGACCGGACGACAAGGCGCGCCTCAACTGGTTTAGTAAACAGTTCGTCAAGCTGGGTATCCAACTGGTGATACGCGCCACCGATTACAACCGCTTCAGGGAGAAGATGCGCAAGGGAACGTCCCAGATTTTCATGTGGGGTTGGAATGCCGACTATCCCGATCCCGAGAATTTCCTGTTCCTGCTCTATGGCCCCAACGGCAAGATGGAGCACGGCGGGGAGAACGCCGCCAACTACAGCAGCCCTCGCTTCGATGCCCTGTTCGAGAAGATGAAGAACATGGAGAACGGGCCGGGGCGCCAGCAGATCATTGACGAGATGGTGGCGATCCTGCGCCGCGATGCTCCCTGGGTATTTGGTTTTCATCCCAAGGCGTTCTCGCTGTTTCACAGCTGGTATAAAAATGTGAAGCCTAACCTGATGGCCAACAACACCCTTAAATACAAACGTCTGGAACCGGAGTTGCGACAGCGTATGCGTACAGAGTGGAATCCCCCTGTACTCTGGCCAGTGATTACCCTCCTGGTGGTTCTGGTGGTCAGTGCTATACCGGCGGTCAGGATCTGCCGTCAACATGAGAGGAGTGCAGTACGATGATGGCCTATATCATTCGGCGTGTGCTCTACGCCATTCCGATTCTGATCGGGGTCAATGTCCTCACCTTCATGCTCTTCTTCGTGGTCAACTCACCGGATGACATGGCACGCATGCACCTGGGGCAGAAACGGGTCAATCAAGCAGTCATTGAGAACTGGAAGCAAGAACGGGGCTATAACCGGCCACTGCTCTACAACAGTGAGGCAGAGGGGGTGGGTAGCATTACCGACACCGTCTTCTTCCAGAAGTCGGTGAAGCTGTTCCAGTTCGATTTCGGCTCTTCCGACAGCGGAAGGGATATCGGTTACGACATCTCCCAGCGCATGTGGCCCAGCCTGGCCATCGCCATACCGGTGCTGATGGTGGGACTGCTGGTCAATATATCCTATGCGCTGCTGATTGCTTTCTTTCGGGCCACCTATATTGATCTCTGGAGCGTGGTGCTCTGCGTGGTGATGATGTCAATTTCGGGGCTCTTCTACATCATTGGCGGCCAGTACTTGGTGAGTAAGCTGCTGCACCTGGTCCCTATATCCGGATACGACACCGGCCTTGGGGCTTGGAAGTTCCTGGTACTGCCGGTGATCATCGGCGTGATCGGCAGTATCGGCGCCGGCACCCGCTGGTACCGCACCCTGTTCCTGGAGGAGATCAACAAGGACTACGTGCGTACCGCCAGGGCCAAGGGGTTGTCCGAACGGGTGGTGCTATTCCGACATGTCCTGAAAAACGCCATGATCCCTATCCTTACCGGCGTGGTTGTGGTGTTGCCCCTGCTCTTCATGGGCAGCCTGATTACCGAATCATTCTTCGGCATACCCGGCCTCGGCAGTTACACCATTGATGCCATTCAGCGCCAGGATTTCGCTATCGTGCGTTCCATGGTTTTTCTGGGATCGGTGCTCTACATCCTGGGCCTGCTGCTTACCGATATCTCCTACACGTTGGTCGATCCAAGGGTGAGGTTGTCATGAACATGGACAATCTCGTGATTCTCTGGACCGATGCCCTGGTGTACCTGCTGCTGGTGGTAGCGATTGCGTTTGGCATCTACGCCTCACGCAAGGAGCATCTGCGCGCACCCTGGCGGTATGTGATTCGCAGCAAGGTCGGTATTGGAACCCTGGTGGTGCTGCTGTTCTACGTGGTGATCGGCCTGAGCGACTCGATTCACTTCCATCCCCCCCTGGATGAACCCGACAAGAACGGCGAGGTGATCTACTCATCCGAGGTGATCAGTCTCTTTGACCAGATGGTTTCGGGGCTTCGCGCCCGCCAGGAGAAGACCTATTCAGCTCCCCTGGCTACACATCTCTATGCCAAGGAGAATATCGAGCTGCCTGACGGCACCACCATCCGTGACTTTCCGCGCCTGAAATATGGCGGTGCCCATCTGCAGGACCCGGAGAAGGATTGGAAGGGGGACATCATGGCACTGAGTGCCCTTGGCATTTTCAAGGGACTGGTGCTCACCCTGGTGCTGAGCAATATCCTGCTCATATTCCTCACCATCCGTTCAGGCTGCTCTTTCGAACATACCGCAAGGAATGTACTTGTAGGACGCACAGAGATTCCCTGGTGTGTCGCCCTGGCTGTACTGGGCCTGATGCTGGTGGTTTTCATGTGGTCTGCTGAACTGGCGACCAAGTACCATCTGCTTGGCACCGACAAGGTCGGTGAAGATGTCTTCTATCAATCCCTGAAAAGCATCCGTACCGGCCTGTTGATCGGTACCCTGACCACCCTGGTGATGCTTCCCGCGGCCGTGCTGCTCGGCATCATGGCAGGCTATTTCCGGGGCTGGGTCGATGATGTTATCCAGTACACCTATACCACCCTCAACTCCATACCCGGTGTGCTGTTGATTGCCGCGGCCATCCTCATGCTGCAGATCTACATGAGTCAGCACGCGGACGAGTTCAACAGCTTGGTGGAGCGGGCCGACCTGCGGTTGCTGTTCCTCTGCATCATTCTCGGTGTCACCAGTTGGACAGGGCTCTGCCGTCTGCTGCGGGGCGAGGCGATGAAGCTGCGGGAGGTGGACTACGTACAGGCCGCAACAGCGTTCGGGGTGGGGCACTTTCAGATCATCTCGCGCCATATCCTGCCCAACGTGTTGCACATCGTGCTGATCTCGGTGGTACTCGATTTTTCAAGACTGGTGTTGGCAGAAGCGGTGCTCTCCTACGTGAACATCGGCGTGGACCCCACCATGAACAGCTGGGGCAACATGATCAACAGTGCACGTCTCGAGATGGCGCGGGAGCCGGTGGTCTGGTGGTCCCTGGCCGCTGCAATGATCTTCATGTTCACCCTGGTACTCTCGGCCAACCTCTTCTCCGACGTGGTGCGTGACGCCTTCGATCCGCGATTGAGGAGTACCAATTGATGGCGGATAGAGAGTTTTTGTTGCACGTCGATAACCTGACCACCCTGCTGGGCAGCGGTGAGCGCCCGGTGCGGGCGGTGGACGGTGTCGACCTGGAAATACACAGGGGAGAGACCTTTACCCTGCTGGGCGAGTCGGGATGCGGAAAATCCATGACCGCGCTCTCCATCATGCGCCTTCTGCCCCCGGCAGGCCGCATCGCAGGGGGTAATGTATGGCTGGGTGAGACCAACCTGCTCGATCTGCCCGAGAACGCCATGCGCGATGAGCGCGGTGGCCGCATGGGGATGATATTCCAGGAGCCCATGACCTCCCTCAACCCGGTTCTGACCGTTGGCCAGCAGATTGCCGAGGCAGTGAAAATTCATGACCCTGATAACAGGAACAGGGTTGAAGCGCGGGTCGTTGAACTGCTCGGCTCGGTGGGTATCCCGGATCCGGAACGGCGGGCCAGGGAGTACCCCCATCAACTCTCGGGCGGCATGAAACAGCGCGTGGTGATCGCTATTGCATTGGCCGGACGTCCTGAACTGCTGATAGCCGACGAGCCGACCACGGCGCTGGATGTCACGATTCAGGCCCAGGTTCTCGGGTTGTTGAAAGATCTGCAGCAACAGACCGGCATGGCGATTATGCTCATTACACACGACCTGGGCATGGTCTCAGAGGTCGCCGACCGGGTGGCGGTGATGTATGCGGGGCAGATCGTGGAGGTGGCCGAAACAGCCCACTTCTTCGGCGAGGCGGGACACCCTTACAGTCGCAAGCTTTTCGATTCTGTTCCTGGCAAGGAGAAGCGGGACAACAAGCTGGCAGTGATCAAGGGCACAGTGCCTTCCCTGAGAGAGACATTTACCGGCTGCCGCTTCGCCGAGCGTTGTGAACAGGTGATGCCGGTCTGCCGTGAGCAGGAACCTGACTGGTGCGAACTGGAGACGGGGCAGGGGATGCGCTGTCATCTCTGCACGCAACAACCCGACGAAGTGGCAGAGTCCATATCTCCGGCAGAAGAACCAGCCTGGCATTTACCGGCTAAAGCGTCGTCCACTGATACACAGCTGGAAGTGGACAGCCTGAAGGTTCACTTCCCTATCCACAAGGGCGTGTTCAAACGCGTGGTGGGGCAGGTCAAAGCGGTGGACGGGGTGTCCTTCTCTATCCCGTCGGGCAAGACTTTGGCAGTGGTGGGTGAATCCGGCTGTGGCAAGACCACCGTTGGCAAGGGGATACTGCAGCTGATCCGACCGACCGCAGGGAGTGCATGTTTCGAAGGGGAGGAGCTGACGCAACTCAAGGGCAGCAAGCTGCGGAAACGCCGGTCCGATCTGCAGATCATATTCCAGGATCCGGTGGCCTCCATGAATCCCCGCATGCTGGTGGGTGACATCATCGAGGAGGGCATGCGCGCCCAGGGGGTCGGGGGAAGCACCGAGCAGCGGAGGGCAAGGACCCGGGAGTTGCTGGAACATGTCGGCCTGTCGGTCGATGCTGCAACGCGCTATCCCCACGAGTTTTCAGGCGGACAGCGACAGCGTATCTGCGTGGCCAGGGCCTTGGCGGTTGAGCCGCGACTGATCGTCTGCGACGAGCCCACAAGCGCGCTTGATGTGTCGGTACAGGCCCAGATTCTCAACCTGCTCAAGGAACTGCAGCGGGAGATGGGGCTCACCTATCTCTTCATTACCCACGACATCTCGGTTGTGGCCTACCTGGCCCACGAGGTGGCGGTGATGTACCTGGGGCGTATCGTGGAGCGGGGGACGGTGCAGGAGGTGCTGGAGTCGCCCCAGCACCCGTACACAAGGGCGTTACTCTCTGTCGTGCCGGAGATCGATACAGAGCCAAAGCGCAGCGTGATTCGTCTTGAGGGTGACATGCCCTCTCCAGCCAATCCACCGTCTGGATGTCACTTTCATCCCCGTTGCCCCGAAGCAACCGATGTGTGTGCCATGGCCTATCCTGAAGAGGTGCAATTGAGTGTTACGCGTAGCGTATGCTGTGTCAGGGTTGGAGCGTCAACTGTAACGGGAAATGAAGAGAATGGATAAGCTGTTTTGCAATCATTGCGGTTTCGAACGCCCCCAGGATGAGTCGGACTGTCCCAACTGCGGTGCGCCGTCCCCTGTGGTTAAAGAGAATACCAATAAACGCTTTCTGATCTTCTTTGTCATCCTGATTGTTTTTTGTGCTATCGCCATAGCATGGTTACCCCGATGACCCTTCCGGGAGTGATATAGAGATGGGAAAAGCCATGCGATCTTTATTTTTAACTCCGATATTGTTTCTGATGACATCTGCGGGATTGGCCGGCGAAGCCGATGTTGTAGACGTGCGGGTTACGGCTTTAGGGGACGGAGAATACCGCTTCGACGTGACGCTTCGCCACTCCGATGAAGGATGGGGGCATTATGTAGACAAGTGGGACCTGCTTACTCCGGATGGTAAGTTGTTGGGTACACGTACCCTGTACCATCCCCATGTGGACGAACAACCGTTTACAAGATCACTTGCTCCTGTGAGGATTCCCGAAGGTCTGAATAGTGTCAGAGTCCGCGCGCACGATTCCGTGCACGGATTGGGGGGAGAAGAGATCAAGGTGGTTATACATCGCTAGGGATTGGGTCGTCTCCCGGGAGACTTTCGGTGCCATCCCTGTTGAAGAATCTATCTGCAATCTGTTCGATGTTCATGGGTTTTGCATAGAGATAACCCTGGGCTACGTCGCAACCATGCCGCTTCAGAAAGTCGGCCTGATCTTGGGTCTCCATACCACGTCCAGGCTAAGCTGTTTGGCCAGGGCGATACTTGCGCTCGTGATGGCTTCGTCGTTGGTGTCTTCGCCCAGCCCGTCAACGAAGGAGCGATCAATTTTCAATCGGCTCAAGGGGAAGCGTTTCAGGTTGACCAGGGAAGAGTGCCCGGTGCCGAAGTCGTCGATTGCCAGGCAGATACCCATTTGCGAGAAGGCTTCCAGGTTGCTGTGAGCGACGCCGCCTTCATGAACCACCATGCTCTCCGTTATTTCACACTCCAGAGTATTTCCGGAGAGCCCATGACGTCCGAGGATGTTTTCCACCTGGGCTGACAGACCCGGGCTGTTCAGTTGACGGCTCGACAGGTTGACTGTAACGCGTCCGAAGTCGAGTCCGTTTTGCTGCCAGAGTGCTGCCTGGCGACAGGCCTCGTTCAGCACCCACAAACCCAGGGGTTCAATGAGCCCGGACATCTCTGCGATGCGAATGAAGGACTCGGGACTACGGTGCTCCGGATCCGCTGTAGGCCAGCGTACAAGGGCCTCGAATCCCATAAGCTTATGATCGCTGAAGTTGAACTGTGGCTGGTAGAGCAGAACAAGTTCCTGGTTGGTGATGGCCTTGCGTAGCTGGGATTCCAGGGCCAGGTAAGCGAGGGCATTGGCACCCAGTTCTTCGGTATAGAAACTGTATTGGTTTCTTCCCGCTTCCTTGGCTGCATACATGGTATTGTCTGCCTGCTTGAGCAGACTGTGGCAATCATCACCATCGTCCGGGAATACCGTGATCCCGATGCTGGCTGTAACGTCCAGCTCAATCTTTGACAATTTAATGGAGGTCGAAAAGAGGTTGAGAATATGCTGGGCTACCTGGCCGGCGTGGGCGGAATCGTGAAGATCTTCCAGGATGAAAATGAATTCATCGCCACCGAAACGGACCACCGTATCTTCTACCCGGCTTGACATCTGCAAGCGCTTGGCCACTTCCTTAAGCAGTTCATCCCCCAGCGGATGCCCCAGGCTGTCATTGACCTGTTTGAAGCGGTCAAGGTCGAGCAGCAAGAGTGCGCCGAGGCTGCCAAGGCGTTTTGCCCTGGCGATTGCCTGAACAAGACGATCACTCAACAGAGCGCGGTTTGGCAGACCGGTGAGGCCATTGTGTGTGGCCATATGCTCGAGCTCGTAGCGGGAGCGGGCAAGTTCTGTCACATCTCGTGCCAGGAAGAGCACGGTATGACGGTCGTTGACCTTGAGGCCGGTGGGTATGATGCGTCCCTCGAATACCCGTGAACCGCGTTGTACGGAAAGTTCATATTCCACCAGGTGCAGCATATTGTGTTTAAGGGCGTGGTTAATGGCATCCAGGAAAAACTCCGCCGGCTCTTGAGACATGATCTCTTTGAGCAATTTTCCCTTGAGTTATTCAGCTGGCAGGTAGAGCCCTTCCTCCTCGCCTGCAACGATCTCCACGTAGCTGCCCTCTTCGTCGAGCATGAAAACAATGTCAGGCAAAGCGTTGACCAGGGCCTGTAGTCGGCCTTCTGCTGACGCCTTCTGTTGCTGGAACATCGCCTGCATTTCATCGGACGAGATCTGTAGAGAACGCTCAAGCAGGTAACGATCATCATCGGCCTGCTGGTAGGTTTCCGATACACGCTGGAGCAGATTTGCCAACTGTTTTGTCGTCGGCGTGGATGAGGTATCCAATCCGAGTTTTCGCAGCTGCCGTGACAGCAGCCGGTGCATTATTCCTTCTCCCAGATCAGGGTGAGGGTCATAGTCTGGTTGTGGAGGTCGCAGCGTCCGCTGACCAGCGGGGATATTTCGCCGTAGGAGTAGTAGCCTATCTGTGGATCCCGGCCGGCAGGCTCTCGATGACAGCCTCGATCTCCTCCTCCACCCTTGGGCCGAGCACAAGGCGCCTCCCTACACAACTGATGGCTATGCAAAGCAGCGTTGCTGCCGGTGTAATCACTCAGTTCCGCATTTTTAGCTGCAGAGGCTGCGCCATCAACAAGGCGATCGAAGTTGGCGCGCATCAGTTTTACGTAGCGACCTTCCGGTACATCGCCTGCGAAAGTAATGGACTGTCTCTCTTTGTCCACGGCCAGGATGGTTCTCACGGTCAGGCCGTCGATGTCCTCTTCATCGCGGATGGCGAGCGGGAACAGGAGGCCGGTGGCAGGCAGGCCCTCGGCACGGTCTCCCAGGTATTTCTTGTAGACCTGGAGGGCAGGCAGACCATCCAGGGAGTAGAGTACATTGCCCTCGGCCTTGGTTACTTCCCGGTCAGGGCCCAGCAGGTTCCATCCGCCCCGGGAGCCGTGAGCAACCCGTATTGTGTCGCCGTAGAATCCCACGGCCGCTGCCTGGCCTGTGCGGGTCTCTCCGTCGAACAGAACCCAGGTCTTTTCGAACCGGTCGCCGTCACCAGCCAGCCCGCCGGTTATTACGACACCTTCGGGCAAATTGTTGCTCAGGGCCTCAACGAATGCCGAGCCGTTTACCAGCAGGCCGTCTGTCAGTGTGAATACAGCAGCCAGGTCGTCGGCGATCAGCTGTTCGGCCAGGGTGTTGCCTGCGGTTGCCGATTGTTGGACATTGGCAATAGGGTAATTCACCAGCTTGAGCCGGGTGTCGGCAAACTTCACGATGGCGAGTACGATACTATCGTCATTCAGCTCCACGCCGTAAATCTCTCCAGAAGATGAGCAACCGATCAGGACTGAATTGGGGAAGGTTGATTTAAGTGCGGGCAGTGCATTGGTGACGGTTGGTGAGGGACGGGATGCAGCAAAGACTATGATCAGGGTCTGGGCCGAGTCCAACTCTCCACTCGGTGGTTCGTCCCACGCTTCATTGATGAACCGATGCAGCGAGATCTCCATATGAGCGACGTCCTGCCTGCATGTCGGCCGGCAAGCCTATTTTATTTCCTTAACAGGCTGTTGAAATTCTCCCCTGAATCCTGAAGATAACGTCTACCCCAAGAGAAAGAAAGCAACCACGATGTGCGGCCCCGACATACAGCAGGATTCGC
>NZ_MPRJ01000064.1 GCF_002020805.1 Solemya velesiana gill symbiont | reverse complement strand
TCCTCAAACTTTGGTCGGTGAGAGAAGCTACCTATGCTACCGCAGCTTACCCTCTAACCAACTCTGTCGAGTTGCACTTGGAAATTGAATTCGCGCTTTTTTGTGAAGTACTTATAATTCCTGAAGGGCATAACAAGAACGTGTTTTATGTTAATCCAGCCCACGCCTACGCGTCAGCTGAATATCATACCTTACTCGGGGCCTGAGCCAGCACCATTTTATGGCCTGTGCGTGTATGGCGTACGACAAGCCAATGCCAACCAAGGGGATGCGCTCTACTCGACACAAACAAATATACTGGCATCACATTGATTTACGAAGTTGCACCATGAGCGTCACAAAATACGAGCCGACAGGCACAAAAAAACCCACTCGATGCGAGCTTTGATGTTGGCTGAGGGGGGTAAGGAGGAATCTTTCGTCCAGTGGACGAAATCAGTCCGACGAACGCCCTGCAGGGATGCGGGGCCGGATCTGAGCAACAGGGATGTTTGCTAGAGAAAACACCGAATACACTAACCTCACCTGGCCTCACCCCTTCGGAGTCAGCGTAACTACGTTCCGCAGCTTCGGAGTCGCTCCGGGCGATTCCGGTGGAGCTTCTCACCCTCCATCCAGAAGATCTTTTCTAGCAAATACAAAAAAGCCCGCAAGATGCGGGCTTTGATGTTGGCTGGGGATGGAGGATTCGAACCTCCACATACGGAGTCAGAGTCCGCTGTCCTGCCATTAGACGAATCCCCACTTGTCCGTGGATTCTTTGAAACCACGCCTCCAGCCGCAGCCGGAGCAAGAAAGCGAGATTAACGCTTGGAGTACTGGGGACGCTTACGCGCCTTGTGCAGGCCGACCTTCTTACGCTCAACTGCACGGGCGTCACGGGTCAGGAAGCCGGCTTTGCGCATGGAGCTGTGCAGGCTTTCATCGTACTCTGCCAGGGCACGGGCAATACCGTGACGAATCGCACCAGCCTGACCGGTGTTGCCGCCACCCTTGACGGTCACTCTGACGTCGACCTTGTCAAGAACCTCGGCGACTTCCAGGGCCTGGCGAACCACCATGCGGGCGGTTTCGCGACCGAAGTACTCGTCCAGGGGGCGGTCGTTAACAGTGATGTTGCCACTGCCGGCGGTCAGGAAAACACGAGCTGCAGAGCTCTTGCGGCGGCCGGTAGCGTAGGTGTTGGTTTCTGCCATCTTTCTATTCCGATACTGGGCTAGTGTTCAGATTTCCAGCGCCTGGGGCTGCTGAGCTTGGTGCTGATGCTCGGGACCTGCATAGACCTTGAGCTTTTTGAACATGGCACGACCCAGGGGATTCTTGGGCAGCATGCCTTTAACAGCTGTTTCAATCACACGCTCGGGAGCCTTGTCCAGCAGCTTCTCGAGGCTGATGGATTTCAGGTTGCCGATGTAACCGGTGTGATGGTGATACATCTTGTCGCTCATCTTGTTGCCGGTTACGCGAACTTTCTCGCAGTTGACCACAACAATGTAGTCGCCGGTATCTACGTGCGGCGTATATTCGGGTTTATGCTTCCCGCGCAGACGGTGCGCGATCTCGCTGGCCAAACGGCCCAGCGTCTTGTCGGTGGCGTCAACCACGTACCAGTCGCGGCGAACCTTAGCGGGTTTTGCACTTACAGTCGTCATTAGAACTGCTCCAACGGAGTCCAAGTTAAAGCGCTTGAAAAAAGAGCGCGAATGTTACCGGACTTGCAGCCTGCTGGCAACCCCGGAATATGTTTTTTCTCTACCCCGGAACAAGACGAATTTTATTCCAGGTGGGTTGTTATCGCGCCGGGGACAGCGCTCCTACGTCGTCGCTGGTATCCATGAGGGTTAAACCTCCATCAATGCCGGTGCCACAGACAACCCGCCGCTCCCGGCATACCGTATATCCTGCACATAAAAAAATGGGCACAGCAGGGGATGCTGTGCCCAAACAATTATAACCACCAAAGGAGGATGGAGGAGTACTGAAACAGATTACGCTCAGTATATTATAATTTTCTAGTATTACTATCTACTATGCAACGCCTTTTTATTGTGGAATTTATCAGCTCTCACGCAGCATCAACCGCTCAACTATCCGGCCATTGACCAGGTGTTCATCGATGATCTCATCCAGATCCTCCCTATCCACGTAGGTGTACCAGACAGCCTCCGGATAAACGACCAGCACTGGTCCCCGCTCACAGCGCCCCAGGCAGCCTGACTTGTTGGCCCTCACCTGCCCGGCACCGTGCAAATCCATAGACTTCAACCGCTCTTTGACATAACCGTGAGCATCCCTGGCGTTGAACTGCTGACAGCAGGCCTCGCCATCCTCTCGCTGGTTGACACAAAAGAACAGGTGGCGCTGATAATAAGACATCTTCCCCATATATTAATCCTTACAGCACACTATCGTGAGTCAAAATTAATCCTTCAAAACCGTTTTTTGCCCTTTAAATAGCTCCGCCGCCATGTACAATTGCCGTTTTCAAGCGGACGCCCCCCCAACAGCCATCCCAGTGAACCTCGAGCAGATACTTTCTCAAGCCGACCACTGCGTTAAGTGCGGCCTCTGCCTGCCCCATTGCCCCACTTACCGGCTCACTTCAGATGAGGGGGATTCGCCACGGGGCCGGATTGCGCTGATGCAGGCCCTTGCGGAAGGCACGATCCAAAGCCCCCGCGCAGGTTTCCATCTGCAACGATGCCTCGGCTGTCGAAGCTGCGAAACCGCCTGCCCCTCCGGCGTGAAATACGGCGCAATGCTCGATGCCACCCGGGAACTGTTATTGCAGGAATCCGGGAATGAAGCAGGACTCAACTGGCTGGCAACCAATGCTTACAAACCCTGGGGCAGGCATATACTGCGCGCCTATCAGAAATCAGGCCTCCGCCACCTGGCAAGGACAGTTGGGGGAACGCGGTTCCGTAGACTGGACCAGTTGTTACCCCCGGTCGAGAGTGACGCATCGAGTAGAGAGGTTTATCCTGCTGCGGGAAAAACCCGGGGCAGGGTTGGCCTGTTTACCGGCTGCGTCAGCAGGCTGACTGACAAAACTGCCATAGAAGGGGCGATCACAACCCTGACCCTGCTTGGCATTGAAGTGATCGTACCCCGCACCCAGGCGTGCTGCGGCGCCGTCCAACTGCACAGTGGCAACACCACAAAAAACAGCCAACTGACCGAAAATAACCGGCAGGCATTCAGCCGTTGGGAACTGGACGCAATACTCACCCTGGCAAGCGGCTGCGGTGGACATTTGCTGGAACAACAGCAAGGCGGTTCACTGGATACAGCACCAATTAAAGAATTCAGCCAATTCATCATGCAGCTTCCCTGGGTTGAGGAGCTGAATTTCCAGCCCACCGCCCAGCGGATCATGCTCCACACCCCCTGCTCCCTGAAGAACGTGCAACGATGCCCGGATGAGCCGTTTCGCATGCTCAACCTCATCCCCGGAATTCAAATCGAGCCTCTTCCGGATACCGGCTGCTGCGGAGGCGCCGGCACCTACATGCTCAATCAACCTGAAATGGCGGACAGGCTTCGGTCCCCGATGATCGAACTGATCGCAAAAACGAAGCCGGATTTTGTTGCCACATCCAACACGGGGTGTGCACTTCATCTGAGGGCAGGGCTTGTAGAGGCGGGAATCACCATCCCTGTTGTTCATCCGACTGAGATAATTGCCCGGCAACTTCCGATCGAAGCTGGCAATTAAACGACCCTGAAACATTTCGATTCCGGCAAACTTATGCGCGCTCAAAATCTTCCCTTAACCCAGACCTCCACTGGATTCCGGCATACGCCGGAATGACTGGAGCAGGGACACTGGGTTATTATTGCCCTATGAGCACAAGAGATTACACCCCCCTTGATACCGCACTCATTGGTCTCGACCAGGCGTTGCGCACCATATTCGGTCGTCCACTGGTCACCGAGCGCCCCAACCCTACCGACGGTCTCTCTGAAATCGAGATGAGTGAAGAGCAGCGGGAACACACCGCCAGGCTGATGCGCATCAATCACACGGGTGAAGTGTGCGCACAGGCCCTCTACCAGGGACAGGCCCTGACCGCCAAACTGCCCAATGTGCGAGACAGTATGGAGAGGGCGGCACAGGAGGAGAACGACCACCTGGCCTGGTGCGAAGGACGTCTCAAAGAGTTCGGAAACAGGAAAAGCTTCCTCAACCCCTTGTGGTATGCCGGCTCGTTTGCCATCGGCGCAGCTGCTGGTGCGGCGGGGGACAAGTGGAGCCTTGGATTCGTGGCCAAGACCGAGCACCAGGTCTGCGCTCACCTGGACGACCACCTCGAACAGATCCCGGCATCGGACCAGAAGTCTCGATCGATCCTGGAGCAGATGAGAGAGGATGAACTCCATCACGCCACTGTGGCACTGGAGCATGGCGGTGCAGAACTCCCCGGCCCGATCAAGCTGGCCATGAAGCTCACTTCGAAGGTCATGACCCAGTCGGTATACTGGATCTAGATGACACCTTTCACTACCTACACCGGCAAAACCCCATTTGCAACCCCGTCATATCCAGCGTAACGCTGGAATACGACCAAGCAACGCCCCCTCCAGCACAACGGATCTCATCCCAGGCCATGGACAATACAACTCCCCTAAAGTCGGCACATGGGCTCAGATCAAACGGCCGAACAAAAGAGGCCATAGCCATGGCCCGTCAACTCCTGTCTGCCAACCCCGAAGACAGTTCAGCATGGCACTTGATGGGATTGCTTGCCCGGGATTCCGGCAATGCGCAAAACGCCATACAAGGACTTGAAAAAGCGACACTGCTACCTGAACCTCAACCTGTTTATTTCAAGGATCTGGCTGATACATATGCCGCCCTTGGGCGGATCGACAGTGCCGCGAATGCCTACCGCTCCGCCCTGAACATCAGTGACGACTACTTTGAAGTTCATGCGAATCTCGGCAATCTCCTACTGGATACGGAAAAAACAAACGAAGCCTTGATCCACTACAGGAAAGCCGTCACCCTACGCCCTGACATCGCCGAACTCCATGACAATCTTGGCAATGCGCTACGTATCAGCGACAACCCCGCGGAAGCCGCACAATGCCACGAAAAGGCCCTGCAGCTAAAGCCTCAGCTGTATTCAGCCATGGTCAACAAGGGGTTGGCACTGATCGAGCTGGACCAACTTGGGGACGCCCTCACTATTCTCGAGGAGGCAGTTGAACACCTACCCCAATCCGCTGAAGCACATGTTGCGCTGGCCACTACTCTACGGATGCTCAATCGCCCAACTGATTCTCTTTCGTGCATCGACAAGGCACGCCAACTCCAGCCAGATGATATGACCATAACCCTGGCAGAGTTCTACACTATGCTCGCTTTTGGAAACAGGGCGGCCGCCGAAAGGATCCTTTCGACACATAAGGGACTATTGGGCATAGACTACAACATGACGATGGCCTATGCCGCATATTGCGAAACAACAGACCAGCGCCGCACCGCAGTCAACTATTGTCAGCAATTGCTGACCAATATTGCGCTGAAACAGAGACAGAGGGTCGCCATTCATTTTCAACTTGGTGATTTGAGCGACCAACTGGAGCAATACAGCAAGGCATTTGAATATTACAAAACTGCCAACGATTTAAACCCGTCCGGTTACCCGCGCGATGACCTAAAAGAAAAAACGGACGAAATCATATCGACATTTTCCAGGGAAAACCTCCGACAAATGCCTCGCAGCTCTTACGACACAGACCAACCCGTCTTCATAGTAGGCACATCCCGAGCGGGTAAGTCATTGACGGAGCAGATACTTGCCAGCCACCCAAAAATCAGCGGTATTAATGAGCTCAAAGTTACCGAAAAATTGATTTCGATGGTCGAGGAGCGTGCCGGCAGAAGATTTCCGGATGCAATGATTGACATCTCCAGGGAAATTCTTGATGAAATAGCCGAAACGTATCTCGCACAGGTCAGTACCAGGGCAGTAACCGAAAGCAGGCGCATC
This sequence comes from Solemya velesiana gill symbiont, assembly GCF_002020805.1. Taxonomy (GTDB): domain Bacteria; phylum Pseudomonadota; class Gammaproteobacteria; order Chromatiales; family Chromatiaceae; genus Sedimenticola_A. The sequence goes on along the minus strand of NZ_MPRJ01000064.1, from coordinate 8,563 downwards.
ATCAATACTGCCCCCACCAACACGGAGCATCTGGGTTTCATAAGCCTGCTTTTTCCCAATGCCTACATCATCCATCTCGATAGGGACCCAAGAGACGTCTGCCTGGAGAGTTATTTCCGAAATTATAAAAATGAGAAATGGCAACGTGCCGGACTGCTGGATCACGGATTCCACTACCACCAGACCTACAGGCTCATGGCGCACTGGAAAAATATACTCGACATCCCCATACACAGCATTCGCTATGAAGAGCTGGTACAAGAGCCGGAAACAACCATACGCGGCCTCCTGGAGTACCTGAACGTAGAGTGGAACGAGCAGTGCCTGGATTTTTATCACCCTGGAAAAGCATCAATTAATGGACTTCGCGTCGCCACAGAGCCCTTGTCGAAGAACTCCATGGGAAGGTGGAAAAACTATGCTGAGCAGATCAAATCACTGGAGCGAGAACTCAACGACCACGGATTACTCTAACCAGCAGCTCCAGCATATGAAGGAGGATGAACTCCACCATGCCACGCCCAAAGGCCCGGTCATGTTGGCCATGAAGCTCTCTTCCAGGATCATAACCAAGTCGGTCTACTGGCTGTAAGTTTGACGCCCGGGCAAGCCAGCCTCACAAAAAACAATACCCAGGAATACCGTTAAGTAGGCTACTTATGTGGCTCAAGCCTATAAAGAGGTATCGGGCTATTTCAGCGAATACCCAAACCGGTCAATGGCAGGCTGAACAATTGGTATGACCCTCTGCACCTCATCCCAATAATTCAGGTGGCGGGCAAGGGAGCTGCTGTAGACCTTTTGTGTCACCTGCTCATAACTGGCAGTGCGCACGACCCGCTTGCTCTTATGGTGCAGCATACAGTTCTCATCCCAGGTGGTACCAATAAATTCCAGCAACCGGCGTACAGTCCCCTCCTGTTCATCTACCAGATCCTGGTAGCGCATTTCAAAATAACGCATATCTACCGTCTCCTTGTAATGCGCTATCTGATCCATTACACGCTGGTACTGAATCGCCGTGGATTCCAGGCTGGATGTATATCGGTGTCCATGAGTGAAGTCGGAGAAAAAGGCAGATAGACAATTGTCCAACGGGTGCCTTGATATGTGAATGATAGGTGACTCGGGAAACAACAGGGCAATCAACCCGATCTGCTCTGAGTTATGCGGCATCTTGTCCGTTACCCAGCTGCAGCCCTCATCAACAACCCCAGATCTCAAAACCCTTGAGAGATAGTACTCACGCATTGCGTTGATGTGTTCCAGCAACAACGGCTTCTCCGGATCACAAAGGCATTCCGGAAACGGAAGGTCGCTCCCTATTATCCTCGCAGCCTCTCTTGTCGCCAGATCACCGATATGGGTCAACTCCCCCGCTGGGGCAAATTTGGCATGAGCGCCCAGGATCTGTTCAAGCAGACTGGTGCCTGCCCTGGGAAACCCGAGAATAAAGACAGGGGTCAAATCTAGCGCTGGAAGTTGTTTAGCAAGGTCTGCAAATCTCTGGCGATTGCTCTCTGAAAATACTGATTTCAACACGTTGAAGCGTGCCTGACCCTCAACTGGATCGAAGACACAACCTACAACATCACTCTTGATCTCTTGAGCTTTCCTATATACAGCAAACGCCTCATCAAACTTTTCGAGTTTATCCAGGACATACCCTTTTTGGAAAAAATAGGTGGTCAGAGACTGCTTGTCTCCGACACTCTCCGAATCAACCTCATCAAGCGTGGCCAATGCTGCATCGAAATTCTTGTGCCGGCATGCCATCTTGGACTTCATCACTGCGATGGGTGAGCGATCCTCAGAGACCCAATGAGTTTCAGCCTCTTCAAGCAACTGCCCGGCACGCTCCAGATTGTGAGTGTTCTCCTCGAATTCTGCCCATGCGTGATACAGAATCCCATTGGGCTCCAGCCTCTGTTCAGCCAACTCGTAGACAGCCCGTGCATCATTGTAACGATCCATGCTGAAATAGAGCTGGGCCAGCTCTGCATATCCAACCGGGGATCCTTGCGATAACTCCACGTAACGACGACATGCCTTTTCAGCAGCCTCGTAATCATGGAGTTGTTTCATTAGCATGGTCAGCGCTCGATAGGCCGCCTGCTCATTCGGACCTAGTTGGACAGCTCGACGAATCAGCCCCTCAGCCTCCTGCAGCTGCCCGTTTCGTAACAACGCCTCACCTAATCCTGCAAGGGCCATAACATTTTCAGGCTCCGAACTCAGTGCAGCATCAAAGTGGGAGACGGCTTGTTCCTGCTCTCCGGTTACGAATAGCGAATAACCTAAATTCGCCTGTGCCAGGGCGCTGCCCTTGTCCAGACGCACCGCCTTTTCAAAACACTGCTTGGCAGGCTCTTGCTGCCCCTCATCCATGCGGATCGTCCCAAGGTTTATATACACCTCAGCCGAATCTGGGTGATTGGCCACCAAAGCCTCCAGCAAATCACGCGCTTCGTCACGGCGACCCAGACCCAGCAACGTCACGGCCAGGTTGCTCTGGGCGGGCAGGAAACCGGGCATCTTTAAGAGCACCTGCCTGTAGAGACCTTCTGCACCTTCCAGGTCCCCCAACTCCTGCATCATCTGGCCGGCGTTGACCATCAGGTAGGGTTTGTGGTTCTCCTGGGAGTGAGAGATTGCCTTCTGATAACAGCCCAGCGCCTCCGTCCACGCCTGCTGATGTTGGTAGATCTTGCCCAAGGTATTGTGGGCTTCTGCCAGTTTGGGGTTCAGCTTCAGTGCTCGGCGAGTATGACGAAGCGCTTCATCATCATCCCCCAGTTCGAACCGGGTCAGGCCCAGGTTGCTCTGGGTAATCGCATCTTTCGGCTGCTGCTTCACAAGGCGCTGAAGCATATTTTCCGCATGAGCCCACTGTCCAGCCTGCATCGCGGCTATTCCTGCCAGCTTCAAAACATTGACTTGATTTGGGTTACGCTGAAGCAATTGCTGACAAACCCGAAAGGCTCCCTGCAGGTTTCCCTGCCTATAGAGCGCCTGGGCCTGGCTGAACTCATTGGTACCTGCCGTCCTCCCAGCCAAACCGGCATCTGGAGTGCGCCCTAAAGCTCCGCAACACTGCTTGTATTTCTTACCGCTACCACAGGGACAAGGGGCGTTACGCTGTACTTTCGCCATCAGAATTCGGCTCTTTTTAAATGGATTAATATTACGTAGAAATCAGGATCAGGAAAAATTACATCACAGGAATTCTCAATTTTTCTAATGAGTTACCACGACCAAGCGGAACATTGCAGCAGAATTGATAAGTAATCCCACCAATTCAGAAACTATGTTCAGCAGCTAGCCTTACCCGTCAATCAGCTCGAAATCGTGGGTAATCTCGGCTACCTGGCCCAGCATCAGGGAGGCGGAGCAGTATTTCTCCGCACTCAGTTTGACCGCTCGCTCCACCACTTTTTCCGTGAGATCAGGCCCCGACACGATGAAGTGAACATGGATTTTGGTGAAAACCTTGGGGTCGGTTTCTGCCCGCTCGGCCTCCAACTCCACCTCGCAGCGGGTCACTTGCTGCCGACTCTTACGCAGGATATGGGCCACGTCAAACTGGGTACATCCACCCAGACCAAGGAGCATCATCTCCATCGGTCGAATGCCCAGGTTCTGCCCCCCCATATCAGGAGGACCATCCATCACAACCGCGTGACCACTGCCCGATTCGCCTACCATGAGGGTGTTTTCAACCCATTTAACCCGTGCTTTCATCACATCCTCGCAAATTTTTTAGCCTGAGAAGACTATCACAGATCGACAACTATCAGGAGCTAACCTAAAATCGAGCAAAGGAATTGTCTTCCAATTCGAGACAGAGACGCGATGACCATAATAAAACCGCCAGTCGAAGAACCGGGGTTTCTGCAGCAGTTCCTCTCCCATTGCCATCGGAGACGCTACCCCGGGAAGACCGATATCATCCATCCGGGTGATCCGGCCGACATCCTCTACTACATCATCGAGGGCTCGGTAACCATCATTATCGAGGATGATGAGGGGAAGGAGATCATCCTCACCTACCTGAACAAGGGCGACTTTATCGGGGAGATTGGGCTTTTCACCCCCCAGGCCAACAGAAGTGTGCTGGTGCGTACCCGTGGTGAATGCATGCTGGCCGAAATCAGCTATACGCGACTGGAGCAGCTGTTCGAAACCGAGCTCAAGCCCCACATGAAAGAGCTGCTTTACGCCCTCGGCGCACAGTTGACCCAGCGACTGCTGCATACCAGCCGCAAAGTGGGCAACCTCGCCTTTCTCGATGTCACGGGACGTATTGCAGGCACCCTGCTGGAGTTGTGCAAGCAACCCGACGCCATGACCCACCCCGACGGCATGCAGATCCGCATAACCCGCCAGGAGATAGGACGTATCGTGGGCTGCTCAAGGGAGATGGCCGGTCGCGTGCTCAAGATCCTGGAGGAGCAGGGGCAGGTTCACGTCAAAGGCAAAACCATCGTGGTGCACGGCACCCGCTAGACGCTGGCATCCCACCGGTCACACCCCGGGCTAAAGCTTACCCACACTCTGCAGATCGTCTGCGGTCCCAAAAGCGCCATCAGGGCCTGCTGAGCGCAGGGTGAAACTCTTCTCTCCTGCTTCGTACCGAATGGCATTACCCCAACCGTCCTGAAAATCCGATTCAGGCATGCCAAGGTCCTGCCCAAGCCGCGACAGGGTAACCTGCTGGGGGTTGAAACCGAAGCCATACTGAATCATCCAAACCTTCACCGAGCGTGTCAGTAGACCGAGACGCTTCTCACTCAATGCCAGCTCGGGATTGGATGGCTCGGGCTCTACATGATTGACACTGACAGGCTTCTGTTTCTCTGCAGGCTTATCCGGCTGCATGAGAAATTGCGAACCGTACCAGCCCGCAACGCCAACAACACCCAAAACGAGAACGCCTGCCAAAATGGCGACGGGTAGCGCCTTTTTCGGCTCCTTCTCGATTTTATTCGCAATGACATGAGGCTCTTCGAAAAACTGGGCCTTACCCTCATCCGACTCCCCTGCATGATCACCCGCAGCCTCTTGTTTGACCGGCTCGATCGGCTCTACAGGCTCTGTAGAGAGAACAATCTCAGCATCGCCAGCCGGTTCTTCAGTAGGGGCAGGGGCCGCATCCGGCGCGTCAGCCTTTACAGCCTCCATCGGGCGGGTGGAATCATCCTGGGCATCTGCAGCGCTGTCGCCACCATCGGTCACAAGTTCCAGTTCGAGTCCAGGATCATTGGCCTCTTCACCCGCCGCTATATCTGTAGATTGTTCCGCACCGGCATCAACTTCCTGGACGACGGCTGGGCTCTCACCTTCATCCTCCAGAGGCTCCATGTCCAGTTCAAGACCACCCCCATCCCCCGCTGCTACATCTGTAGTTTTTTCTGCGGAGGCATCATCCCCATGTGTTTCAACAGGGCTCTCACCCCCATCCACCACCGGCTCCAACTCGAGTTCAAGATTGCCTGCCTCATCGCCACTGGCTGGAGCAACAGCATCCACTTGTGTGTCTATGGATGCTTCCGTCTTGCCTTCTTCCCCGTTATCCGTCACAATCTCCAGCTCAAGATCCCCTGCCTCATCGCCATTGGCTGGAACAACAGCATCCAGTTGTTCATCCGTCTCTTCATCTTCCTGGCTGTCGCTACCAATCTCGAACTCAAGTTCAAATTCGTTATCCTTGTCGTCGCCATTTTTAACAGTCGCCTCCCTCTGCCCTGCTACAAATTGCTCGGCCAAAACCTCATGTTCAGCAGCCACAGGCTTCACCGGCGACAAGGTGCACTCCGCCCCCCTGGCGATCACTTTCTGCTGCAGGTGTTCCGCCCTCTCGAGATCCAGTTCGGCGCGAATCCTCGATCTTTTCCCCTCGAGCATTCCATGAACCTGGTCGACAGGCAGCTTGAGCAGCCTGCTCAGCGCCTCCTCGACCTCTTCACGCTCAAAGCCGTCTATTATGTTTCCCGTCAGCGTCAGACGAAATTTCTGTTCTTCCATCAATGTGCTCTTATTCTCTTTGCTAACCTTCAGTCAACGTCATCCACTTTCAGTACGACACCATCAACGCCAACGACCTTCACATTGGTACCCGCGTCGCAATCTTCTCCTGAGATCTTCCAGGTACTGTCATCCACCCTGATCTTTCCCAATCCATTGACCACGGGCTCATCCAGGGTAAAACTTCGCCCAATATACTGCTCTCCGCGACGATTGAAAACAGGATGATCACTCCTGGTTGGGTGGCGCTTCAAAACCAGGTGCCACACCATGATACTCGCCACGCTGAATACTGAAAACAGCAGTAACTGCAGTTGCCAGGAGAGATCCGGAACCGCCAGTAGAATCAGGCCGATGACACCTGCCGAAACACCGAGCCAGAGGAAAAACGCCCCGGGAGAAAACACCTCCAGTATGATCAGCACAACGGCCAGCACCCACCAGTGCCAGTAGTTGATATTTTCGAGCCACTCCATCAACTGGCTCCTCCCTGCTTGCAGGCGAAGGCCTCCTTGGCAATTTCAGCGATACCCCCGACAGAACCGATCAGGCTTGACGCCTCAGGGGGCATAAGCACCAGTTTCTGGTTGTCCGCCGATGCGATGTTTTGCAGGGCCTCGGTATATTTCTGGGCCACGAAATAGTTGATGGCGTTTACATCGCCCTTTGCAATGGCCTGGGAAACCATCATGGTCGCCTTGGCCTTGGCCTTGGCCTTGGCCTCGGCCTCGGCCTCGGCCAGGCGCTCCCGCGCTTCCGCTTCCGCTTCCCTGAAGGCCGCCTCCTTTTCACCTTCCGCCTCCAGGATGGTTGCCTACTTCTCGCCCTCTGCCTTTAGAATCTCTGACTGACGATGCCCTTCGGCTTCCAGGATCTCGCCCGCTTGTCACTATTCTGGACCGACACCCCAAAACGTATCAAATTTGCACCCCATTCATAAGGCATCTCTAATTTACCCGCCATTCTGGGCGTAGCGTAGTGGAGAACCGGAATGGACGAGTTTACACGGTAGCTCCCTTCTGGTCTTCACCGCCCGAGATAGCGACCAAACTATATCATGATGGTATGTAATAGCCGCGAAGCTACAAATCCACTACTATTGTTCCTTGCCAGTTATTGAGGTTCAAGTATGAGTTTTCAAATTTTGTATTGGCATTGGATCGTCTTAGGTATCGGTTTAATGTTACTTGAGATAGTTTTACCCAGCTTTACTGCGCTTTGGTTTGGTGCAGCAGCGGTAATAGTAGGTATTCTGCTGCTATTAATGCCCGACTTGTCAGGTACGCTCCAAATTGTCCTTTGGACTTCCTTATCAGCATTGCTTACTTGGGCATGGTTTAAATATCTCAAGCCTCTCTCTATCGACAGGACGAAAGCAGGCTTATCCAGAGAGGCAATTATTGGTGAAGTTGGCCAAGTTATATCAGTACCAAATGCGGAAAGAAAAGGCGTGCTTCGTTTTCCAGCACCGGTTTTGGGTGCAGATGAGTGGCAATTTATTTCTCAGGATGAAGAGCTTTCCAGTGGCGATCGCGTTCGTGTTATCGATTTGTCTGGAAACGCCCTCATTGTGACCAAAGCATAAAACCAAGGAGTATCTTCATGGACGCAGGGCTGTATATCTCTTTAGCTGTACTAGTGATGGTTATAGTAACCATTGCCAAAGGTGTACGTTTAGTTCCCCAAGGTTACAAATGGGTTGTTCAACGCCTTGGGAAATACCAAACCACGCTAAATCCTGGCCTCAATATAATCGTGCCTTATATTGATGATGTTTCTTACAAAGTCACGACAAAAGATATCGTTCTTGATATCCCATCTCAGGAAGTAATTACCCGTGACAATGCAGTGATTGTTGCCAATGCCGTGGCTTACATGAATATCATATCGCCAGAAAAAGCAGTCTACGGTGTAGAGGATTACCGGATAGCCATTCAGACATTAGTTCAGACGACCTTGCGTTCAATCATTGGTGAAATGGCGTTAGATGATGCCTTGTCGTCTAGAGATTTGATTAAGGCGAAACTGAAAGACTCAATATCTGATGATATTGCCGATTGGGGCATTATCATGAAGACAGTGGAAATTCAGGATATCAACCCATCAGGTACCATGCAGCAAGCCATGGAAGAACAGGCCGCTGCCGAGCGTGGAAGAAGAGCTACAGTAACTAGAGCTGAAGGTGACAAGCAGGCTCAGATACTTGAAGCCGAGGGACGCTTAGAGGCATCCAGGCGTGATGCAGAAGCTCAGGTCGTATTGGCAAACGCCAGCAAAAAAGCCATCCAATTGGTAACTGATGCAATCGGAGACAATGAGATGCCCGTTGTTTATTTGCTTGGTGAAAAATATGTCGATGCGCTGGAAAATCTATCTGGTTCTGAAAATAGTAAAATGGTCGTATTGCCTGCTGATTTACCAGCAGCTATAAAAGGAATGATGAGCAAAGCCTAAGGCAACTCTGATTAATTTCGAAAATCGTATACCATCGATCTATTGATCTCCACTCCCAGGAAAACGATGAGACAGCAAAGCCTAG
>NZ_MPRJ01000063.1 GCF_002020805.1 Solemya velesiana gill symbiont | reverse complement strand
ATTCAAGGCCAATTCGGGGATAAAAGACAGGCTTATTTGACGGATATTTGAATTTGGGTGCCTGGTGAATGAAAACTCTAAGTTTTCAGACCATCCTTAGTCAGTGGACCACCAATGCTCTTGGGCGCCTCGCTGGTTGCGCCCTCTTCTGATTGCGCCTGGGTAACTCCCCCAAGCAGAACCAGGCCGACGAGGAGCAGTCCCCTGCCGATCCCTAATCCCATCTTGTTCATAATCTACTCCGAAAAAGTAAGTGTCAGATGCCGATGCCTCGTAGAGGTCTGTCAGCAACCGCTGGCGTCGCCATTGCCACCTGCAGCGCCGCCACCGGGGCACAGTCTCTACAGGGGCGGAGCCGGCTTTTTCGGATCGAACTTGATAAACTGGGCCTGGTCTTCGGCGACCTTGTCCATGATGGAGGCGACCTTGGTGCCGAAAAGCTTGCCCATCAGCCCAGCATTCATCAGGCCGATGTAGGTCTTTCCATCGTCTTTTTTGTAGATGCTGATGCTGCAAGGCATCAGGATAGAGAGGATACGGGTATCGTCCTCCTTGAGGAGAGGCTTGGAATAAGCGGTACTGCAAGCCTCCACAAGCAGTACAGGAAGAACGTTGCCACCCGAAGCCGCTACAGCCTTGGCCGGGTCGCGCAGTGCGGAGAGCTTCCATCCTTTCTCCTCGGACAGGCCTTCGATATTTGCCTGGATCCTCGCGGCAGTCTCTTCCACCCCGAAAGGACTCTCGAATTCGTTGAACATGAAACTGCCGGCTGCAAACACTGCTGTCGCAATGGTCAGAGCGACACCGACAACAAAACCCAGTACTACTTTCAACATCTTAACTCCCCTTCACATACCAAATAGTTTGATATGTATTACTGCCAATAAGAGCATTTCAGCTGCATAATTCTGCTTATTAGAATTTTCTTATGGTCAATGAAATTCGTCAATTGGTGCAGAGCACTATAATTGATCCATATCAAGATTTAATGACAAAAATCCTGAGGGAAAATTATTGCCCTTCCGGGCAGCCGGAAAAGAGTATTCGAAGAAAGTCCCACGCTCGCTGATGGATCCCGGGACGCTTCTCCTCACGGGGTCCAGCCACGTTCAACACCTTGATTCGGTTATCTGCCAACCACTTCCTGACAGGCGCATGATCATGTTTCTGGTCAAGAGCAACCACGAGACAGGGTCGTTTGTGTTTCTCGGCATACACCTGCGTGACGGCCGTCCCACCCTCGAAAGCACCTTCGTTCAGGATAAGGGTGGCATCGGAGTCCCGCACGTTCCACTCGGTGCGGCGGTTGTAGTTCTCGGCCGAAGTCTCTGTCAGAGGATATTTATCAGGGATCACCCCATCCACTGCCCGGCGTCCCTTGGGACACCAGCCTCCGCAAGGTATACCCAGCTCCAGGGCTGCATCGAGTCCGGCGCGGTCGACGCCGGTCTGTCCGCCCGAGACAACCTTCTCAACGCACCAAGCCTGGTCCTTCATTTCATCGACTCCAGTACCTCGGAAGCTTTTTCACGACCGAGCCCGATCATCTCCTCGGCACGATAGAACTCGTAGAAGGTACAGCTGTTGATTGGAATATCGATGATCACATCCGGGCTGTAGGCAGCAAGCTGAAAGCGGGTGATCAGGTTCTGCATGGTCTCGATGGAGCCTGAAACCACTTCGAAGATCCCCATCTCCTCTTCGTCCGGAAGGCCCAGTTTCTGCTGTAGTCCGTCCACGAACTGGTGGATCTTATGCTGGTAGCGGCCAGCGCCATCTTCAATCTCGGCAATGTTCAAAGTTTTGCCAAATTTCCGGTCTGCCTTGGCACTGAGAGACTCCACCAGATCAGAAAACTTGTTCTGGTAGCCTTTGTCGTTCTCCTTCAGTTCATCCCAGGTTGAAGGTTTATCGAGACTGGGATCGGCTTTTGCACTCAGGTTCACAGCGATGGTGATATCGGTCTTGTCCCGCAAGGTGGGCGCGATGGGAATGGGATTGACCAGTCCGCCATCCACCAATGTCTTGCCGCGGTATTCAACAGGAGTAAATACAGTTGGAATAGCAATGGATGCCCGAATGGCATCGAACAGCGAACCCTTGTTGAGCCATACCTCCCGCTGGTCTTCAATGTTGGTGGCCACGGCAGTGAAGGAGATGGGCAGGTCCTTAATGTTGCGATCACCGATCAGCTCACGCAGGGTCTCGATCACCTTCTCACCCTTGATCAGCCCGCTGCGGCGAAAAGAGAAATCCACAAGCTTCAGGACGTCTATTTTTTCAAGCGCCCTCACCCACTGAGCATAAGTCTCGAGCTCACCCGCGGCATAGATACCACCGATAAGCGCACCCATGGAAGAACCGGAGATCGAGTCGATGCGGAAGCCGTTCTGATTCAACCAGTCGATGATGCCGATATGCGTCAACCCGCGAGCGCCACCGCTACCCAGCACCAGGGAGACTGTTTTTTGAGTCATTGTTGATATTCCTTGGCGAAACTTCACCCGATTTTATATGCCAAGCGATTCTCGCGCATAGAAGCCGGGAACATCAAGGGATGGTCTGAAAAATTAGAGTTTTCATTCACCAGGCACCCAAATTCAAATATTCGTCAAATAAGCCTGTCTTTTATCCCCGAATTGGCCCTGAATTTGGCCTTTTCAGGGTTTTCAGGCGCAACGTGCCTGTCAAACTGGCAATAAATGCTTCCTCGCCAGTACCAGATTCACCAACGCACACTTGGTTGTCGGGTCTGGATCAAATCCGCTATGAACAGCTAGGGTCTCTATTTTCATCGGGGTTCTCCTCCGAACCGAATAAATAGGAAACCTGCACAGCGAACCTATTACTACTGCGACTACTGGCTGCCACTCTGCGCAACAATTTCCGCGTTTGTTTTTATTATTAACACAGCGGCTTAGAGTGCCGTGTTAATAGGCTATGACGACCTCATCTTAACTGTCGTCAAGACACTCTGTCGAATCTTATAACGGGAATACTTCAGTCAACTCAATCGGCTGCCTCTACAACTTTAGACTCCTTAGTGTCACAGAAGGCCTTTGAGGCGGATATGCAGCCCAACGGAACTACGATCAATGTCAAGGAGGTCGCCACGATGGGACCGAACAGAAGAGAGATGGCCATGCCCTGAAATATAGGGTCGAACAGGATTGCAAAGGCGCCCGCCATCATGGTCAGATCGATTACCCAGATCGGCCTCATCCTGATCTGGCCCGCCATCATCACGGCCTCGCTCACCACCCTTCCCCGGTGCATCTCGTTCTTGGCAAAATCAACCAGCAGTATGTAGTTGCGCACCTCGATACCGGCCAGGGCGATGAATCCGATCATCGAGGTCGCAGTGAACTCAGCACCAAGGACCCAGTGACCCGGGATGATCCCGATAAGGGTCAAGGGGATAGGAGCCATGATAATCGCAGGCTGAATGAAATTACCGGACTCCCATACCAGCAGTATGTAGATCAGCACCAGCGCCGCGGCAAAAGCCAGTCCCAGGTCGCGGAAGGTCTCGTAGGTCACAACCCACTCACCGCTCCGTTCGAATGCGGAAATTCCGGACTCTTCCGGTGCGCCTGCCAAGGTTCCGCTGATCACCGACCGCTACGCGATAACATCGCAAGCTCGTTACCGCTCCACAGTCGCCTCCCAATGACTACACGCCGTGTTCGGATGCCTACTTTGCTTCCCCTCCATTTCGCCGGTGACATATTCAATGGTCCTCAGGTCCTTGTGATAGATCACCCGCTCTTCAGGGATGCGTTCGAATTTACCGAGCTCGGATAACGGAACGGTCTGCCCGGACTCGGAAGGTATCGGCAGCACAGCCAGCTGGGACAATTCCGATCGACGATTGAGGGGAAGCTGGATAACTAGGTAAGTCGGTTCCAGTACCGTACCGCGTTTCACATCACCAAGCCGGTAGCCACCCATCGCCATGTCGAGATTGCGATTGATAGTTTCCACCGACACCCCTCTGCGTGTCGTCTTCTCCGTATCCACTGCGAAGTGCCAACGTTCATAGGTGTCGGTTATGTAAGTGTCGACATCCACCAGGTTCTCCACCTGGTCAAACATGCGCTTCAGATCAGTTGTCACCGCTCTTCGGGTCTGATCATCCGGGCCATACACCTCTGCTACCACGGTCTGCACTACCGGCGGTCCCGGTGGCATCTCGACTACCGCTATCCTGGCCCCGTATTCCCTGGCTATGGGTGTCAGCAGTGATCTTGCCGCAACGGCCAGCTCGTGACTGCTCCTGTCACGATCTCCCTTGTCCTTCAGCATCACCTGGATATCCGCCTCCCAGGAAGCCTGGCGAAGATAGTAGTGGCGGACCATGCCGTTAAAGTTGAATGGCGATGCAGTACCTACATAGGACTGCAAGCAAGGCCGTCACTTCCGGCAGTTCCTTCAGGGCGCGCACCAGGCTGTAGGTGACATTGGCGGTAACCGGCAGGCTGGTGCCTTCCGGCATATTGACGACGACATTGAACTCCGGCTTGTTGTCAAACGGCAGCATCTTCACGGTTACGGCCTGTGTATAGAACATGCTGCAGGCCAGGAAGAACAAAATCACGATGCTCCAGAGGAAAATCTTCCCCTTGAAACGGTTATTGACCAGCGGCTCGATAAGGGGCCGATAATAGCGTCCTATTCCATCCTGTATTTTTCCTTCACGCACCTCGGCCCGTTTCAGCGCTTCCATTTCTGGGCGCAGCTTCACTGCAAACCAGGGGGTGAACACGAATGCCGCAAACAGGGAAAATATCATCGCCACCGATGCAAGCAGGGGAATCGGCAGCATATAGGGACCCATCATGCCACTGACGAATCCCATGGGCAGCAGGGCCGACAGAACCGTAAGGGTGGCAATAATGGTCGGGTTGCCCACCTCGCGTACGGCATCCACGGCCGTCTCCACGCTGGTGTCGTCATCATGCAGCCAACGACGAAAGATATTCTCAACCACCACCGTGGCATCATCCACCAGGATACCGATGGCAAAAATCAGTGCGAACAGGCTGACCCGGTTGATGGTGTAGTCCAGCACCCATGCCGACCAGATGGTAATCAGAATCACCACGGGAATGATCACGATCACCACCACGGCTGGGCGGGTTCCAATAGTAATCCAACAGAGCAGGCTAACCGCTATGGCAGCGCCCAGCAGGGCCGCCAGGAGTTCATTGACCTTGTCGTTGGCGGTCTTGCCGTAGTCCCGGGTAACGGAGGCATGGACATTATCGGGAATCAGGTTTCCCTTCAGGGATTCGAGCCGCTTAAGAATATTTTTCGCAATGGTGACGCCATTGGTTCCCTCTTTTTTCGCAATGGCAATAGTGACTGCCGACGCCCCATCCGTAGCCGGCTCACCTTCTATCCCGGCCGGACCGCTATGGTAGGTGACCAACTGCTCAGCCTCCGCGGGTCCATCCACCACCCGCGCCAGGTCCCTGACATAAACCGGCTGGCCATGGCGGGATGCCACCACCAGCCTGGCCACATCTTCCGCAGATCTGAGGAACGCTCCGGAGGAGACCCGGAAGGCCGTATCCGTGGTCTCCATGGAACCCGTTCCCTTTTCTCCGTTGGCCGAGCGTATGGTTGCAGCCATGGTGTCTAACGTCACATCGAAACCGGCAAGCCGTCCTGGATCCACCTCAACACGAATCTCCCTGGGCCGTCCCCCGACCACGAAACCCTGGCCAGTATTCCTGACCTCCTTCGCTGACCGCTGACCAGGACGTCCGGGGCACTAATAGGTTGTCGAAGGCCGAGTCGATTTTGGGGGCTTGGATGTCCCAAAATCTTTCACGAGGTCGAAGACTCGCTTGCAACCGTTGCAGTACGTCATGAGCCAGAATACGGAGGGAGCTGTCGTCGGTCTGTTCAGACCAGAGTGTCACCGTAACCACTGGAACATCATCGATCCCCTTGGGCTTGACCAGGGGCATGGAGACACCGGGTGGCATCTTGTCCAGATTGGACTGCAGCTTGTCGTGCACCTTGACAATGGATGGCCCCAACTCCTCACCGACAATAAACCGCATGGTAACCATCCCCTGCTCCCGCTGGGATGCGGAATAGACATGCTTTACGCCAGCTGTCTCACTCATCATCCGCTCCAACGGATCAATAGCGAGTGCAGCAACCTGCTGGGCCGAAACACCGGGATAACTGATGAAAATATCCACTATGGGAACGGAGATCTCCGGGTCTTCCTGCCGAGGCGTAAACATCAGGCCCAGCATACCGATGAAGAGGGTCGTCAACAGCAGCAAGGGAGAGAGGGGAGATTCTATGAACAGGCGCGCAATATTGCCGGCAAGTCCCAACGGTTTGACTGTTTCGTTGGGAATTGCAGGATGTGTCAGGGCCGGCCGCCTCGACCTGTACTTCGGGGGGCGCTTAGTCATGTGCCGTTCTCCCCGAACGAAAGAAATATCCTATTATTTAATTAAATAACTAGTACATGATCCAGGTGATCAACAGCGGGATCTTTACGGCGCCACCATGTTAATTGATTTACATCAGCTAAAGGAGCGGAAAAATAAAAACATAGAGCAGGATCAATCCGTGCGGAAAGACACCTTCCTGACACAGGATATGACTGCTATTCTGGAAATAGATGAGTAACCAATAAATATAGAAAAAACGGGAGTTTCAGATGGTCGATATCAGGCACAAAGAAACAGGCGAGGTACTGTTCACTTTTGAAGGTGAAACCCTGGCAGGCGCCGACCTCAGGGAGATGTACCTGGAAGGTGCGGATCTGAGCAATACAGACCTGAGAAATACCCTGCTCAATTTTGCAGATCTCAGCAACGCGGATCTCAGTGGCTCGGACCTTGAACAGGCCAATCTATCAAGCGCCACACTCACCTGCGTCAATCTCAAGGGAGCAAACCTGAGCAATGCAAAACTGGGGGCCGAGCAAGCCGCCAGCGCTGCGATTCTCAGTGAGTGCGACCTCTCCGGTGCAAACCTGACCCGTGCTGACCTCCGCGAGGTGGAACTTAGGCAGAGTAACCTCGAGGGTGCCGATCTAACACGTGCAGACATGCGCGGAGCCGATTTCTTCCGCAGCAATCTAAAAGGTGTCACGGCATGCAATGCCCTCTTCATCAAGGCCAACCTGAAAGAAGCCAACCTGAGCGATGCCAACCTCAATGACAGCCATCTCAACGACGCCAACATGATCCGCTGCAAACTCGTCAACGCCATTATGGAGAGTGCTGTACCCGAGGGGTTCACTGTGATCAACCTAGCGAACCTGGAAGCAGCCGATCTCTCCAATGCCAGGATGCGTAATATCTCGGCTGAAGACACCAACATGAAGCACGCGAATCTCAGCAACGTGGATCTGACCAATGCCGTAATGGGAGGGGCGATTCTAAGACGGGCCAACGTGGAAGGTGCCAATTTCGAGGGTGTGGAGCTTGCAACTGTCACCATGGACTTTGCTAACTTCTCCAAGGCACTGAATGCGAAGTATCCGTCATACAAGATTAATCTACGCTAATCCTCGAATGATATAGGGGCTGGCGACGGCGAATATCGCCGCTCCCGGCATCCATGCCCTTCGCGACATAAGGCCATCCTTGGCCAATAAAAAAGCCCGCTTCCCCAAAGGGAGGCGGGCTTTTTCAGATCATACGATCTGTCTGAGCAGTATTTACTTGCTCAGGGACTGGTAGTAGTCCATCAGGATCTCGGCCACTTCAGGACGAGAGAACTCAGGCGGGGGCGCCATGCCCTGGCCCAGCATCTCGCGAACCTTGGTGCCGGAGAGCAGCACGAAGTCCTCTTTGGAGTGATCCGGTGCATCGCGCATCATCACCACGCGGTTAAGCTTCTTGGAGTACGCGGTGTGGTCAGCGTTGAAGATCTCGATATCCAGGGCACCTTCAGGCACTTCGTCATCGAAGATGGTCTGGGCGTCGAAGGCGCCGTAGTAGTCACCCACGCCGGCGTGGTCACGGCCGATGATGAAGTGGGTTGCACCCATGTTCTGACGGAAGTAGGCGTGCAGAACCGCTTCACGGGGACCCGCGTAGAGCATGTCGAAGCCGTAGCCGGTGATCATCACGCTGTTGGCCGGGAAGTAGAGTTCGGCCATTTTACGGATGGCGGCATCACGCACAGGCGCAGGAATGTCACCAGGCTTGAGTTTACCGAGCAGCATGTGGATGACCACACCGTCGGCGTCGACAGCGTCCATGGCCATCTTGCACAACTCTTCGTGTGCACGATGCATGGGGTTACGGGTCTGGAAAGCGACGATGGTCTTCCAGCCACGCTCCATCACCTCGTTGCGGATCTCAACGGCGGTGCGGAAGGTATCGGGGAAATCATCCTGGAAGTAGCTGAAGTGCAGTACCTGGATGGGACCGGAAACAGCGATACGGCCCTGGGAGTTGAATGCAGCAACGCCGGGGTGTTCCGCATCATCGGTGCGATAGACCTTGTCGGTCATCACGGCCATCTGCTCGTCGCTGACCTCTTCGATTGCCTCGATGTCCATCACGGCCAGGACAGGATTGCCTTCCATGTTGGGGTCGCGCAGCGCAATGCGCTTGGCGTCCTTGATCGCATCCACGCTTTCCAGCAGGCACATGACCGGCACCGGGAAAAAGCTACCGTCAGTCATCTGCATCTTTTCGGCACAGCCCATGGCATCGGCAACGTTCATGAAGCCTTTGAGCGGGGAGAAGTACCCTGCGCCCATCATGACCGCATTACCGGCCGCCTGGGAACTGATCACAACTGAAGGCAGGGACTCTGCCTCATGCATCAGTTCGTGGTGCTTGTCGGTGTCATAGACAAACAGTGGTTGAAGTGTGTCGGATCCGACGGGCTTGATCATCTCGCTTCGTCTCCCTAGGATTTAAGTCGAACGGCACTGCCAGTAACTGTTATTTCTTGGCAGTGGTGGCAGGCCACAATGTTCTGTCAAATTTATTAGCCGGTATTTGATAATAATCAGTTGTACCAGCCAGATTCAGAATTTTTGTTAAATGACTGTATGCGGTTAGCAGATGGAATCACTCTTAAAGAACCACTGCCCCTCCCCTCGTACAGCACGCCATACCGTATCACATCAGGGTGAATACCTTCCCTAATTTATATTTATGCAGGAGTAAAAAAAATGCTGATTTGGGACCTGGTTCAACAGGGAAAAAACGCCTGAATCAGACCTTTTTCAGGATGCCCCTGCAGCAACGGGTTCAACCCACTGGGACTGGGGTTCCGAAACATCCTTTACCACCTGAGTCTTGATTTCCGGAGATCTTTGCTCAGCCAGTTTATCAGGGGTTCGAGCTGCATCCTGTCCTTGCGGGTGGATGCGGTCAGGTTCAGTTGGCAGATACCGATACCGGATTCCATGGCTATGGGGTAGTTCTGGGTATCCCTGAGGGTGGCAATGAGGGGAATACCGGTCTTTTCAGAAAGGGCCTGGATATCCTTGTAAATCTTGGAATTTCTTGATCTGACACGGTTGACCACCAAGCCAATGCGTTTGCTCTTCAGCCGGTGTCGGGACAGCCTTAGCAGATTCTCGAGAAACCCCTCGACTGCGTGCAAATCAATAATCGAGGCCATCACAGGAATGATGATGGTGTCGGCACGATTGAAGTGATCGGAAATGTCACCGCCGTTGGTTCCTGCGGGGGTATCGATGACCACGACGTCAGTCCCCTGCCCTGAATAGAGCTGCCAGGTTCTGGTCATGCCGGTTGTCGGCCGGGTCGCATCGATTGAACGTATATCCGGATGCTCGGACGAGCGTATCTCCAACCAGCGTGTGCTTGAACGCTGGGAATCGAAATCCATCAGGGCAGTGTTGTAACCCTTACCGGAAAAGTAGCATGCGAGTGTGGTCGCGAGCGTGGTTTTCCCGCAACCGCCTTTGGCGTTGAGCACCATTATGTTGTGCATGGGCCTGAATAGTCTCCCCTGATGGCAAGTGTCTGGTTCCTTTCCAGCACCGGCCATGAACCGCTATTTGTTGACTTCTATGGTCTTTTTTCAAACGATCCGAGGCGTTCCTTCCTACCTCGATCTGCAGCAGGTTCTTAGAGGTGGGCAAATAATCCAATATTTACCCACAAAAATATCCCGCGTCATTGTCGACCCATTCTCCAATAGAAATCAAGTGATTCTGCGGATATTCCGTTTATATTGTGTGATTCACTTCACTCAATTTCCTTTCCGAACAGGGAGAGTTGCTCACTCACCGCCTTGTTTCCTTCCCATAATCGCTCTTTCAGGCCTGATATCCGGCTCAATCGACGCTGCACAGCAACTTTAATAAAACTCTGTAAAGCATTAATTTCAAAAGTATTAATGGCGCGTGTCAATCCCGTGTAAATCAGTTCCCTGGTCAGAATCGGTGAATCTGCGCGTGGCAGCACCAGAAGTACCCGCTCAAACTCCGAGCCCTGGCTCTTGTGGACGGTCATGGCGAATACCGTCTCATGCTGGGGTAGGCGAGAAGGGGAAAAATGTCTCACCGTCTCATCTACCGACCGGAAACAGACTCTCAGACTGCCGTCTGGCAGCTGCATCGTGATACCGATATCCCCGTTATAGAGATGCAGGTTGTAGTCATTTCGGGTTATCAACACCGGGCGTCCCGGGTACCAGGTATGGTCTGCCCTGATCAGGCCTCTGCGGTCGAGCTCACTGCTGATCGCGACATTCATCTCCTCTACCCCCAAAGCACCCTGGCGGGTTGCGCAGAGTACCCGGAAGCGGTCAAAGGCATCGAAAACCTGCTCAACACCTGCACCATCGCCGACTACTTCAAGGTACACCTGGTAACTAGTGGCGGCCGCTTCGATGGGACTCTCATCTTCGGCATGCCAGAGGATATCGCCATAGGCATCGGAGCTGAGCAGTTGGATGACCTGTTCCGCATCCCCCTGATTGACAGCCTCGGCCAGCCGCCCGATACCGCTTTCGCTGCCGAACCGGTAGCTGTGCTTGAGTTCCACGATGGAGTCTGATAGCGGCCCGGCATCCTGCCCCATATCGCCCAGGGATTCACAGATCAGCTGTTCCAGCTCTTTTCGGAAACCGGGACTGAACCCACGCCAGTTGCCGCAGATATCACCCAGTACTGCGCCTGCCTCCACTGAAGCCAGTTGATTGCGGTCCCCCAGCAGGATAAGCCGGGCCTTTTCCGGCAAGGCCTGGAGCAGCTTGCTCATCAGGGCAAGGTCCACCATGGAAGCCTCGTCCAGAATCAGCACATCCAGGGGCAACGGGTTGCCCCGATTGTGACGGAAGCTGACTGCATTGTGCCCTCCCCCCAGCAAACGATGAAGAGTAACGGCATGCTCCGGAATTGCGTCCCGTGTTGCCGGCCCCAGGTCCAGACGTTGCTTGGTACTGCGTATGGAGCCCTGGAGGCGGGCTGCCGCCTTGCCTGTGGGCGCCGCCAGGGCAATAGCTGGCGGTGTCTCGTACTGCTCCACCAGCAGTGCAAGGATGCGCACCACCGTGGTGGTCTTACCGGTACCCGGCCCGCCGGAGATGACACTCAATCCCTTCAGTGCGGCGACTGCGGCGGCAACCTTCTGCCAATCCGTAGCAACTTCTCCAGTTTTCGGAAACAGACCCTGCAGACTTTTGGTCAGGCGATCTTCATCGATGCCGGAGATCGTCTGCGCGGCCCGCTGTAAAAGATCGCTGGCCAGTTGCTGCTCGTAATCCCAGTAGCGGTAGAGATAGAGACGCCCCTTCTCATCCATCACCAACGGACAGTAATCCCCAGGATGGCCTACCACCTGGGTCTCACCCAGGGCGGAGATCCATGACGCTTTCCCGGGCAACGAGACAATCTCGTCGCCCTCCCCTGTCTTGATCTCCCGGCCGCTCCACTCATCCAGTTCGAGACAGATATGACCCGTCATGGTGCTGTTGCTCACCAGGGCCGCTGCAACCCCAAGAACGGGTGATGCCTTGCCCTCCAACCTGCAGATGAAACGGGCAAACTGCAGGTCCAGTTCGGTCAGAACCTGCTGCTCCCTGAACGCATATAGCTGCCTGTCCAGCGCATCCATCACAGGGGCTCTCCTTCGGCACAGATGTATGACTCCAGCGCTTCAACCAACTCCCGCCCAGGCCTTGTCCTGTAGATACCGTTATGGCCTGGGGATTCGGCATCCATGCCTCTCAGGAACAGGTAATAGACCCCACCGAAATGCCGATCGTAGTCGTAGTCTGCAAGGCGGGTCTTCAGGTACCGGTGCAGGGCAAGGGTATAGAGCAGGTACTGCAGAAAGTAGTAGTGACGGGCCATCACCTCTTCCATTCGCTCCTGGGCATAATCCCGGGGAGCAGGCCCCAGCCAGTTGGACTTGTAGTCGAGGAGGTAAAAACGGCCATCGGCCTCGAACACCAGGTCGATGAAACCCTTCATGTAGCCGCTGATATCCTGGAACTTCAGCTGCTCTATTGCTCGCTGAAAACAGGGCGCTTCACCATAACCGTAACGCCTGAGCAACGCCGCCAGCCCGGCCCCATCAATGGAGGCGAGAGGAAAATAGAATTCCAACTCAACGAACCGTTTGCGTGTAGAGACATTCCTCAGGGCAACACCGGCATCCAGTTCACTGTCGAGCACATTGCGGACCATGGCAGAGACACAGGGAAGCCATATCCCGTCGAACCCGAAAGCGATGAGTTTATCGGAAACCACCTGTTCCAGGGTCGCCCTGTCGGTATCTGTGAAATCAATATTCTCAAAAATGGCATGCAGGCAGCTGCCGGGGCGGGCACCACGGGGAAAGGTGAAGATATCCAACCGGAGGGACGTCTCCTCCGCTACTTCGTGTCCATCAAGCCCAGCATCATGATCGGGAAGTTCCACGCTGCTGCCATGGACCGTGAGTGCGGAGAAGCTGGTCACCCGGCGATCCCGTTGAATCTCTCTGCTGAGGATTCGGCAGTTCAGTGTATCCCCGCGAGCATTTGCCCCGCCTGCCGTGTTCTCATCTACCTGGGCATGAACAGGTTGAGCGATCGCCACCTGCACGCCCTCTCCTGCCTCCGACGCCCATTGACCGAGACGCAGTTGCAGATCGTCTTCGGTAAGCGACTTGAAGTTCGCATCCTGGCGCTGAAGGGCATCATCGCTGCCGGGGTCGGATGGCGGATGCAGCAACCACCCCAGGGCGGAGTGACCTGCCCCCAGTACCTTTCCCCACAGCAGGTAGCAGCGCTCCTGTGCCCGGGTCAGGGCCACGTAGAGCAGGCGCAGGTTCTCCGACATCTCTTCCCGCAGGGCATGCTGCTTTGCCATCTCCATCTCATCGCTGCCCAGATCCAAAACGGCCTGGTAACCCTCGTCGGGATCGTGAAAATCCACCGGCCAGTCATCATCGGCGCGTAATCCTCCGCTCCAGAGGAAGGGGCAGAAGACCACCGGGTACTGCAACCCTTTACTCTTGTGGATAGTAACGATCTGCACCAGCTTTTCGTCGCTCTCCAGCCGCAGCTGGTGCTCCTCGTCCTCGGGCCGCTCACCCGCCCGGCGCTGGGAGAGCCATTTCACAAGCCCTTCCATGCTGGGGCGTTCCGCACGTTCAGCCCGGTGCAAAAGCTCACCCAGATGGAGAAGATTGGTCAGGCGCCGCTCGCCATTCTCCATGCTGCGCAGGCGTGCAGGCAGGTCCTGTTCCCTGAGCAGCAGGCGGAACATCCGGATGAAACCCTTTTCCCGCCAGGCCTGGTGATAACGTCTGAAGGTCTCGAGATGCGTCTCGAGTTCATTCTCATCCTGGGAGAGCCTGTAGATATCATTGCCGTCGAGTCCCAGCAGGTCGGTCGCCAACGCGGTCCGCACCCGGAACTCGCGACCCGGTTCCACCACCGCGCTCATCAGCCGCTCGAGATCCAGCGCCTCAGGAGATTGGAACACATCATCCTGGGAACGCAGTACGCTGAAAATGCCGTAGCTGTCGAGGGCCGCCCGTATTCTGCTGCCCTGGGCATGGCTGCGCACAAGAACTGCAATATCCTTGCTGGCCAATGGTTCACCGCCGAGGGTTATCTCACCCCGTCTCCCTGCCTCGAGCAGCCTGTTGATTTCTCCTGCGGTCCAATCCACTGCCCACTGGGTAGCCTGTTCTTTGTTCATCTGGCCAGGCATGTGGCCGATGCGCAGCGGATCGATTGCCCCTCCCTGCTCTTCCAGTCGCTTGCGTTCGAACTTCTCCCCGGGTGCCGGGAGTGCCGGTTGAAAAGGGATCTCCCTGAACAGAAACCCGCCATGGTCGACACTGAACAACGCGTTGACTCCGTTGATCAACTGGGGCGCCGAACGCCAGTTGGTATCCAGGGTAAACTGCGCCTCCGCCTCTCCCCGTGCCTCGATATAGGCAAAGATATCAGCGCCGCGAAAGCTGTAGATCGCCTGCTTGGGATCACCCACCAGGTAGGCTACTTCACGCTCCGCACCATAAATGCGCCTGAAAATGCCGTACTGAACCGGGTCCGTATCCTGGAACTCGTCGATCAGGGCGACCCGGTAGCGCTGTCTCAACATCCTCGCCAGGGATTCGCCTGCAGTCCCTTCGAGCGCACGGTTCAGGCGCAGTAACAGATCGTTGTAGGACTGAACGCGGGCTTGTGACTTGCGTTCCGCCAATTCACGGTTCACGTAGTCGATCAGTTGAATGGCCAGCGAGCTGTACAACTCGTCATAGGCCTGCTGCAACTGTTCACGCTGCTCCAGGAGAGACTGGCAACTCTCGAAAAAGGGATGTACCGGTGCAATACCACCCTTCTTCAGGGACTCGTTGAGCGTGCCGGTTGTGAACTTGTGAAAATTGTCGGACCATTCGCCCGGGGTATCACCAAGGTAGTTCTCCATCAGTCGACACCACTTCTCGATGGAGGTCTTACGGTACTTGTTCCCGTTCAATCCCTTGGCTTCGAGCAGCAATTTTTTTATCTCATCAGCTGCAGAAATCCATTCCTGGCTGGCTTTTGAGAAAAGCTGATCGAACTTCCACTCGGCCCTGTCCAGCATCGTGGGTTCGCTCTGCCCCCGCAGCCTGAGATAGGGTCTTCCCAGGCGCCCCCTGAGCAGTTGTGCCAGGGAATCGGGTGTCACGCCATGGGCCGCCAGATAGTTCTGAAGACCCGGTGAGCGATCCTGCAGGTGGAGTCGCCAGAAATCGTCAACCACTTCCAGCACCAGCTCCTCGTCATCGGCCATCAACGCCATGCGGAATGGCTGGCCGCTTTCGTAGGCGCTTTCGGAGAGCACCCGCTGACAGAAACCGTGAATGGTGAAGATGGCGGCACGGTCGAAATCCAGCAGCGCACGGCTCAGCAGACGATAGGCCTGCTGGTGGTCGGCACAGCGTGCCAGCAGCGTCGCACTGAACTCGTCTATCTCTTCAACTGCACCCAGTTCGAATGCCCTGCGCACCTCCACCAGTTTCGAACGCAGCCTCTCCTTCAACTCGGCTGTTGCCGCCTTGGTGAAGGTGACCACTAGGATGTTCTCCACGGGCAACGCTCTCTCCACAACCAGGCGCAGGTAGAGGCCGGCGATTGTGTAGGTCTTGCCCGTGCCGGCACTGGCCTCGATCAGGTTCATCCCGTCCAGGGGTGCTTCGAAGAGATCCAGTGGCTTCATCTCACTGTACCTCCATGTGGGCAAGTAGGGTTCCGAACACCTGTTCACTCAGCGCCATGAACTCACCGCTCAACACATCGGCGTCGGGAAAAGCGAGCCGGTAGTAGGCATCGTCGAACTCGGGGAAATGCTTCCCACACCAGCGTCGCTGTGCCTCCTCCAGGCACTTCTCCAGTTCATTGCCTTTCTGGAGCTTCTCGGCATAGCGCCTGGAGCTCTTGGGGAAAAGTCGCAGTGGCATACTGAGGCCCTGCCAGTAGAGGGAGAGCAGCTGCCCCATCAGTTCGGGGGCGTTGTCGATGGGTGCGAAACGGATCAACTCCTCACTGTCCAACCACAGCGTCTGGGGCGTGATACCTCCCTCCGCCGCCAGGTTGAGGGCGAGATGCTCCACCCAGAGCTGCAGCAACCGACTGTCGGGCAGGCGATTGACGCTGTAGCCAAATCGCCCGGATGGTCCCACATCAGAAATCTTTCCCATGAGCCGTACGCTATCGTGACTGAAATCCAACTCCAGTGTCACGGTCTCCCCGTCTGCCTGGTATGTCGCTACGCCCTCGGCAAAACGCCTGGATTGAGCATTCAGTCTTTCGAACAACTGCTCACCGTAGACACCGTGGGGCAGCTGTCCGGCAGCCTGTTCCAGGCCCAACAGCGCTTCGGCGGACTCACCCTCGAGTGCCCGCTCCACCATTCCGTGCATCAGCTCGGATTGCTGGAAATACGCCAGTTCGAAGGGATCGCGGGTCTCCAGCAGGCTCTCATCTGCCCGCAGTGTTATTCCGAGGCGGTTTCTCAGCAGGTAACGTGAGGGGTTGGCGTAGAAGTAAAGTAGCTCTGCAAGCTCCACCCGGCGCCACTCATCTTCCGGTTCCGGCAATGCTTCAGAAACAAGGTGGCGAATCGGCACCGAATCAGAAACGACCCCGGCTGCCCGGCACATCAGTTCCGAATAGCTGAAGAGATCACTGCCTGATTGGAAATAGCGTGGACTGAAAGGCTGAATGGGGTGCTTTACCAACAGTGTCCTGGAGGGTAACTCCCCTGCCTCATCCCGATGGGTCCGGTCGATATAGTCGAGCAGTTCACTGAGCAGTACCGATGGCGGTATGGGACTGTTGTCCCGTATATCCTGACCGACAAAACTGAGATAGAGCACCTGACGGGCAGAGACCAAGGACTCCAGAAACAGGTATCGATCATCGGCACGCCTGGACCGGTCGCCGATTCGATGTCTTCCCGACATCAGGTCAAAACCGGGTGGACGGCGATCCCTGGGGTACTGTCCATCATTCATACCGATGATACAGACCACTTCAAAGGGCAGGCTGCGCATGGGCGTCAGTGCACAGAAGGTGACGCCACCACCGAGAAAGGGTGAGTGTCCTCCCCCCGTCTCGAAACGCTCTCTCAACAGATAGCCGAGCAGGTCTATGGTGACCCTGCCGTCGAACTCGGCAGTGGCAGTGCTCTCGACAATTTCGGCTACAGCGGTTCGAATGGATTGCAGCTGATACTCCTCCTCTTCCGTGGCTAGGAAAAAACGCTCCAGCAACATCGGAATACTCTGTGCCCACTGTTCCAGGGTACGCGCTCCCTTCAACAGGGATTCCAACCGGAACACCTCGTCGGCGAAGGCTTTCAAACCGCCGAGAACCTGGGCATTGGAACCCTCGATACCGTCAAATGGCAGAACATCCTGAAACAGGGCATCTTCAGGTGGCATCGCATAACCCAACAACATCCTGTCCAGCCCCGCCTGCCAGCTGTTCTGGCCTGTCTCCGGCAGTCCCAGGGCCTTACGTGTGCCTGCATCCTTGCCCCAACGCACTTCCGCCTGTTCCAGCCACTCGGTAATCATGGGCAAATCACCATCTGCCAGGCCGAAGCGAGCGGCTACGGCCCGCACCTCCAGCAGCGCCAGCATGCTGTTGACGTCATAGCGTCCCCCGGGCATCTCCAGCAGGCGCAGAAACACCTCCAGCAGTGGCAGTTCAGAGACTGCGCTGCGGTCCGCAATGGAGAACGGAATCCTGGCGCCATCACCGGATTCGCTGAATACCGATTCAACGTAGGGCGCATAGGTATCCATGTCCGGCGTCATCACCAGTACATCAGAGGGCGTGAGATCGGGATGTCTCTGGAAGAGATCCAAAAGCCGGTCCCTCAGCACCTCCACCTCGCGCATAGGGCTGTGGCAAGCGTGCACGCTTATGGAGTCATCATCTTTCCGCCATACCCCGGGAGGAAGGTCACCCGCATCCTGGAGATAGAGAATGTCCTGCTGGACCCCATGCAACAGGTTGTTCCCTGTCGGCGGTACGAACAGATCCTCGGAACCGGGGTCCAACTCAAGGATCATGTTGAAAAAATCCCGCCCCTGCTTACCCAGGGAACCGAGCAGCGGATTGCCCACGTCGAAATAGAACGCCTCTTCCGACTCGTCGCTCTCCTGTTTCAGGCGGTCCGATTCACTGACGATCTCCCCCCAGTGCTCCTGGCAGGGGTTGAGTAGAAACAAGTGCGCCTCGGTCAGTTCACCGAGCAGTCCCAGGAGGTTGAGATAACCGGGAGAGAGGGATGAAACGCCGAACAGCGCGATACGTGAGGGCAATCCCTCGCTGTTCAAGCCACCCTGCTGTGCCTTGTTGAACAACCGTTTCTGCAAACTGACCCAGTGCTCGCCGCCACAACGCCTGCTAATACTGCGCCACAGCTGCGCCTGCCACTCATCACCCTCCACCGCCTGCTGGCCGCGCTCCCAGGTGCTGACCCACTGGGGCCGGTAGACCAGGTACTGATCGAGACAACCTGCGATCTGCTGGGAAAGCTGAAACCGCTCTACTTCGCCGTTGTGTTCGTAATAGGTCCGGATGCCATCGAAGCCGTCCTCACCCTTGAGCATGTCAAGATGCTGGTAGACCGCCCAAGGCAGTGCCTGGGGCGCGAAATGGTTCTGCTCGGGCACATCATCCAGCAGCCCCTCGAGCATCTCCCAGATAAAACCGGCGGGCATGGGAAAGCGCATGTTTGCACAGACTCCCAACCGGTCTGCAAGGCGCAGGGATAACCAGCGCCCCATACCCTGGTGCTGCACCACCACCGTCTCCGGCGCGAATGGATCGTCCTGGGGAGTCGCCAGCACCTGGGCCAGGCGATCCGCCAGTATTTCCAATCGGTTGCTTTGATAAAGCTGCAGCATCAGGTCTGTCCGTTGAAATCGATGCCACATTCTAACCTGTGTTGGGACTCATACCACGAGTCCATGAACAACAAGTCTCATGTTTTGAGCCTCCAACAGTTTTATACTTGGCTAAACCGAAACAGGATGAAGCGATGAGCCAACAGCAGAACCGGATCGAATGCCCCAACTGCGGTCACGAGATCGATGTCAACGAGATCCTCTACCACCAGCTGGATGAAGAGCTCAAGAAGAAATACAACGACGAGCTGGCCAGGGAAAAACTCAAGCTGAGTGACCGTGAAGCGCAGATCAAGTCTCAACAGGATGCCCTGGCCGATGAACGCGCCAACCTGGAGGCGAAAATCGCCGAAGGCATCAAGTCGGAAAAGGCCAGGCTGGAGGCACAGATCAAGGCCCGGGCCGAAGAAGAGCTGAGCGAACGCATCAAAGCCCTGCAGTCGGAGCTTGCGGACAAGTCGGAGAAGGTCAAGGAACTCAACAAATCCAAGTCCGAGATCGAGCGGCTGAAGCGTGAACAGGATGAACTGAGGGGGAAAATCGAACTGGAGACCGAGCAGAAGCTCAACGCAAGGCTCAACGAGGAGCGCGAGAAGATCCGCAAGACCGAGGAGAACCGGGCCACCCTGAAGCTTTCGGAGAAGGACCAGGTGATCAACCAGCTCAAGGAGCAGCTCCAGGAGGCCCAGCGCAAGGCGGAACAGGGGTCCATGCAGATGCAGGGCGAAGTGCAGGAACTGGCCATCGAGGATTGGCTGAGTGAGCAGTTCCCCCTGGATACCGTGGAGGAGATCAAGAAAGGCGCCCAGGGCGCCGACTGCCTGCAGACCGTCAACACCCACTCACGGCACAATTGCGGGACCATCTACTACGAAAGCAAGCGGACAAAGAACTTTCAGCCCAGCTGGATCGAGAAGTTCAAAAACGACATCCGGGACAAGAACGCCAACATCGGCGTGCTTGTCACCCAGGCGATGCCAGCCGACATGGAGCGGATGGGATTGAAGGACGGCATCTGGATCTGCACCTTTGAGGAGTTCAAGGGGCTCTGCCTGGTGCTGCGCGAATCCCTCATCCAACTCAGTCATGCCATCATCACCCAGGAGAACAAGGGGGACAAGATGGGCATGCTCTACGACTTTCTCACCAGCAACGAGTTCCGTCTTCAGATCGAGGCTATCGTTGAAGGCTTCACCCAAATGCAGGCCGACCTGGAGTCAGAGAAACGCGCCATGCAGGGAATCTGGAAAAAGCGTGAGAAACAGATCGAAAAGGTGCTGCTGAACACCAACCACATGTACAGCTCGATCAAGGGTATCGCCGGAAGTGCCATTCAGGCGGTCCCCCAGCTGGAGTTCGGTGAAGAGGACGTGGAATAAGGGACGGCTCAAGCGAGTCTTCGACCTCGTGAAAGATTTTGGGACATCCAAGTCCCCAAAATCGACTCGGCCTTCGACAACCTATTAGTGCCCCGGACGTCCTGG
>NZ_MPRJ01000062.1 GCF_002020805.1 Solemya velesiana gill symbiont | reverse complement strand
ACAGAGGACTTTCACCTCATTAGTTCATACCCATGCTGGGCGTACACAACTGCGTACAGGAGAGCGACCTCCTGATCGCTATAGGCGCACGCTTCGACGACCGGGTTACAGGAAAACTGGCGCGTTTTGCACCTCACGCCCGGGTGATTCACATCGATGCCGATGCTGCGGAGGTTGGGAAGATTCGGGCAGTTGAGTGCCCAATCACAGCCGACCTTGGTTCCACCCTCGATGCCCTCGCCTTCCCCCTCGATATCGCATCCTGGCGTAAAAGCTGTCGACAACGTCTCGAAACCGAAGGATTTGAAGCTGGCCCGGAAAGGGCCGGACTGAATCCCGCAAACTTCCTGAAAGCCTTGGCCAAACAGGCTGGCGATCGGGCCATCATCAGCTGCGATGTGGGTCAACACCAGATGTGGGTGGCCCAGCTCTACCCCTTTGCAGAGCCCCGCAATCACCTCACCAGCGGTGGACTGGGCGCCATGGGATTCGGTCTGCCTGCAGCCATCGGGGCTGCCCTGGCACAACCCGACAGACCGGTGATCAATATCGCTGGCGATGGTTCATTCATGATGAACATGCAGGAACTGGCGACTCTCACCCGCTACAGCATCCCGGTAAAGATGATCATCATGGATAACAGCCGACTGGGCATGGTGCGCCAGCAACAGACCGTCTGCTACGACAACAGGCAAACCGAGGTTGACCTGTCGGACAATCCCGATTTCACCGCCATAGCCTCCTCATTCGGCATCAGGGCCGAGCGCCTGGACGACCCGTCGAGAATGCAGGAAGCCATAGACAGGCTGCTGGCTGAAACGGGGCCGGCACTGCTGCATCTGCCCATTGCCGCATCCGAAGATGTCTGGCCCATGGTGAAACCGGGCGACGCCAACGATGAGATGATAACCAGTAACAGCATGCACATCAACGCCGACAACAAGCCTGGGATACTCGAACGCATTCTCCAGACCGCACGGGTTCGAGGCTTCCGGATTCTTGGTGGAGGTTCACACCTGTGACAGCAGAGAGTCGTTTCGCATCACCCTCACCGTTGAGAGTGAAAAGCCCGATGAGCGGCTGATACGCCAGTTGCAGAAGATTTCCGGGCTGAGGCAACTGAACGCATTACACAGTATCGATTCCGAACAGGCCGAGCCGGTACAGGCCACGGCCTGATTCTCATGTCGAAAACTGCCATTAAACCCTGCAATCGCAAGGACAAATAAACAACGGTGACGGTTATAATCGGTTATTTGTTCCTGAACAGGCCATCCTTCAGATGAAAAGAATCGGCGCACATGTCAGTGCCAGCGGGGGCGTGGAGAATGCGCCCCTGAACGCCCAGAAAATCGGTGCAACTGCCTTTGCCCTCTTCGCCAAGAATCAACGCCAATGGCGTACCAAACCGCTTACCGAGAAGAGCATCGAGGCTGTCAAGGATAACCTGGGAAAAGTCGGCATCGCACCCCGGTACGTGCTTCCTCACGACAGCTACCTGATCAACCTAGGATACCCGGAACCGGAGGCACTGGAGAAATCCCGCAATGCATTCCTGGACGAGATGCAGCGTTGTGAACAGCTGGGGCTGACCCTCCTGAACTTCCATCCAGGGAGTCACCTGAAGAAGATCAGCGAAGAGCAGAGTCTCGATATCGTGGCCAAATCCATCAAACTCGCCCTGGAACAGACCAAGGGGGTCACCGCCGTCATCGAGAACACGGCCGGCCAGGGCTCCAACCTGGGCTACAAGTTCGAACACCTTGCACACATAATCCACAAGGTGGAAGACAAGAGCCGGGTCGGCGTCTGCCTGGACACCTGCCACACCTTTGTCGCTGGCTACGACCTACGTACTCCGGAGGCCTGTGACAGCACCTTCGCCGAATTCGACCGGATCGTGGGATTCGACTATCTGAGAGGTATGCACCTGAATGACAGCAAGCCCGACCTGGGCGCCAAGGTGGATCGCCACCACAGCCTCGGTATGGGCAAGATCGGCTGGGAGGCGTTCCGCTACATCATGAACGATTCCCGGTTCGAAGAGATACCCATGGTACTGGAGACCATCGACGACACCATATGGGCCCAGGAGATCGAGCAGCTTTACGCCCTTCAATCACCGTAACAATCTGTTTTATCTATATTTTCCTTCAACTTCCTGGGGATTCAATCCGATAACAGCCTCAAAGCTATTGACCTTTATTAAAGAATCATTAAACTACCGCGCTTCAAACCACTGACCGGTCAATTTATTGGCTGGAATCTCTGCGGAGCGGTAGTTCAGTTGGTTAGAATACCGGCCTGTCACGCCGGGGGTCGCGGGTTCGAGTCCCGTCCGCTCCGCCACCATTCAAAAGGGCGTTGATCATCTGGATCAACGCCCTTTTTCATGCAAGGAACATGGGATCATCGGCCAAGGCAGGAGTGAAAACATGCCATGCCTGCATGTATACAAAGTCATGCAGGGATGAAGCAAGTCACCGTTACTTTATTTCCCATACATCAAAATTATAGCCTCGAACAGTGACCCAGTTCTCATTTTCAGGATGGTTATTCACGTTCCGCCCTGATTTTGTGTTCCACTTCGCATTATTGACTACTTCTTATTGATAGATATATCCCTGAAATAACAGCCACATAGGGCACCAACCTGTCATTCCGCATAAACGGGGATAGTTTGTTTAATCTCGATCTACAGCAAAAACACCAGTTCAAGCACCATAAAACAGGCTTAGGCTTCAAGATATGGTGCCTGGGAGCTGTTTGCTATGCGGCAGGTCTCCTCGCCTCCGGGAATGTATTGGCTGAGACCGAGTTCCAGCCGGTAGCCGTGGGGGCTTCCCTCTCCCAATCCCATTTTCTTGAGCAGCTTGCTCTGGATACCCGCGGTCTGCACGAGAAGGTGTTGGTCGAATCGATCAACCTGATGGTCAATAAATTTGAGTACCGCCCGGAAGACCCGAGCCAGGAGAACCTGGATCACTGGGCAACGCCCTACGAGACATTCAAAAACCGGGGTGGCGACTGTGAAGACCTGCAATTGCCAAGTACTATGCCCTGAGGTCCCTGGGTGTTCCGGCATCAAAACTCCGCATCACCCATGTCAGGATGCCTGCCTTCAAGACCAATCACATGGTGGTGACCTACTACCCGGACGAGGCACACGCGCTGACCGCCATGGAAGGCTGAAAGCCGAGGCGGTTAGTCCCTGGTAGCTGTCGAAGGCCGAGTCGATTTTGGGGACTTGGATGTCTCAAAATCTTTCACGAGGTCGAAGACTCGCTTGCTGCCAATCCGCTGGTCCTGGACAACATGCGAAACCTGATCGCTCCCCTAAGCCATAGAGCCGACCTCCTCCCCGTTTACAGCGTGAATCACGAGGGTCTCTGGGTCGGCGCAAAAAAGGATCATCGGGCCAAGCGGCTCGAATCCGGTCAGCTCAAAAAATGGAGCGATTTAGTTGCCAGAGTTCAGATCCAGCCCCTCTTCAACATCTGACAGCAGTTTAGTGGCCTCATCCCGCCAGCAGCCGAACAGCAGACAATCGTAGATGATGTCTTGCAGCGGCATCGTCTCTTTGGGTGATTGGATATCAAGGGCGGCAAGCAGTTTACCCATGCTCTTGAGCACACGGTACTGTGCAAACTGGTGGGTATAGTCGGCTTTCAGATAAGCCGAACTGGATTCGAATACCTCGTTCTCGGTATCCAACAGGTCGAGCAGTGAACGCTGGCCGATATCGAACTGCTTCTTGTATGCCTTGCGGGTTCCCTGGCTCGACTCCATGTGCCTTCTGAGATATGAGAGCTGCTCCAAGGTTGTCTGGTAGCTGGCCCAGGAGAGACGGGCAGCCTCTTCCGCCTGGCGAATGGCGTTTAGTCTTATATCCTTGGCCTTGTTGATGAGCCTAGTGGTCTCGAGGGTGCGTGCCTCATCCTTGCGACCACGGTAGAGATTCCAACGCATACGGACCATGGCGGTCAGGTCTTCATTCATTCCCTCCACACCGTCAATATCGTCTTTCAAGGTACGGCTGATTTCGAGATCGAACCGGGGATAGAAGCCATGCCTGGCTGCCTTGTGCTGGGCCCGAGCGGCTTCGATGTCCGCTGCCGCAGAGTGCAGTATCGGGTGATTCTCCACCGATATGGACACCACATCATCGACGGTTTCAGGCAGCGCCTCTACGAGGGGCCCGGGGCGCTCTAGATCGGCTGATGGCTGGCCCACCACCCGCAGGTAGTTTGCCTCCGCCTCGGTGACATTGTTCTTGCTTGCCAGGACATTGGATTCAGCAAGTGCCAGTCGACCGGAGATCTGCTCGAAATCGGCCATTCGGGAAACGCCCGTTGCGCTCCGCCGCCTGATCTGATCGAAAATCCGCTGGTGAGCCTGCAGGTTTTCTTCGGCCAGCGCCAACAGCCCCTGCTGTTTCAGAAGTTCGAGGTAGACCTCAACAGTCCGCAACGCGATCTTTTCAGCAATCTCTTCTATTTTAAAGGCAGCAGAGTTGGCCCGGGCTTTCTGCCGCTGCACCTCGCTGCGGGTAGCATAACCGTCGAACAACATCTGGCGAAAATCCAGGGAAGCTTCAATCGGCGTCAGTTCCACGTCATCCAAACCGGCCGCGGTAATTAATGGATTATCGCTCCATTCGTAACCGAATCCCGCATTGAGATTGATTTCAGGGTGGTAGCCTGACCGTGCCTGCCGAACCTCCTGATTGCGGGCCAGGCGTTCGTCCTTATAGATCAGAACTTCGGGATTGCTATTGAGCGTATGCTGAACAATATCCTTGAGGCTATCAGCCGTTGCTGTGGCTGGTAGCGCCAGGCCGAGTGTTAGGAAAGTGCTACCGATAAAAGCGGGTAACTTGTTCATTCTACGGCATCCCCTCAACGTCCATTTTTTCATAACAGTTGTTCGGCTCTATCCGCTGGACAGGCCAGAACTTATTATCACGACTATAAATCGGAACTAGTTGATTTTCAATAAGAATTTAAATTCTGCATTAGAAGCCGGCACTTGGGGAAAGTGCCGGTTCCAGAAATGGATGACCAGTTGATCTATACAACTTCTACATCAGTCTCTTGGCCATCAATCACAAGGGTGACAGAATCACCAACATCGATGCCGGCCAGGGCAGCGATATCGGCGAAGTCATCAGAAACGCTCGACCTTGCTTTCACAGTCGAGCCTGAACCATCACCGTTATCTTCAATGACAAGGTAATCAGCCCCACCACTGTCAATGTCACTGAATACCGCATCGAGATCATCAGGAGTAAACACCCCTGTCAGATCCAGACTATCGCCTTCTGACAGGCTGTAATCCTTGATCGTGTCCAGACCATCATTTGCAGAGAGATACATGAAGGTGTCTCCACCCTCACCTCCTACCAGGGTGTCATCCCCCAGGTCACCCACCAGGAGATCGCCGCCCGATCCACCGATGAGAACATCCGGAAGTTCGGTTCCGCTGAGTTCGGTCAACGGCCCCGTACCACCCTCGGTCACAACCAGGCCGGCAACTGCTTCGAATGTTTCGTAGTTGTCAGAGTAGTCCTGCTCCTCGTTGCCCGGTGCATCATCTGAGGCGACCAGTTCATGGCTCACGGCATGGAGTGAAACTTCGTACGGCGTATCACTCTCAACGTACTGGGGTGCGATGAGCGATACCGTGGTTGAAGCACTTCCGGTTTCATCCGGTGTGACATCGACCCTCAAGTAAACGCCGGCATCGACACCAAACTCATTACCGACCTCAAGTACGAGCACATTATCCGGATCGGTACCGGCAGCAACCTGCCAGTAATCCGGAATCTCGAGCAGGAAGAAGTGCTCTTCGGATCCGTCGATATCGAGTTCAAACTCGGCCGCTGCCGTGAATGTGACATTCTGGCCAGGCTTGTGGCCCGAGATATCCGCACCGACTGTCAGCCCTTCAAAACCGTTCTGACCCTGCAAGCCTACATTGAGGGTTGCACCGTCTCCCTCAACAGGAGAACCGTCGAAGTAGATATGGTAGAACTGTCCTGAACCCGATCCTGCACGGTCAACAAACCACATTATGTTACTACCGGGACTGACCGACAGGCCTTCGGGTGTTGAACTGCTGATCCCTTCAAGGATTCCACCGGTATCACTCAAATTGTATGAAGCAATCGCATTCCAGTATTCATCACCTGATACCGAGGTATCGGGGTCGACATACTCGAAGTGCTTGAGATAGATATCGCCTCCCTCTTTGACGAAACCGTAAAGAACACTATTGCCGTAATAAGTCCCGTCGCCATCCATTGCGATGGCCAACATATCCTGGAGGTCATCGCCATCATAGATCGGTACCGAACCATAGGCAGAGAGATCGTCATTGACCGTACCGGCAGCAAGATCGGCAGCGGGAATCACGTAGACATCCGATCCATTTGCCCACAACAGGTTGCCGGCATCATCAAACTCCAACCCCTGGGAACCGTGTACATGGACATGTCCCGGACCGGTAGTGGGTACGGAAGAGATCACCGTCGCATCAATGGAAGAACCCGTACTGGATGAAAGGTCGATCTCAACCAGGTAGACATCGTTGCCTTGCTCCAGAATAGCGTAGACCGTGCTTCCATCCTCTGTCACGGCAATCGCATTGTTGTTCCATGATTGTGGATCAATAGGATCCTGCTGACCTTCTAAATAGACGATGACCTGACCCAGCGAATCGGTATTCGCCAGTGGATTTGGATCATCCAGATCGATGGTGTAAAGCTCGGCCGGATTGTCACCAATGGTGTATGCAATCGAGGCCGGATTAACCGTCAGTACCGCACTGGTGAGCGGTTCTGCGACGGCATCCACATTCACATTGATGCCTTGCCAGGCACTGTCCACCGCATTACTGCCGTCAAGGTCTGAAGCAGATGCCCTGACCTGAATGTCACCAGCCATTTCGGACAGGACGTCCACATCGGAGTCTGCCGGGGGTGTCAGCGTCACCGTCAGGATGACGCTCTGAGCATTGTCCTCTGGAGTGTATATGCCACTCTGGTCGTCATAGCTACCGTTGGCATCACCATCATCCACGGTCACTGTCCAGCTGGCGTCGACCAGTCCATGGAGATTTGTAAACTCGACCCCGGTAAGTTCATCCGTGACGTTGTCACTGACAGTGGCAGTCACTGTAAATATCCCACTACCGTCTTCCTGAATCCACAGACTGTCACTATCGATTTCAACAGTGGGTACCGGATCAGGCTCATCCACGAGCAGCGTCCAGGCATTGTTCACTTCACCCACATCGCTGTAGACGTTATCGCTGGTCTCGAGCTCTACTCCACTCTCGGGTACCGTGGAGTCCGGCGGCGTGTTGAGCTCCCTGCTCACCGCATCGATAGAACCTTCGATCAAACCGTCATAGCCGGCCGGTACAATCGCCTCCACCGCCTCCACTGCGGCTTCCAGATCATAGGCATCCGCCGTCAGCGTCCAGGTCCCGCGGCTGCTCTCGGTCAATTCGGCACCGGCGGGCTTGCTGTCCGGGTTCAGGCGCAGATCGACTTCATCACCATGGACCGTGATCGTTACCTCGATCACCTCGGAGGGATCGATATCGTGCTGAGTCGTATCTCCCGGCTCATCCGAAGGCACCGGATAGTCGGAGTCGATCAGCGAGAGATCCAGCTCAAGCGGCAGGTGCTGTACGATCGCCGCCTCATTTCCGTAGGCATCACCACCCTCCACTGCAACGTAGTGGTCGAGTACCGCATCAACAACCGCACCTACCGTCTCCACGTTTGAAGCGGCAGGTTCGCCACTGCTGATATCCTCGGCTTCTGCCCATACCGTGATCCCCAAGATATCCTCATCACTATCTTCAGGCGGAGTAAGCGTCAGATAAAGGGTGATCTCCTGGGTATCCGGGGCAGGTTCATAAACACCACCAACAAGCAGTGTTCCAGGATCGTTCGGGTCTTCGCTCACGGTAGCAGTCCAGCTATCCGGAATGTTGCCAATGTTGATCGCTGTCAACTGATCGGTTTCATCACCTACACTGGCGATGATCGTGATCACCCCTGAGCCGTCTTCACTGATGTAGCCTGGATCCTCAAGAGAAATCACCTGAATATTCGGATCCACTGTCCCTGGCGTGACCGTCAACGTCCACTCGTTGTCCTCTTCACCCACATCGCTGTAGACGTTGTCACTGATGTCGAGCTCGTCTCCACTGGCAGGTACCGAGGAGTCCGGCGGGGTATTGAGCTCCCTGCTCACCGCATCGATGGAACCTTCGATCAGGCCGTCATAGCCGGCCGGCACAATCGCCTCCACCGCCTCCACTGCATCCGACAGGTCATAGGCATCGGCCGTCAGCGTCCAGATACCGGGGCTGCTCTCGGTCAACTCGGCACCGTCGGGCTTGCTGTCCGGGTTCAGGTGCAGATCCACTTCATCATCGTCCACGCTGATGGTCACCGTGATCACCTCGGAGGGATCGATATCGTGCTGGGTCGTATCTCCAGGCTCATCCGAAGGCACCGGATAGTCGGAGTCGATCAGCGAGAGATCCAGCTCAAGCGGCAGGTGCTGTACGATCGTCGCCTCATCTCCGTAGGCATCGCCTCCCTGAACTTCCACGTAGTGGTCGAGCACCGCATCCACAACCGCACCCACGGTCACTTCCTGTGTGGACCCTGTTTCACCGCTGGTCTTATCCTCGGCCTCGGCTGAAACGGTGATCCCGGAGAGATCCTCGTCGCTGTCTTCCGGCGGGCTCAGCGTGACGGTTAAGGTCACACTCTGGGTATCATCGGCAGGCGTGTAGACACCGTCTAGAAAGCTGCCTCCAGCCCCATCGTCATCCACCGTCACATCCCAGTCCGTCGGCAGGTTGCCGATATTGACCGCCGTGAGCTGGTCGGTGCCATCATCACCAGTGGTGGCGATGATCGTGATCGTCCCGGCATTGTCTTCGCTGATATAGCCAGGCTCTTCAATAGAGATCACCTGGAGTGTCGGGTTCACTTCACCCGGCCTCACGGTCAGCGTCCAGTCGTTATCAGGTTCGCCCACATCGCTGTAGACGTTGTCACTGATGTCGAGTTCTTCTCCACTGGCAGGTACCGTGGAGTCCGGCGGCGTGTTGAGCTCCCTGCTCACCGCATCGATGGAACCTTCGATCAAGCCCTCATAGCCGGCCGGTACAATCGCCTCCACCGCCTCCACTGCATCCGACAGGTCATAGGCATCGGCCGTCAGCGTCCAGATACCGGGGCTGTCCTCGATCAGCTCAGCACCGTCGGGCTTGCTGTCCGAGTTCAGGCGCAGATCCACTTCATCATCGTCCACGCTGATGGTCACCGTGATCACCTCGGAGGGATCGATATCGTGCTGGGTCGTATCACCCGACTCATCGGATGGTTCCGGATAATCGGAGTCGATCAGCGAGAGATCCAGCTCAAGCGGCAGGTATTGGACTGTTGCCGCCTCGTCACCGTAGGCATCGCCTCCCTGGACTTCAACGTAGTGGTCGAGCACTGCATCGACCACCGCGCTCACTGAGACTTCTTCTGTTTGGGCAGTCGAACCATCCACTTTGTCCTGGGCTTCCGCAGAGATGATGATGCCTGGGAGATCTACATCGCTGTCTTCCGGAGGGATCAAGGTTACAACCAGAATGACACCCTGGGTGTCAGGTGGCGGTGTATAGACACCGTCCTCAAAACTGCCCCCTGACCCACCGTCATCCACCGTCACATCCCAGTCCGTCGGCAGGTTGCCGATATTGACCGCTGTGAGTTCATCGGACTCTTCGCCACCGGTGGTAGCAATAATAATGATCGTGCCTGCATTATCCTCGCTGATATAGCTTGGATCTTCGATTGATATCACCTGCACCGTCGGATTTGGGTCGTCAGGTATGAAGCGCAGCAATCCGGGGGGAATCTGGTCAAATTGGAAGGTAAGTCCCCTGGTCTCGAAACCACTCTCTGGAGCGCCCCTCTGGCCTGTGAGAAAAATCTGTACGAAATCATGAACACTGTCGCCCAATCCACCACCGGCTCCCGTGGGACCTGCGGCCGTGGGTGCGAGCAGTGCGGACGGATCCTGACCAGCCAGGATAGCTTCCTGGATCGCCTCGATTGATGCTGCCGCCTCTTCTGCGGATTCACCGCCAGTGGGATCGTATACCTCGCTGTCCAGTATCGAGACAGAATCGCGCCCCATGTCCATGCGCGTACCGTCGTCGAAGACAATCTCAACCAGGCCGGGATCGCCCGTACGAATAGTGTCACCAGCAAAAACGGCGTCACCTGCCGCTAGAATCCGTGTAATGCCATCTGTTGATGTCGCAGTGACAGAACCTTCAACATACTCAACAAGACCGATTGGGGAAGAGATAATAGACGTCGACATGGTGACACCCTCCAAAGACAAACCGGTGCAGCATTAAAAAAAGATCCACAATTAAAAAATGGACCAAAATACTCGGTTTATCTATAGGACATAGGTCCCATCTAACCTCATGATAATGAAGAATAATTTAATTCTTCATTAGTGAATTGAATGAGTACCTGGGTGATCAGAAAGAGAACTAATGCCTGAGGATTTTCTGCATCTCAAGGGCGAGATTGAGGCGGTCTTTGAGATCTGTTTTCCGGAATATCGAGCTGATATGGTTCTTGGTTGTGTGCTCGGCAATATCGAGTTTCCTGGCAATGGATTTGTTGCTTTCACCCTGTGAAATGAGCCTGGCGATCTCCCACTCCCGATGAGTCAGGGCTCCAAACCTGCCCGTGGTCGGCTTGCTTTCCACTTCTCCGCCGATCCCTTTGATCAGGCTCTGCATCAGGCTCCACCCGACCCATACCTCGCCATCGGATACGGTATCCACAACTTTGCTCAACAACTGTTCGGCTATATAGGCATTGCAATAGCCGTATGCGCCTGATTTCAGCATGGACATACCCTCCTGGGTGGAAGGCTCATTGGAAAACACGATGATGCGCGCACCTGGACACTGTTCACGAATGATTTTGAGGGCTTCTGGATTATCCATATCACCATGACGGATATTGAGAAATACGATGGGCGAATCACGCCCATTGATCACTTCGGTCAACTCATCCACACCCGATGCAGTTGATATCTCGTAAACGCCGGACAAGGCCGACTGCCAGCGCTTCTGGAGGACACTATCAGTTGTGCAGATGATGATCATCCTAGCGCTCCTTCAAAGCGTATTCCTTTGCACGCAGTACAGGTTTCAGCAGGTATTCCAATACCGTTTTCTTTCCTGTCTTGATATCCACACTGGTCAGCATGCCGGGAATGATCGCAAGCTGTTCAGATCGGCTTTCAAGGTGGTTCACCCTGGTCCTCACCCTGACCAGGTAGAAGGGATCACCCTGTTCGTCGGTAATGCTGTCTGCACTTATGTATTCGAGATTCGCATCCAGCCCACCGTATATTGCAAAATCATAGGCGGTGAACTTCACCAACGCTTCCTGCCCGGGGTGTAGAAACCCGATGTCCTTGGGACGTATCCTCGCTTCAACTAGGAGGGTGTCGTCCAGGGGAACAATTTCCACCAGGTCCATACCGGGCTGTATCACACCGCCAACCGTGTTGATCAACAACCTGTTGATTCGACCACGTACGGGAGAACGCACCAGGGTACGGGCCACCCGGTCTTCCAGTGCTAGGTTTGATTCCACCAGGCGAACCAGTTCACTCTTTACATCATTGAGTTCAGCCCGGGCTTCATTGACAAAATCCAGCTTCAGCTCTTCGATTTTTCGCTCTGCTTCCTGCAACCTGGACTCGACACGGGGAATCGAAAGCCTGGTGGTCTGCATCTCTCCATAGATATCGTTGACCGCCCGCTTGAGCCTCAGAATATCCACCTCGGAAACCGCACCATCCACCTGTAGCGGAATAGTGAGATCGAGTTCTCTCTTGGCCAGGGCGTAACTGCGGTTCAACTGCTTGCTCTGGGCATGCAGCTCCTTGAGTTCCGTCTGTCGTTGATTCAATTGCTGGGTGAGAATTTCCAGCTTGGTGGCCTGTTGCAGCTGACGCGAAAGGTAAAATTCCTGTTCCCGCAATACTATATCAGGAACCTCATTGCTCAACTGCTCACTCGGATCAAATGCACTGCCTGCTGTCTCCGCTTCGAGCCTCGCGGCCTTGACCTGAAGCGAGTTGATCTGAATCTGCCCCTCCCGGTAGGAAGAGGAGAAGCGGACATCATCAATCTTCAGTAAAGGCTGATCGTGCTCGACGATATCCCCTTCCTGAACGAGTAATTTGGAAACAATACCGCCTTCCAGGTTCTGCACGATCTGCAATTGACGTGATGGTATGACCTTGCCCGATCCGCGTGTAATCTCATCGATTTCAGCCCAGCTACTCCAGGCAACTGCCAGGGACAGGAATATGATGATCCCCCAGATCAGCAGACTGCCG
This sequence comes from Solemya velesiana gill symbiont, assembly GCF_002020805.1. Classification (GTDB taxonomy): domain Bacteria; phylum Pseudomonadota; class Gammaproteobacteria; order Chromatiales; family Chromatiaceae; genus Sedimenticola_A. The sequence continues at coordinate 5,564 of NZ_MPRJ01000062.1, read as the reverse complement.
CCCCTTGGCGACTGCTCCAGGATAACTGCCCGAACATTGGTAATTAGATCTCTGTCTTTTCTTACCATCGCTATTCACACCAATGTTGCCCTGCATCCCTGAATCAAAGCGGTTTCGTAATGTTCACTTTCTTTCCCTTGAGCGCAGACATGATCTGGCTCTTCGGACCATCTGCAATCACTCTCCCCCTGTCGATTACAATGATTCTGTCCACAAGGTCCGACAGCGAAGCGCGGTGTGTTACTAACAGCAGGGTCTTGTTCTCAAGCACACCCTCGGACAACCGTCTTTTTATGGACTCTTCCGTAGAGTTGTCCATCTCGTTGGTTGGTTCATCGAAAAGCAAAAGTGGCGGATTCAAAATCAGTGCCCGTGCAATCGCCACCGCCTGCCGTTGCCCCCCCGAGAGGTTTACACCGCGTTCCCCTACATCCAGGTCGAAACCCGATGGATGACTGTCGACAAACTCTGAAACACCCGCGATCTTCGCCACGTTGAGAATCATGGCATCGTCGACATACGGTACACCCGTAGTGATGTTGTCTTTCACGCTGCCATAAAACAGCATGTTGTCCTGGGCCACATAGCCGATATTTCTGCGCAAATCCGCTGGATCAATCTGATGCACATCCACCCCGTCAATGGTTATGGTCCCGCTGTCCGGTTCATACAGGCCCATAACGAGTTTCTGCAACGTTGTTTTCCCCGAGCCGATACGCCCCACGATGCCCACTTTTTCCCCAGGCCCGATCTTGAACGATAGTTTTTCAAGGGCCGGCAGTGTCTGACCAGGATATGTAAATGTGACATCGTTGAACTCGATCCCGCCCTCCAGCGTAGGCCGATGGACAAACGTCTTGTTTTCAGGTCGCTCCTGGGGAAGATCCATGATCCCCTGCAAGGTCTTCAGCGCAGCTTTTGCCTGGTTGTACTTGGAAGAGAGGGAAGCGACCTGCCCCATCGGCGCCAGGGTGCGACCGGCAAGGATGACACAGGCAATGAGACCACCCAGGCTGAGCTGACCTTCGGAAACCAGGTAGACACCGAAAAACACGGTTCCAACCGTCACGAAGTGTTGAACTGCAATTGAGACATTGACAGCTGACATGGAAAGCATTCGGGTGCGGATAGCCCAGTTGGAGATATGGGCTACCGCCTGCTCCCACTTTCCCTGCATCTGTCCCTCTGCGCCGAGGGTCTTAATGGACTCCATTCCGATCAGGCTTTCGACCAGTGTGGCATTTCGCTGTGCTGACATGCGGAAAGTGTTCTCCACTGCCCGCTTCAGGGAGGGTTGAATGAACAGGCTGTAGAGGATGATGATCGGGATCCCTGCAGCGGGAACCCATACGATAGGTCCACCGATAAACCAGATAACGGCGAGAAAAAGAAAAACAAAAGGCAGATCGATGAGTGTTGTAATGGTTGCTGATGTGATGAACTCTCGAACGCCGTCGAACTCCTTTAGATTGCTGGAGAATGCCCCTGCCGATTTAGGGCGGTTGGACATCTTCAGCCCCATGACTTGTTCGAAAATTGCCGCCGAAAGGGTTATTTCCGCCTTTTTCCCGGCAAGATCTATGAAATACCCCCGCAATGATCTGATCAGAAGATCAAATCCGAAAATAATAGCGACACCCACTGTGAGTACACCGAGGGTTTCGAATGCATTGTTGGGAACGACGCGGTCATAGACATTCATTACAAACAGCGGACTGGCCAACGCAAACACATTGACCAGGAAGGATGCAGCCAGAACATCTCTGTAGATAAGCCAGGATTTGAACAGGACACCCCAAAACCAGTTGCGACTGCGGAGCTTGAAGATCTCATCGGTGCGCTGGTCAAAATGGTGTTCCGGACGCATGAAAATGGTGTAGCCGATATAACGCGATTCGAGCCTGTCCAGGGAGACCCACTCCTCGCCTGAGCCGCTTTCAGGGTCGATCAGTCGCGCCTTGTTTTCCTTGTGATCGAGCTCAAGAAGCACACAGGCCTGGTGATCGGAAAGAAAAAGGATTACCGGAAGGAAGAGATCATCCAACTTGCTCAGGCGACGCTTCAGAATACGCGCCGAAAAACCGGCTCTTTGAGCTGCTCTCGAGAACAAATCGGGGGACAGCCCATCTTCGCCGATAGGCAGGCCAGCTCTTATGGATTCATGGGATATCGACCGCCCATGATGGTGGGCAAGCAGCACAAGACAATCCAGTAACGGGTCATCGTACATAGACCCGTCGACCGGGATCCTCCACTCCACCGCGTCCTGGACAGGTTGCTGCATACCCCTCCCTGTTCTGATTTGTGGATTGGCACCAATTCGACACCCGTTCCCTCTTTCCCTTCAGTATTCATATCTTGAAAAGAGATTCGTATTCTTGACGGGCACAACGAATTAAAGGCGCTTCCTTTAGCTCCTCAGTGGAAAGTATAGCAACTGGCCTGAAAGCCGCATCAGAACAGAGATTTCAGCCATTTAAATATGCAGATGCAGAGGAAATTCAGTGCAAAGCCGGACTGGAAAATGAATTTAGTTATTGTTGATCAGTCCTCTCAACGGATCAGGCTTTCACAGATTTGAGTACAACAAATTTCGGATTGCTGGCCACCACCTGCGCATTACCAAACAGGCGTTTGAGTTTTGCGTGATAGCTAAGGTGACGGTTACCGATCACACGCAGTTCACCTCCATCGCGAAGCACCTTGAACGACTGCTGAAACATGCGCCAGGCGATGAAGTCACCCACCACCTGCTGCTGATGGAACGGCGGATTGCACAACACAAGGTCGGCACTCGCCGGCTTGAAACCGGTCAGGCAATCTCCGCTGATAAACTCCGCTGCATTTTCCAGCCCCGACTGTTGAAAATTGAGTTCAGCACTGGCCACCGCCATGTAGGACTCGTCGGTAAACCAGATCCTTGCATCAGGATTTGCCTCTGCCGCCAGTAGGCCCACCACCCCGTTGCCGCAACCGAGATCGATGATGTCCCTGAATTCCGTACTTGCCGGGATATGATCCAGGAACAGCCGGGTGCCGATATCCAGACTTTCGCGAGAGAAGACATTGGCATAATTGCACAGCCTGAATACGCTGCCTTCCAGTGCGTAGCAGCACGGATAGGGCGACGTCCTGGGCGGGATTGAAAGATCCGGCTTGGGAAATACCAGGCGTGCCTTTTTCTTCGCCTGGGAGGTGGTGGTCGGACCGACAATCGACTCGAACAGGTCCAGGTGAGAACTGCGGATCTGTTTTACCATGCCACAGCCGATGACCCTGCTCCCTTGATGCAGGTAGGATTTCAGGCACAGCAGTTGATCCTCCAGTAACGCAAGGGTTTTGGTCACCCGTATCAAGACCAGGTCATAGCTGGTCAGGTGAGGAGCCAGGCTGTCCTGGATGACCACGCTCTCCCCGGACAACCCGTTGTCCTTGAGATTTTCACGGACAGACCAGGCAGAGATAAATGAATCGGTTTGCATCTGCGGGGCCAAGTGCGCAAGGGAGACACTCAACGCACCGAAATTGTCATTGAGGATCAGTATCCGGGCACCGTCGTCAATCCCCTCTTCTGCTAGATGATTGAGCAGATACTCGTCTGCGGCATCCCAGGCTCGGAGCGTCTCCCGCTTGCGAAGGGGAAAACGCTGAAGCAGGAAACTTCCGAAAGGTGTCGATAGCGGTTCCGTGCCGGACATCAGTTCAGCGCCTGTTTGACGTAAACATCGTAACGGGTATTGGGGCTCTCGATACTGAAGCCCGGTTTCTGATCACCGACATGCTCGGCCCTTGCAGGCCGCTTGACCACTACCCTGGCAACAGCACACCGGCGGGCAGCCTCGAGCAGAATGGCGCTGTCCACATCCTCACCCACTATCTCCCTGAACAGGCGCATCTCCTTCTTCACCAGGGCCGATTTCTCTCTATGGGGATACATCGGGTCCATGTAGATCACTTGGGGCCGCGCTTCCCCTTGCAGGGAATCAAGGTAGACAGTTGTATCTGACTGGACCAGGCTCATCCTCTGAATGATCTCGGCTGTCTCCGGGTCATCCCCTGCCCGGCGCAGACCGTCTTCCAGGAGTGCCGCGATAATCGGCGAGCGTTCCACCAGGGTAACTTCACAACCGAGGGTAGCCAGAACAAAAGCATCCCGCCCCAATCCTGCCGTGGCGTCCAGTACCGTGGGGGTGAGCCCTTTTTTGAGGCCTATCGCTTTGGCCAGGGGCTGTCCCCTGCCCCCGCCAAACTTGCGCCTGTGGGCGGATTTCCCGGCGACAAAATCCACGAAAACCGGCCCCGGCGGCTTGGGCCCACCCTGGCGCAGTTCGAGCCGTTCCCTGGTGCGAACCAGCATCAGGTCGGATTCTGCCTCACCTGCAGGGGTGACTGACAGACCGAGATTTTCAGCCAAGTTTTCCAGTAGCGGCGACAATTCAGCAGGCTCGGCGACCAGGGAAAATGATTGAGGTAAAGACAAGCAGCACCCTAACTCTATGGACAAAAAGATTATTTTACCTTTTCCTGCCGCCCTTCGCAGCGCTCCAATCCCTGGGGCGACAAACCACTTCTCCTCCCGGTCTACTAAACTTAGTAAGTAAGTGGGCTATTGGTTTGTGACAGATGGGCATCAATATCACACCACCCAGCGATGACGCGAAACTCCACGCCCTCACCCGGCCTGCATCTGCACGACAAGTGGAAAAGCCGGTTAGCGAGCTAGAGGAGACTGAACGCTCAACTCCCGTTTCCGAGCAGCGCGAGCATGATACCCGCGATAAAGGCGAACGGCGTCTCCAGCAGCGTCGCAGACAAGGGGGAGAGGCTTATCTCGATACCCGCGAACACCATGAGCGTCGGAACACGAAGCGCCGTGCGGAGGATAGAGAACAGGCCTCTGAAAAGAAAGATACGTCGAGCTCAGAAGGTATTGACGTAATGGTATGAGATTTTTTTCAACTCATTCAATACAAATAACAAACCTACGCCATGAAAGGCCATTCACTTCGATTGCACACAGCCCCCTCTGAAAATTCCCGTAACTTTCTGGAGAGCCTGCCTACTGGTAGTCACACTGATTTTCCCAGCCTGCCTGGTTGCTGCAGTGGAACCACCACGACAGTTGGTGATCGACGCTACTGAACACCTGATAAACGAACTAAGAAACAATGGTGATGCCATCAAGGTGTCTCCACGACTCGCCTTTGACCTGGCCAATGAGAAGATCATCCCGCTCATCGACTTCAGCACCATTGCCCGGTCAGTTCTTGGCCAGCACTGGCGTCAAGCGTCACAACAACAACGCCAACAATTCACCAGTGAATTCCGGAGCTTCACGATCAATTTTTTCCTGAAAGCCATGAGCACCTATTCGGAGGAAATCGTCGATACTGCTGACAGTTTTACATATCCACCTGACACCTGGACGCCTGGTAACACCAGGGCAACCGTGTTCATGGATTTCAAACTTAAGGATGGTCTGAAAACTTAGAGTTTTCATTCACCAGGCACCCAAATTCAAATATCCGTCAAATAAGCCTGTCTTTTATCCCCGAATTGGCCTT